>NZ_JBAKHM010000003.1:0-493728 GCF_036902725.1 Micromonospora psammae | reverse complement strand
ATCACCGCGTTGATCCCCTTCTACTGGCTCCCGATCCGGGGCGAGATCGCCAGGGCGAAGCGTCCGCGCGGCGGCGGTCGGGAGTGACCCCCGAGGAAGCGTGCCGGCGGGGCCCTGATCAGTGTTGCCGCCAGCGGAAGCCGGGAAGACCCCACCCGACTCGGCCGGAGCAGTTGGTGGGACGCCGACCGCCAGGTCACAGACTGCCGAATTGCGCTCTATCAGATCAAGGCGGCCCGCAAAGCGGGCCGCGCCGGCCCGGCCCCGGCCTGCTGGCGACCTCCGGCCGGCATCGGCCGGGCCGGCCGGCAACGCTGATGGACGACGAGAACCATGAAGACCTCGGGGCTCCGCCCCGAACCAGGGCCCTCCTCAGAGATCAGCCGGAGCGAATCACCTCGCCGGGCACCACAAGGGCTACCAGCCTTCCCGGACGGGGCCAAGGTCGTTCGTCCGGTAGGGCGCTCCACCTTGTCCCCGTCCGGGAAGGCTGGACGGTCTACGACTGCCCGACGAGGAGATCCGCCAACACCTTCGGGCGACGGCAGACGGCAGGACAGGGCATGATGCTCGGATGACATTGGCCGAGATCTGGCCCGCGCGCCGTCTGCGGGTGACGACGTCCGTGCTTGATCTGGCTGTACCGGGTGAGGACGAGCTTGCCGAACTGGCGATCCATGCGGCAGACGGCATCTACGATCCGCAGAACCGCTTTCTGGCGCGTTCGCCCGTAGCGGGATGGGAGTCGGGACCGTCGCCGCAGGCCGAGTGGTCGTTCCTGCGGTACTACTGGGCGTCCCTAGCGGACTGGCGGCCGAACAGATGGAACCTGGTAATGGCTGTGAAGGTCGATGGCGCGTGCGTCGGGGTGCAGGAGATCGGCGCGCAGGACTTTGGGATCACTAAGACCGTCTCGACGGGGTCATGGATCGCGCGGCGGTTCCAGCGGCGTGGTTACGGCAAGGAGATGCGGGGCGCCATCCTGCACCTCGCGTTCGCCGGGCTGGGAGCGGATCGCGCCGAGTCCGCCGCCTGGTCCAC
Source organism: Micromonospora psammae (assembly GCF_036902725.1). Classification (NCBI taxonomy): domain Bacteria; kingdom Bacillati; phylum Actinomycetota; class Actinomycetes; order Micromonosporales; family Micromonosporaceae; genus Micromonospora; species Micromonospora psammae. The sequence goes on along the minus strand of NZ_JBAKHM010000003.1, from coordinate 492,687 downwards.
CAACGCGCCGTCGCTGGGAGTCTCGTGGTCGCTTGGCTATCAGTCGAACGGCACCACAATCCGGGCTTTCGACGGTGCCCGCCAAGAGCAGATCAACCTGGTGCTCGACCGCGAACGGTGGGAGAGCCACCGTGACGACATCGCGATCCACGGACTCAGCGACGAGGTGCTTGAGCTGATGGACGTTAAGCGGGCCGCATCCCGGTGATGGCCGCTGCCCGCGTGGCCGCACGTCCGTTGGGCTGTACAGCCATTGGTACAGCCAAGCCGGCCGACAGGCGTGGGTGACGAGCGACGGCAACCGACGAGTTGAGCAGGTCAGCCACACCAGCCGACGCCGGCCGACAACAGGCTTGATCTTTGCAAGGCAGGGGCGGGGCCGGGCCACCCCCGGGCCATAAGGGGGTGTCACCCGAGGGCAAACCAGGCCGCTGACCTGCTTTCGGAGGTGAACGCCCTGGCAGGCCTTGCCACGTTTCGGGCATCACGGCCGGTGGAGCACGCTCTTCCACACTGGTGCGCGGGGACTCGCTGGCGGAGAGCATCGTCTGATGCCGACTTGCATGGCGAATGGATGTCCCCGTCCGGCGACCCGGGGAGAGGCGTGGACCGACGACCCGCTGGAGGCGATCGCGCAGTACCGGAAGGGAATCAGACTCGAACTCGCCGTCAAGGACCTCGCGGTCCGGTTGGCGCTGTGCGATGAACACGCCCGGGAATTGATCGCGGCGGCGTGGGAGGCGGTGCTGTCCAAGCTCAGCGGGTGGGACTGGCAGCCGCTTCGCGGAGTGAACGGCTGACCTCGCTGGAGGTCGACCTCCGGCTAGATTGCCGCCCTCAGGATGGTGATGAGGTCATCGGTGGTCCGTCGCGCGTCGGCTCTGCTCGCCTCGGTCGTCCACCCCTGGTGCCAGGGCCGGGACCGGCGACAAAGAGCAACGCTTCCAGTGCGGGCGCCGCGAGGTCCGGAGCTGGCGCGGGAAGCGTCGCCAGGTCTGTCTCGTCGGACAGTTCCGCCAGGCGGTGCTGCAGGTGCTCACCACCGGGAAGAGCGGCGGCTACGAGAGCTACCGCCGCGACGATCTGGTCGGGGAAGAACTCCTGCCAGAGGAGGCTGCGATTGGTCAGGACGAAGGTGAGCATGTGCCGAAGGGCGTCGAGGTGCTGCTCCGGTGGCCGCTCGGCGAGTTCTTCGAGGAAGTCCAGAGCGCCGTCGCTGCTGAACGGTCCGGTTCCGAAGGTGCCCACGCCAACCCCTTCAGCGACAGCCAGCCAGCGCTGGAGCAGGATCGTGCGCGCAGAGTAGCGCCTCGGCACGCACGTCTCGGTGCCGATCTGCGGCATGGTGGGTGTCGTGGACCAGCAGCAGGTCAATGAGCAGGACCGGTTCCGGGATCCGTCGATCAGGTTGTACGAGCTGGCGGCGGAGGACATCTACGCGGTGTGTCCCCGCTGCGGGCATCGAGCGGTGAACTCTGCCCGCTCGACCAGCGACAGGTGGGTGCCGTCGTCGCCCCGCCAGCTCGCCTGCACGCGCTGTGCGTACTCGGCGTCCTGGTCTCCCGGGGGGTCCTCGGGCTCCTGTTGGGGCGGGCCGCTGGATCCGTTCTTCCGTCTGCCGTTGTGGTTGAGGGCGAGGTGCTGCGGTGGGCGGACGCTCTGGGCGTTCAATCGCCGGCACCTTGATCTGTTGCAGGGCTACGTCGGCGCTCGATTGCGCGAGCGGGGTCCGGCGCCGGACGGCTTGACCCTGGTGGCCAGGCTGCCGAGCTGGCTCAAGTCCGCCGGCAACCGCGACGAGGTGCTCCGCGCCATCGCTCGGCTGCGGTCCTCGCTCGACACTTGAGCGGTGGTCCGCACGGCCGCCAGAGCTCGGGGTGGTCACGGACCAGCCGAGCCGGAGTGTGCGCGCCGCGTTCCCAACACCCCTCACCGCCTGCCGTAGCCACCTTTTTGTGGGTACTTGTCGCCAGGTACGCCTGCGGCGAATCTGGCTGTGGGCGGTCGGGAGGCTGCCAGATCTGGGTGGAGGGGAATTTGGTCGATTCGTCAGGAGGCCCGATGGGCTTCGGCAAGTTTGTCTAGGCGGCGGTGGCCCCAGTCGGAGAGAGGGGCCAGTGCCTCGGCGAGTTCGCGGCCGAACGTGGTCAGGGAGTACTCGGTCTTCAGCGGCAGCACCTCGTACGCCTCCCGGTGTACCAGTCCGTCGGCCTCCATCTCTCGGAGCGCCTGAGTCAGCACCTTCTCCGTGAGGCCCGGCAGTTGCCGGCGCAGTTCCCCGGGACGGCGCGGACCGGATTCCAGCAACCAGAGCAGAGCCGTCTTCCATTTGCCGTCGATCACGGCGATTGCGGCCGTCACTCCGCAGACGTTCAGGTCCTGGGCACGACTGCGCGTCATGGTCGTCCTATTCGTTCAATCTTCACTCGTTCATCGGAGTTGAGTCATGACCTCGTACGCCGAAAATTCTGTCACAGTGCTCGGTCTGGGACCGATGGGTCGGACGCTGGCCGGCGCGTTCCTGAACGCCGGCCTGCGGACGATCGTATGGAACCGGACGCCGGGCAGGGATCGGGAGCTGGTCGAGCGCGGCGCGGTCAGCGCCCGGTCGGCCGAGGAGGCGGCCGCCGCGAGCAGACTGATCGTGGTCTGCGTGGTGAACTACGACGCGTCGGACGCCATCCTGCGACGCGACGCGGTCACTGATGCCCTCGAGGGGCGCACAGTCGTCCAACTGACCGCCGACACTCCGAACCGGGCCCGGGACACCGAACAGTGGGCGGCCGGACACGGCATCCGGTACCTGGACGGTGCGATCATGACGCCGACCAGCACCATCGGAACCGCGGACGCGGCGATCATCTACAGCGGTCCCGAGGACCTCTACCGGGAGCACCAGCCGGTGCTGAACGCGCTGGGCGGCACCCACACCCATCTCGGCGAGGAGATCGGCCGGGCAGCGGCGTACGACATCGCACTGCTCGACATCTTCTGGACCGCGATGGCGGGCTACGCGCACGCGTTGGCGGTGGCGACGGCGGAGGGGATCACCGCCCGGGAGCTGGCACCCTTCGCCAAGGGCATCGGCGCGATCCTCCCACCCATCTTCGAGGAGGCCGCGGAGGAAGTGGACACGGGCAGCTTTTCCGGCGAGGACAACCCGATCACCTCTGCGGTGTCGTCCATGGCCCACATCGTCCAGGCGTCCGAGGCTAACGGCATCGACGCCGGCGTGATGCGTGCGGCCGAGAGCGTGGCCCGCCGGGTCGTCGGACTGGGCCACGGCACAGACGGGTTCATGCGGGTTGCAGAAGTCCTGGGGCGGCGTGAAGCCCGACAGTGAGGGGCCATGCCCCCCAGGGCCTCCGCGTTGCAGCTCCAACCGGCTGATCAGGCCCTCGACGAAGACGAACCAGCTCCCGTACCCGAGGAACAACCAGGTGGGGCGGCGGACGATCAGGTCCGCCCGGGAGCGGCTCGCGAGGGGCCGCGGCCACGTCGGGCCGTCACGCGTCCTGCGGGTACCAGCGCAGCTCGACCACGTTGCCGTCCGGATCGCGTACGTAGATCGAGGTGGCGGACCCCCGGGCGCCGAACCGGCCCACCGGGCCCTCGACGACGTCGAAGGCACCGGACGCGACCACCTCCGCCCAGTCCAGCGGGGCGACCACCAGGCAGAAGTGGTCGACGTTCGACTCGCCCCGCCGGCCGTGGACCAGGTCGACGATGGTGCCCGCGTCGATCCGCACCGAGGGGAAGGGCACCCGCCCGGCCCGCCAGTCGTCGAGACGGACCGGTGCCAGGCCGAGCGATCCGCAGTAGAACCGCAGGGACCGTTCGACGTCGGCGACGGTGAGGACCAGGTGGTCGAATCCGGTGACCCGCATGGTGGTCACGCCGTCGCCGCCCGGGGGCGGGCCCGGCGCAGCCAGTCGGTGAACAGGGCCGGGTCGACCTCGTCGAGGGTACGCAGCTTCACGGAAGCCATCGAGCGCGCGCCCGGCACGAGCCGACCCGACGGGTCGTCCACCTCCTGCCCGTGCCACAGCCCGAAGGTCAGGTACGACGGGTACGCCTTGACCAGACAGACCGGCTGCTGTCCCGGTCGGTCACCGAGCCCCCAGACCGGGTGGCCGTGCCACATCGCGGCGGTGGCGGCGGGCAGCGCCGCCTCGATGACGGGGCGCAGCTTGGCGCCGATCTCGCGCAACGGCTCGTCCAGCCCGGCCAGGTATCCGTCGATGGTGGTCATGTCGCCTCCCGACGAGGTGCCCGGGAACGGCTCCCGGTGCGCCTTCCACCCTGGTCGGTGCCGAGCGGGCGACCAAGCCGCGATCGGACTACATTCGTTGAGCCGGACTAAACGACGGGAGTCGGGGGTTGCTGGAGCGGCACGAGGTGGAGACCTTCCTGACCCTGGCCGAGGAGCTGCACTTCGGGCGGACGGCGGACCGGCTGCGGGTCACCACCGGACGGGTCAGCCAGGTCGTCAGGAAGCTGGAACGGCGCATTGGCGCCCCGCTGTTCGCCCGGACCAGCCGGGTCGTGCAGCTCACCCCGATCGGTCGCCGGCTCGCCGACGACCTGCGTCCCCTGGTCGCCGGCATGGATCAGGCCGTACGCCGGGCCGTCGAGGCCGGCCGGGGCGTCAGCGGAGAGCTGCGGGTGGCCTTCCTGGGCGAGTGGACCGCCCCGGTGCTGCTCCGTGCCGTCGCCCTGTTCCGGGAACGGCGTCCCGACTGCGAGGTGCACGTCCACGAGGCGCAGCTCGCCAACTCCCGGGCCAGTCTGCTCGACGGCTCGATCGACGTGCTCATCGCCTCGTACCCCTTCGACGGCATGGCGAACGGCCCGGCGCTGCTGTCGGAGGCCCGGCTGCTGGCGGTGCCGGCGGGGCATCCGCTGGCCGGCGCGGAGTCGGTCTCCCTGGAGGTCCTCGCCGCCCACCCGGTGGTGCAGTACCCGGAGGTGACCTCCGCCGCGTTCAAGCGGGACCGCACCCCCGACCGGACACCGTCCGGCCGGCCGGTGCCGAAGGGGCCCTCCGGCAACACCTTCTCCGAGATGCTCTCGCTGGTCGCGATGGGCCGGGGCGTCCTGCCGGTCGGCGAGCACACCCGCCGGTACTACCCCCGTCCCGACGTCGCCTACGTGCCGATCCACGACGCGCCACCGATCCTGCGCGGGCCGGTCTGGCTGGAGACCAACACCACCGAGCGGGTACGCGAGTTCGTCCGCGCCGCCGCGGACGCCGCACGGTCCGGAACGGACGGTGGCAGGATGTCGGGATGACGGTGCTGCACGAGATCCGGGCACTGGTCGGGGCGATCTCGCCGCTCGACGAGCTGGAGGCGGCACACCGGGCCGAGTGCCTCGACTGGTTGGGACGCACCGAAGACGTCTTCCGGCGGGCCAAGCCGCGCACCCCGTCGCCGCACCTGGTCGCGTACTTCCTGCTCCGTGACCCCGCGGACGGGTCCGTGCTCCTCGTCGACCACCGCGCGGCCAACCGGTGGCTGCCGACCGGTGGCCACGTCGAGCCGGACGAACACCCGCTGGAGACCGTACGCCGGGAGGTCGTGGAGGAGCTCGGCGTGCCGGCGGTCTTCCCGCCGACTCCCGGCGAACGTCCGCTCTTCCTGACGGTCACCCCGACGGTCGGCCCGCCCGAGGACCGGCACGTCGACGTGAGCCTCTGGTACGTGCTGGCGGGCCGCCGCGACCAGGCGCTGACGCCCGACCCGGGGGAGTTCCGGGGCGTCCGGTGGTGGACGCCGGCCGAGGTGGCGGCGGCGGACCCGCGGGCCCTCGACCCGCACCTGCCCCGGATGATGGCCAAGCTCGCGGGCTGACTCCGGTCGCACCCCGGTCAGTCGGCCGGGTGTGCGGCCGCCCGCCGGGGTGTCGCGGCCAGGCCGCACGCCGCCAGCGCGCTCACCGTGCCGAGCAGGAAGGGCAGCGATAGCGCGGGCTGGCCCAGCCACTCCCACAGCGGATGCCACTGGGTGTGCGGCTCGTCGCTGTGGTGGGTCGCCATCGACGGGGCGCCGAGCAGGACCGGCGCCCACCAGAGGACCATCGTCACGCCGAAGAGGCCCTTGACCACGGACCCGGCCGGGTGGGTGCCCTCGGTGCGGCGGCTCGCCCAGCCGAACACCAGCCAGCCGGCCAGGGCGCCGGCCAGCCCGCCGGCCACCGCGGCGTAGGGGACCAGGGGCGGCGTGGCCCGCCGCAGCCCGATCGAGGCGTACGGGACGTCGGCTTCGAGGGTGGGGTCGGTCGTGGTCAGGGTGAGCAGGGTGTCGCGGCGGTGCGCCTCGACGGTGGTACGGGTGATGCTCGCCGAGGCGGCGCAGAACTTGTCGGCGCAGCTGTTGTCGGTCGTCACGCTGATCCCGTCGAGGTGCCAGCCGTCCTCCCGGAGCCGTCGCTGGGCCTCCGTGACGGCCTGCGCGACGGGGACGGGTGGGCTGCCCGCCGTCCACGCCTGCGTCGTGGCCTGCTCGTACTCGCCGCCGTCACCGAGGAGCAGTTGATCCAGGTGGTGCAGGCGCACCGGGTGCGTGTAGAAGACGAAGAACGCCGACGAGGCGGACACGTCGTCGAGCCGGTGGCCGGGCAGCACCGACCGGAACACCTCGCCCGCCTCGGCGCGACCGGGCATCGGTCGCGCGGTCTCCCAGGCCAGCCGGGTGGCGAGCGCCGCGCCGAACAGCCCGCACACCAGCGCGGCGAGCCCGGCCCAGGCGACGACGCTGCTGCTGTCGAGGCGGCCCAGCCACCGCCGCGGCGCACGGCGGCGGGCGGACGGGTCGGTGGTCGGGGCCATGGCCTACCTCCGGTCACGGGTGGGGCGGCGGGGCCACCGGAGTCGCGCCGGCGGTAGCGGCGGATCCTATCCCGGCGTCGGCGCGGTGTCCGGCCCGTTCGCGGCCCGTTTCGGCGATCCGTACCGCAGCCGACCCGAGGGCGGAGTTCGAGGTCGACCGGGGCGGCCGGGGGTCCGTGGATCTGTGACGGCAGCCATGCGGCTTATGCTTGCTTGAGCAAGCAAGTTCTGGCAGGCTTCATCAGGTCGAAGGGCGGACGCGTCCCTCCGCAAGCCGTTGACAAGATCCCTAATCGCCCCGCGCGGAGACACGCATGAAGCGTTCCGGTTCCCTTTCGGTGATCGTTGCCGTACTTTCCGTCGCCAGTCTGCTGTCGGCGCTGGTGCAGACGCTGGTCATCCCGCTCATCCCGAGCTTTCCCGCACTTCTGAACGCCTCGCCCACCGACGCGTCGTGGGTCGTCGCCATCACGCTCCTGACCGGTGCGATCATCACCCCGGTCAGCGGGCGCCTCGGTGACCTCTTCGGCAAACGGCGGGCCCTGCTGCTGACGCTCGCCGTGATGACCGTCGGCTCGGTCATCTCCGCCGTGACGAGTTCGCTGTGGCTCATGGTTGTCGGCCGTGGGCTGCAGGGCTGTGCGATCGGGGTGGTCCCGCTCGCACTGGGCCTCTTCCGGGACCAACTGCCACCGCAGCGGATGGGCGGGGCGATCGCGGTCCTGACCGCGACGCTCGGCCTCGGCGGCGCGGCGGGGATCCCCCTGGCCGGCCTGGTCGCCCAGCACTTCGACTGGCACGTGCTGTTCTGGGGAGCGGCTGGGCTGGGCCTGCTCTGTGCCCTCCTGACCGCGCTGCTCGTGCCGGAGTCGCCGCAGCGCACCGAGGGACGCTTCGACGTCGTCGGCGCCATCGGGCTGACCGTGGGGCTCATCGGCCTGCTGCTGCCGATCGTCAACGGCGGGCAGTGGGGATGGGGTGACATCCGCACGCTCGGCCTTGGCGCGGCGGCCGTCGCCATCCTGCTCGCCTGGGGCTGGCACCAGTTGCACAGCCGCTCCCCCCTTGTCGACCTGCGGCTTGCCGCGCGGCGACCGGTGCTGATGACCAACCTGGCCACCGTCGCGGTCGGCTTCGCGGTCTACACCATGCTCGTCGTGTTTCCGCAGATCCTGCAGGCACCCTCCGCCACGGGCCATGGCTTCGGTCAGAGCCTGGTGCGAGCGGGGCTCGTCATCCTGCCGAACGGGTTGGTGGCGCTGCTGCTGACTCCGCTCTCGGCCCGCCTGGTCGCCCGCTACGGGGCCCGGCTGACCATGATGCTGGGAGCGGTCGTCATCGCCGCCGGCTACCTGCTCGTCACGCTGAGGATGGACAGCGTCATCGACTTCGTCGTCGCCTCGGCCGTCATCGGAGCCGGTGTCGGCATCTCGGTCACCGCCACGTCGAAGCTGATCACCGACGCGGTCCCGGTGACCGAGACGTCCTCGGCCAACGGACTGAACCTCCTGATGCGCTCGCTCGGAGGTAGCGCCACCAGCGCGGTCACGAGCGTGATCCTGGCACAGAGCACGGTCATGGTCGGCGCGGCGGCGCTGCCCTCGGCAGCGGCGTTCCGGACCACGTTCGTCGCCGCGGCTGCGGCGGCGGTCCTCGGCCTGCTTCTCGCGGCGCTGGTTCCGACCCGTGCCCGCGGACGCAGTGGGTCGGCGGAGCGGTACCCGAGGCCCATGGCCGGCCCTGACCGGGGCGTGCTCGCACAGCGGTAGCTGACGACGGATCAGGAGGGCCCTCGCCCTTTCGAGCGTGTCCGCGCCGTCCGCGGCCGCCCGGGAACCGTACGCTGATGATCATGCGGATTGGCATCGTGATCCTTCCCGACCAGCGCTGGGCCGAGTCGCAGCGCCGGTGGCGGCAGGCGGACGAGTGGGGCTTCGACCACGCCTGGACCTACGACCACCTCGGCTGGCGGGACCTGGTCGACGGCCCCTGGTTCGACTCGATGTCGACCCTGACCGCGGCCGCCACGGTGACCTCGCGGATCCGGCTCGGCACGCTGGTCGCCTCGCCGAACTTCCGGCACCCGGCGGCGTTCGCCCGGCAGGTCACCGCCCTCGACGACGTCTCCGACGGCCGGGTGCTGCTCGGCCTCGGGGCGGGCGGCATCGGCTTCGACTCCGCGGTGCTGGGCGGCGAGACGTTGCCGCCGCGCCAGCGGGTCGACCGGTTCGGCGAGTTCACCGAGCTGCTCGACCTGGTCCTGCGGGAGGACGGCACCACCTGGCAGGGCGAGTGGTTCGCCGCTGTGGACGCGCGCAACAACCCGGGCTGCGTGCAGAAGCCCCGGGTGCCGTTCGTGGTGGCCGCCAACGGCCCCCGCTCGATGCGGCTGGTCGCCCGGTTCGGGCAGGGCTGGGTGACCACCGGCACCGGCGAGGAGGACCTGGAGGGCTGGTGGGACGGGGTCGGCGCGCTCTGCGCCCGGCTCGACACGGCACTCGCGGCGGCCGGACGGGAACCGGCCACCCTGGACCGGTACCTGTCGCTGGACTCGGCGCCGGTCTTCTCGCTGCGCAGCGCGGACTTCTTTGCCAACCAGGTCGCCCGCGCGGCGGCCCTGGGCTTCACCGACGTGATCACCCACTGGCCCCGGGCCAGCAGTTGGTACGCCGGAGACGAGGGGGTACTGGTGGACGTCGCCACCCGGCTCCTGCCCGAGCTGCGCGGCGCCGGGTCGTAAGGGAGGGCCGGCCTCAGGTGCTGAGGTCGCCGCCGGCGACGCCACCGTCACCGGCGGAGACCAGCCGGAAGCGCAGGCAGACGATCTGGGTGTCGTCGGTGACCGGGGTGCCGAGGCGCGCCCAGTAGGCGGCGTGCCCGGCCCGCCACTCCTCGACGGAACGGTCACCCTCCCCTTCGGAGCGGGCGAATTCCCAGGGCACGTCGGCGAAGCGGGCGATCTCCACCCCGGTCACCTCGACGACGCCGACGAGCGTGTCCCGGTCGTCCACCAGGGCCAGCCGTTCGCCGACGTGTTCCAGCTCCTCACCCTCCTCGGCGTACTCGGTGAGCAGCCCGGCGGTCGCCGTCTTGACGCCCGCCAGCACCAGGGTGTTCAGGTTGGTCCGGACATCGCCGGGGGTGCCGAGGGCGAGCGCGCGAAGTCCACCGATCCGAGGCCACATCCTGCCGAGGTTACCCAGCGGGAACTCAGAGGGAGTCCGTTCAGATCAGCTGACCGGCGTAGCCGGGGGCGGCGAGCACCCGTTCGTCGCCGGTCGCGGCGTGCGCGTCGAGGACCGCGTCGGCCAGCTTGACCACGTGCGCGTCGCCGTGCCGGGCGGCCCGGGCGAAGACCTCCTCCGGGGTGCCGGGCGCGACCGCCGGCGGCGGCGTGCCGGTCGGTGGGGCGTACACCGCGGTCACCGCCGCCGTGGCCGACCAGGCCGCGGTCAGGCTCGGCGCCCACAGCGCCGGGTCGATCGACGGCAGGGTCCGCAGCACGGCGGTCGGCGCGGTCACCGCGTGCACCAGCATGACCGCCTGCCCGTGCCCGAACCGCAGGTAGTCCAGCGCGGCCCGGTGGACCAGGGTGACCAGGCCCCGCTCCGCGTCGGCCGGCGTCCGCGCCGGGCGCGGCGCCGCCACCGCGCCCTCCCACCCGGGTACGTCCCGGAGGCGCTCCAGCCGTTCCCGGATCCCGCCGCTGCGGTCGGCGATCCGGGGCAGCCCGGCCAGCGCGGTGACGATGTCCGGGCCGTCCGGGCGGGGCGGCGGGTCGAGGCGGAGACCCGGCACCGGCTGCCAGCGGGCGGCCCAGTAACCGAGCGCCTGCCCGAGTTCGGTCAGCCGGTCCGGGGTCGGCCCGTCCTCGCGGAGCACCCGGACGGCGTGGCCGACCCGGATGACGCCGTGCGTGGCGCCGGCCGCGATGCCCGGCAGCAGCCGCGGCCACCAGGTGCCGAGCACCTCCTGCCAGGGGCTGTCCCGTAGCTCCCGGTCGAAGTGGGCGAGCCAGTCCCCGGCTCGCTTCGGGTCGCCGAGCGCCTCCCGCCAGTCCTCGATCGGCCGCAGGCCGCGCGGCAGTTCGTCGAGCCGGCGCAGGTAGTCGTCCAGCCAGCGGTGCACGCTCCGGTGGTGCCCGTGCCGGAGCAGTGCCTCGACGGTCATCGGCCCGTGGTTGGAGAGCCAACCCTCGAACTCCGGGCCGGTGCGGTGCAACCGGCGGTACGCCTCGTCCAGGATGTCGTGGTCCATGCCTCCGATCGTCGGAGCTGAACCGGGCTTCAGGTCAAGACGCGATCCCGGCGGTGAGTCTGTCCGCGTCGAGCAGGCCGTGGACGCCCAGGTCCCGCGCCACGTCGGGCGGGCAGTCGACCACGATCGCGGCGACGCCGAGGAAGCTGGCACCCCGGGCCGCGCAGATCTCCCGGATCGCTCCGAGCTGCGCGCCGGTGGCCACCCAGTCGTCCACCACCAGCACCCGGTCGCCCGGCTCCAGCCGGCGGTCCACCACGGCCAGGTCGACCTGGCGACCGCGGAAGTCCGGTGCGCTCCGCGCCCAGGTCAGCGGCCCGACCGGCAGCCGTCCGTCGCTGGGCTTGTGCGCCGGCACGAAACCCACCCCGAGAGTGGTCGCGGCGAGCGGGCCGAGGATCAGCCCGGTCACGGCCGGGGAGACCACCACGGTCGGTCGGGCGTCCCGGAAGGGTGCGACGAGGGCCGGGCCGAGCGCGGCCAGCGTCTCGGGGTCGCGCCACCAGCCGGAGACGTCGCTGACCAGGTGGCTGCTGCCCGGTCCGGGATCGACCCAGCGGAACAGCTCGACGAGACGTTCGCACAGCTCACCGGGCATCCGGCCATCCTGCCCGAGGGAAGCGCCGGTGTCATGCTCCCCCGATCGGCCCTCCCCCCCTCGGCTGATCGGCTACACGTACCACTGCAATTCCGGGCATACCATCATCATCACGTTGACTTCGGAAGTGCTTCTCTCGTTACGGTCCGACCCGGTTTGTTCAGGTGACGAAAGGACCAGGCCGGTGGCTGGCAGGCACTCCCGTACCCGCATGTTCTCCTCGCCGGCCGGCATCGCGGCCACCGCCGCGGTCGGCGTGGCGCTCGCCGTCGGCGGCACGGTGGGGGCGGTCCAGCTGACCTCCGGCGAGGCGCAGGTCCCGGCCGTCGCCGAACCGGTACCGAGCGCCGTTACGCCCGACGCGCCCACCACCTCCCCGAGCCCGAGCGTCAGCGCCCCGCCGAGCGCCAGCCCGTCGCCGACCGTCACCGCCGGCCCGCGGACCGGCCGGTCCCAGGCCGCCTCCCGGAGCAGGGCCCGCACCGCGGCGCCGAAGCCGTCCGCGACGACGAAGAAGGCCGCCCCGAAGAGCACCGTGGTCGACAGCGGGTCCTGCGGCGCGTCCTTCTACTCGGAGGGCCAGCTCACCGCCAACGGTGAGACCTTCGACCCGGACGAGCTGACCGCCGCGCACAAGACGCTGCCGTTCGACACCCGGGTCCGGGTCACCAACCCGGCCAACGGCAGGGCGGTGACGGTGCGGATCAACGACCGCGGCCCGTTCATCGACGGACGCTGCCTCGACCTCTCCCGGGCCGCGTTCCAGAAGATCGCCTCGGTCGACCTGGGCGCGCTGACCGTCAGGTACGAGGTGCTCGGCTGACGGCGATCGGTCCGTCGATGCGATCCGGCCGGGTAGAACGCCCTCGGACGAGGGGTCAGGTTCATTCACCGCTCCCCCTTCATCAGGCATGCTGTCCCACGTACGTACGCATGCCTTCCAGACGGGCCGCGGCCCGCTGAGCCCTGGATCCCGCGCCGGCGTCGGCGCGGCCCTCGGCCTGCTCGTGATCATCGCGCTGTTCGAGCTGGTCAACGGCCGGGAATCCCAGCACCTCGCGCTGATGACCATTGCGCCGATCCTCGCCGCGGCGTTCGCCGCCTGGCGGGCGGTGCTCGGGGTGGGCCTGGTCGCGATGGTGGTGGCGGCCGGCCTGGCGCTGGTCGAGCCGGCCACCTCGCTGACCACCGCCGCCGACCTGCTCGGGCTCGCCCTGGCCACCGCCGTCGCGGCGGGGGTGGCGGCGGTACGGCAGCGCCAGACCAGGGAGATCGGCGAGCTGTCCCGGCTGGCGTCGGTCGCCCAGCAGGCGGTGCTGCGGCCGCTCGGTCCACAGGTGGGCACCCTGGCCGTCGCCGGCCGCTACATCTCCTCGACGGCCACCGCGGAGATCGGCGGCGACCTGTACGAGGCGATGGACACCCCGTACGGCGTCCGCATGATCATCGGTGACGTACGCGGCAAGGGGCTGGACGCGGTGCGCCTGGCGAGCATCGTGCTCGGGTCGTACCGGCACGTCGCGTACGAGCGGACCGATCTGCGCGCGGTGGTGGCCGACCTGGACCGGGCCGTGGCCCGCAGCGTCGGCGACGAGGACTTCGTCACCGCCGCGCTGGTGGAGGAGCGGGGCGGCACGCTGACCATCGTGAACTGCGGCCACCCCGCCCCGCTGCTGCTGCGCCGGGGCGCGGTGATCCCGCTGGAGCCGCCCGCGCCCGCGCCGCCGCTCGGGTTCATGCCGGTGGTCCGACCCCGGGTGGAGCGGTTGGAGCCCGGCGACCGGCTGCTGCTCTTCACCGACGGGCTCGGTGAGGCGCGGCGGGACGGGGAGTTCTTCCCGACCGCCGACCGGGCCTGGCGGCTGCTCGGGCACGGCACGGTCGGCGACGGTCTGGCCTCGTTGGAGACCGCGCTGGTCGAGTGGGTGCACGGCCGGCTCGACGACGACATCGCGCTGGTGCTGATGGAGTACACCGGTCCGCGCAGCGGCGCGACGGTGCCGGTGCCCAGCTGGGAGGTCGGCGCGGCGGAGGGCTGACGCCGTCGTGGGGCCGATCGGCACCTGAACCGCAGGTGTGTAATCGCCGTCACTTCCGGGATCGGCTTGTCGTTGGCTACCGGCGAGTAATACAGTCTGGGTTACTGATCGGTAACACCTGTCCGGAAGCGGGGCCAGCGAGCATGACCCACTACAAGAGCAATCTTCGGGACCTCGAGTTCAACCTGTTCGAGGTCTTCGGGGCGGACCGGACGTTCGGCCAGGAGCCGTACTCGGACCTGGACGTCGACACCGCCCGCAGCTTCCTCTCCGAGGTCGACCGCCTGGCCCGCGAGGACCTCGCGGCCAGCTACACGGACAGCGACCGCAACCCGCCGGTCTTCGACCCGGCGACGCACACCGCGCCGCTGCCGGAGTCCTTCAAGAAGTCGTACCAGGCGTTCATGGACTCCGAGTTCTGGCGGCTGGACCTCCCCGAGGCCCTCGGCGGCACCAACGCCCCCCGCGCGCTCTGGTGGTCGCTGGCCGAGCTGGTGCTGGGTGCCAACGCCCCCATCTGGATGTACGCCTCCGGTCCGTCCTTCGCGCACGTGCTGCACGTCGAGGGCACCGAGCAGCAGAAGAAGTGGGCGCGGCTCTTCATCGACAAGCAGTGGGGCTCCACCATGGTGCTCACCGAGCCGGACGCCGGCTCGGACGTGGGCGCCGGTCGGACCCGGGCGATCCAGCAGCCCGACGGCTCCTGGCACATCGAGGGCGTGAAGCGCTTCATCACCTCCGGTGAGCACGACCTGACCGACAACATCGTCCACTACGTGCTGGCCCGCCCGGTCGGCGTCGAGGGCGTCGGCGGCCCGGGCACCAAGGGTCTGTCGCTCTTCGTGGTGCCGAAGTACCACTTCGACGAGAACACCGGCGAGCTGGGCGAGCGCAACGGCGTCTACGCCACCAACGTCGAGCACAAGATGGGCCTGAAGGTCTCCAACACCTGCGAGGTGACCTTCGGCGAGCACGGCGTGCCGGCCAAGGGTTGGCTGCTGGGCGAGAAGCACGACGGCATCCGGCAGATGTTCATGATCATCGAGTACGCCCGGATGATGGTCGGCACCAAGGCCATCGCCACCCTCTCCACCGGCTACCTCAACGCCCTGGAGTACGCCAAGAACCGGGTGCAGGGCGCCGACCTGCTCCAGATGAGCGACAAGACCGCGCCCCGGGTGACCATCACCAACCACCCGGACGTGCGTCGCTCGCTGATGCTGCAGAAGTCGTACGCCGAGGGCCTGCGGGCGCTGGTCTGCTACACCGCCTCCTGGCAGGACAAGGTCGCCCTCGCCGAGGCGGCCGGCGACGAGAAGGCCACCAAGCTGGCCAAGCGCGTCAACGACCTGCTCCTCCCGCTGGTCAAGGGCGTCGGCTCGGAGCGGGCGTACGAACTGCTCGGTCACGAGTCGCTGCAGACCTTCGGCGGCTCGGGCTTCCTCCAGGACTACCCGCTGGAGCAGTACGTCCGCGACGCCAAGATCGACACTCTGTACGAGGGCACCACCGCGATCCAGAGCCTGGACCTGATCTTCCGCAAGATCGTCCGGGACAACGGCAAGGCCCTGATGGCGGTCGCCGCCGAGATCCAGGAGTTCATCACCTCCGAGGCCGGCAACGGCCAGCTCAAGGAGGAGCGGCAGGCGCTCGGCAAGGCGCTCACCGAGATCCAGACCATGCTCGGGGTGATGACCGGCTGGCTCGGTGAGGCGCAGGGCGGCGACACCCGCTCCCTCTACAAGGTCGGCCTGGCCAGCCGCCGGTTCCTGCTGGCCGTCGGCGACCTGGTCGTCGGCTGGCTGCTCCAGCGGCAGGCCGACGTGGCGCTGCGCGCCCTGGCCGGCGAGGTCTCCACCGCCGACAAGGCGTTCTACACCGGCAAGGTTGCCGCTGCCCGGTTCTTCGCCCGCGAGGTCCTGCCCCGCCTCGGCGCCGACCGGCGGATCATCGAGGGCACCGACCTCGACCTGATGGACCTCCCGGAGGAGGCCTTCTGAGCCCTACCGGGTGAACGGACCGGTACGGCATCGACCCCGACGGCCGGCGAGCGCGAAGCTCGCCGGCCGTCGCCGTCATGGCACCCACCCGCTCTTGCCGACCTGCCGGGCGTGCCCACTGTTTGCGGCGTGTCGCGGTGTCCGACCGGCCGGATGCCCCGACACGCCGCAAAGCGCGGCGCGAGGCGAGCACCCCGGGCGGTGGCCGGTGGTGCCCTGGTCGGCGGTACCTCGTCGGGGACCGCCCGGCCGACGACCGGCAGGCAGGTCCGGACATGAGCGGTGTCGCGGGTGGCGGTGCCCGAGCTGTCGTCTGGAGCCGCTTCCCGATGAGCGCGATACCTCGCAAGTATCAAGATGCCTCTGAGGTATCACGCTCACATGCATCACCCGCCCGAGCAGCCCGAGCGATCAGACCCACCAAGAGCCACCCGTACGCCGCCGGGAGCCCCGGAGTCGTGCCGGGGATTCGAGGGGTGGGGGCTGGTAGGTGGGCCGGTTGGCGGGTAACCGTCGGGACCACGTCAGAGCACGCCCAAGGGCCACCGCACAGGGGAGTGCAGCGCACATGGGCATTGGTAGCGGCATCTTTCTCATCGCGCTGGGCGCGATCATGACCTTCGCCATCCGAGCCAACGTCTGGTGGATCGACCTGCGGGCGGTCGGTTGGGTCTTCATCCTGGCCGGGCTGGCCGTACTGCTGACCACGCTCTGGTTCTGGCAGGACCGGCGCAAGCGGGCGCGCACGCTGATCGTGGAGGAGAACCGACTCTCCCACCCGACCGCGATGATGCCCCCGCCGCCCGACCCGCCCCCGCCGACCGCCCCGCCCTCCTGACCCGGGCCGGGGTCGCCGACACCCGGCCCCGGGACCGCCGCCGCCCCAGACCCGTGGTCACCCGGCCGGGTTCACGAAGGCCTCCTGCGCAACGCGCCGACGTTGCGCAGGAGGCCTTTTCAGCGTGGGTCAGCCGCGAGCGGTGTGGCGGGTGGTGAGGCGCGCGGCCCCCGGGGTCAGCTCCGGCCAGGGGGCCCGGAAGCGGTGTACGGCCAGCTCGGTGGTGCGCAGGCCGTCCGGATCCGCCCGCTCCGGGTCGAGCAGCGCCGAGAGCAGCGAGATGCCCGGGTTGTGGGCGACGAGCAGTACGGTGCCGACCGCCGGGTCGACCGCCCGCAGCAGGCCCAGCAGCTCCTCCGGCTGGGCCTCGTACGCGGTGGCCTCGAAGCGCACCACCGGCACCGGTCCCGCCGGACCTCCTTCCGGTGGGGATCCGGTCATGCCCAGCGCCACCCCGTGCCAGGTCTGTCGGGTCCGGCGGGCCGCGGAGCAGATCACCACGTCCGGGAGCAGGACGTGCCGGGCCAGCCAGGCCCCGGCCGCGGCCGCGTCGGCGTGCCCGCGCGCGGTCAACCGACGATCCGTGTCCGGGGCGCTGCCCCCCGGTTCGGCCTTGGCGTGCCGGAGCAGCACCAGTGTCCGTTCCTCGGCTCTGCCGTCCGTCATCAGGACAGCTTGCCTGATTGGCGGTCGAAGCGCCTGGGTATGTCGATGTGTGCCGCTCGCTCATCGACCGGCCGCGGCGGGTAGCAGACGCCAGCTGACAGCCAAGGAGGCGACATCATGGGCATCGGTGCCAGCATCTTCCTCATCGCGCTGGGTGCGATCTTCGCGTTCGCCATCGACGCGAACCTGGGATGGCTCAACCTCAACGTCGTCGGCTGGGTGTTGATGCTCGCCGGCCTCGCCGGGCTGCTGACCACCCTCTACTTCTGGAACAGCCGGCGTCGTACCGTCGTCGCCGCCCCGGCCCAGCAGGACCGCGTGGTGACCGACCGGGTCGTGCCGGTGCAGGACGACCGGGTGGTGCGGGAGGAGTACCGCGAGGTGCGCCGCCCGGGCTACCCCGCCTGATCCACCGACTCCGGACTCGGCGCAGGGCCTCGCAACGGCGCGGGGCCCTGCGTCGTTCCCGGGGGTCAGGCGAAGAGCGCGAAGTAGATCGCGATGTGGTGGCAGAGCGCGGCGACCAGGGTGCAGGCGTGGAAGAACTCGTGGTGGCCGAAGACGGTGGGCCAGGGGTTCGGCCTGCGCAGCGCGTAGAAGACCGCGCCGGCGCTGTAGATCGCACCGCCGGCCGCCAGCAGCGCGAGCGCGGTCACCCCGCCCCGGTGCAGGATCTGCGGCAGCATCACCACCGAGACCCAGCCGAGCGCCAGGTAGAGCGGCGCGGAGACCCAGCGGGGAGCGTGCGGCCAGATCAGCTTCAGCGCCACGCCGGCCAGCGCTCCGCCCCAGACCAGGCTGAGCATGATGGTGGCCATCCGGCGGTCGAGCAGCAGGAGGCAGAAGGGCGTGTACGTGCCGGCGATGAACACGAAGATCATCGAGTGGTCCATCCGGCGCATGATCTGGTAGCCGCGCTCGGACCAGACGCGCCGGTGGTAGAGCGCGCTGGTGCCGAAGAGCCCGCAGACGGTCACGCTGTAGATCAGGCAGCTCACCAGGGGCGCCCAACCGGGTCGGGTGGCCGCGATCGCGCAGAGCACGATGCCGCAGACGAGCGCGACGAAGAACGCGTAGGTGTGCAGCCAGCCGCGCATCCGGGGTTTACCGATGTCGACCGGCTTGAGCCGAAGCGGTGCGGAGGTGGTCACCCGTCCAGGTTACGGCACCGTAGGTTACTTGCAAGTAGTGCCACCCGTCGCGGCCTCCGGCACCCCCGGACGACGGATCGGTCCGGAAGGATGGCGGCATGCGAATCCGACCCGTCGGGCGGCACGCCCTGCTGCTCGACTGCGACGACCCCGGCCAGGTCGAGGCGTGGCGGGCCGAGCTGTGGCACCGCCGCGCCATCGGTGAGCTGACCGCCACCGAGATCGTGCCGGCCGCCGCGACCGTCCTGCTCGACGGGGTGCCGGACCCGGCGGTCGCCGCCGCGCGGATCGCCGGCTGGCGACCCCGACCGGCCCCCACCACGGCCGCCGCCGACGAGGTCCACGTCCCCACCGTGTACGACGGGGAGGACCTGCCCGTCGTCGCCGCCCACTGGGGCGTCCCCGTCGGCGGGGTGGTCGAGCGGCTGCGGCGCACCGAGTTCCGGGTGGCGTTCTGCGGCTTCGCGCCCGGGTTCGCGTACCTGACCGGGCTGCCGCCGGAGTGCTCGGTGCCCCGGCTGCGCAGCCCGCGTCCCCGGGTGCCGGCCGGGTCGGTCGCCCTGGCCGGGCAGTACGCCGGGATCTATCCCACCGCCTCGCCCGGCGGCTGGCTGCTGGTCGGGCGGACCGGACTGACCCTGTTCGACGTGCAGGCCGACCCGCCGGCCCGACTCACCCCGGGCACCCGGGTCCGGCTGGTGCCGACGTGATCGAGGTGCTCCGGGCCGGGCCGCTCACCACCGTGCAGGACCTGGGCCGCCCCGGATACGCGCATCTCGGCGTACCCCGGTCGGGGGCGCTGGACCCGGCGGCGCTGGCGCTGGCCAACCGACTCGTCGGCAACCCGGAGCCGGCGGCCGGCCTGGAGATCACCCTGACCGGCTGCCGGCTGCGGCTGACCCGGGCGGCCACGGTCGCGGTCACCGGCGCCGACGCGGAGGTACGCGTCGACCGGCGCCCCGGGGACGTGGGCCGCCCGCTCTCCGTGCCGGCCGGGGCCGTGCTGCGGATCGGCCCGCCCCGCGCCGGGCTGCGCAACTGGCTCGCCGTCGACGGCGGGATCGCCGTCGCGCCGGTGCTCGGCAGCCGCGCCACCGACACCCTCTCCGGTCTCGGTCCACCCCCGGTACGCGACGGCGACCGGCTACCGCTCGGCCCGCCCACCGGCCCGCCCGCCCCGGTCGACGTCACCCCGGGCCCGCCGCTCCCCGGCGAGCTGCGGCTCACCCTCCGGCCCGGCCCCCGGCACGACTGGTTCACCGCCGACGCGCTGGACCGGCTCCTTCGCACGGCGTACACGGTGAGCCCGTTGAGTGACCGGGTGGGCGCGCGACTGGTCGGCGCGCCGCTGCCCCGCGCGGTGGCCGGGGAGCTGCCCAGCGAGGGCGTCGTGCTCGGCGCGGTGCAGGTGCCGGCGGACGGCCAGCCCTTGATCTTCCTGGCCGACCACCCCACCACCGGCGGGTACCCGGTCATCGGGGTGGTGGACGACGTGAGCGGACTCGGTCAGGCCCGCCCAGGTACTACCGTCAGGTTCCATGGACCTCAACGCTGACCTCGGTGAGGGATTCGGGATCTGGCGGCTCGGCGACGACGACGCGCTGCTGGACCTGGTCACCTCGGCCAACGTCGCCTGCGGCTTCCACGGCGGGGACCCGTCCACCATGCGCCGGGTCTGCGCCGCCGCCGCCGAACGCCAGGTCGCGATCGGCGCCCAGGTCGGCTACCGGGACCTCGCCGGCTTCGGCCGCCGCCACATCGCGTACGCCTTCACCGAACTGCGCGACGAGGTCACCTACCAGCTCGGCGCCCTGGACGCGTTCTGCCGGCTGTTCCACACCCGGGTCCGCTACCTCAAGCCGCACGGCGCGCTCTACCACGCGGCGGCCGTCGACGAGGCCCAGGCCGCCGCCCTGGTCGCCGCGGTCAGCGGATACGACGACCAGTTGCCGATCCTCTGCGCGCCCGCCTCCAAGCTGGCCCAGCTCGCCGTCGGGGCCGGGCTGCGGGTGGTCGCCGAGGGCTTCGCCGACCGGGGCTACCTGCCCAACGGTTCGCTGGTGCCCCGGACCGCGCTCGGCGCGCTCGTCACCGACCCGGAGGAGGTGGCCGCCCGGGCCGTCCGGATGGCCACCGAGCGAACCGTCGTCGCGACCGACGGCACCGTCATCCCCCTGCCGGTCGAATCGATCTGCCTGCACGGGGACACCCCGGGCGCGGTCGCCTCGGCGGCGCTGGTCCGGGCCGCGCTCCGCGACGCCGGGGTGACGCCCACGCCGTTCGCCTGAGCGTCATCGTGCTGCCGCCTCCGCTGCACCGGTCCGGGCCGTTCCGGTTTCCGCGGTCGCCGGCCGGGGCGCGCCGACGCCGACCGGGGCCGGGTGCGCCGAGGCCCGGCCGCGGTGCGGGCAGCATGTCGTTCGCGGTGCCTTTGGAGCTGATGTCGCGAACGACTCACGACGCTGCCGCACGCGGTGGCCCGTCGCCCGGCACCACGGCCCACTGGCGACGCGCCGCGCCCACGCCTGTGCGCTTCGCTGGTGGCGCCCGCACCCACGCCTGCTGCTCAAGCTGGCGGCGTCGCACCCACGCCTGCCGCAGAGTTCCATCGGCGCTCCCTTCGGCGCGGCCCGGGCACCGAGCTGAGTCGTTCGCGTCATCAGCTCCAAAGGACGGCAGAGGTAACACCGCCACGAGGGCCGACGTCACGCACCGCGGCCGGCCCCGCCCGACCGGCCCGCCGGCGGAGACCTCAGGCGTCCAGGCCGCGCAGCACCAGCGGCACCCGCGTCGCGCCGCCGCCGGTCACCCGCACCGGGACGCCCCAGTCCTGCCGGGTCAGGTGGCAGGCGGCGTGCTCGACGTCCGCGTCGCAGGTGGCCGCCTGGGCGGTCACCTGGAGCACGCCCTCGGCCACCGTGCCGTCGATCACCAGCCGCCGGGAGAGGTCGGTGGTGGTGCCGGCCCCCTCCAGCAGCAGCTCCGGCGGCGAGGCGGAGACCACCAGCCGGGTGGACGGGCCGTACGTGTCGTCGAGCTTCTGCCCCGGTGCCGGCGTGAAGATCACGTCGAGGGTCAGCTCACCGGCCGCGACGTCGGTCGGCTTGCGCTCCAACCGGTGCCGGGGGCCGTCCACGGTGTTCGCGCCGGCCGCGGAGAGCGCGCCGGGAGCCAGCCGGGTCAGCCGGTGCGCGGCCGACTCGACCACCAGCACCTCGCCGTCGGCGGTGAGCACCAGGTCGCTCGGCTCGGCCAGGCCGTCGGCGACCGTGGCGACCTGGCCGGTCTCCGGGTCGAAGCGGCGTACCGCGCCGTTGTAGGTGTCGGCGATCAGCACCGAGCCGTCGGGCAGCGCGCACACCCCGAGCGGGTGCTGGAGCAACGCCCGGTCGGCTGGACCGTCCACGTGCCCGAAGTCGAAGAGCCCCTGCCCGACCGCGGTGCCCATGACCCCGTCCTCCACGAACCGGACGGCACTGGTCTCGCTGTCGGCGACCCAGAGCCGGGTGCCGTCGGCCGAGACGGAGAGCCCGGAGGGCTGCGCCATCCACACGTCGGGCAGCGGGCCGTCGCGCAGCGCCTCCACGGTGGTGCCGGCGTACATGCCGGCGGTCCGCTTGATCGGGTCGAACCACCAGAGCTGGTGGATGCCCGCCATGGCGACGACCACCCGGCCGTCGTACCAGGCCAGGTCCCAGGGGGAGGAGAGGTCCACCGAGCGGGCGTCGTGCGCGTGGTCGTCGACGCTGGAGCGCCACTGCCGGCCGGTGCCGGCCACGGTGACCACCTCGCCGGTCGCCAACCGCACGCCGCGCAGCAGATGGTTGACGGTGTCGGCGACGACCAGGTCGTATCCGGCGACCTCGGCGGCGTGCGGGGGGAGCAGGCAGAGCCCCTGCGGCTCGGAGAAGGTGGCCGTCTCCGCCGGGCCGTCGGCGTGGCCCCGCTCGCCCGAGCCGATCCGGCGGACCACCTTCTCGCCGTCCGGGGCCAGCTCCACCAGCGAGTGCCGGGCCGAGTCCGAGACCAGCAGGTTGCCGCCGTCGAGCAGCACGGCCTTGCCGGGGAAGCGCAGCGCCGTCTCCGGCTGCGTGGGCGGCACGTACGGGCCGTCGCCCCGGTGCAGGGTGCCCTTCGCCTCATGGGTGGCGATCAGGTCGTCGATGAGGCGGGCCAGCCCCTCGGCGTGCCCCTCCCCGGCCATCGTGGCCACCACGTAGCCTTCCGGGTCGACCACCGACAGGGTGGGCCAGGCCTTGGCCGCGTACTGCTGCCACATGTCCAGCTCGGGGTCGTCGAGCACCGGGTGGTGCACGCCGTACCGCTCGACGGCGGCGGCCAGCGCGTCCGGGTCCTTCTCGTGCTCGAACTTCGGCGAGTGCACGCCCACCACGACGAGCACGTCGCCGTACTTCTCCTCCAACGGGCGGAGCTCGTCGAGCACGTGCAGGCAGTTGATGCAGCAGAAGGTCCAGAAGTCCAACAGGACGATCTTGCCGCGGAGGTCGGCGAGCTTCAGTTCCCGCTCACCGGTGTTCAGCCAGCCCCGACCGCGCAGCTCGGGGGCCCGTACTCGTGCGCTCATGACCCCAGTCTGCCGGACGAGGTGCCGCCGCCCGGTCAGGACCCGACGCGGGGCCGATCACACCCGGACGGACGACGGCGGGGCCACGGATCACCGTGGCCCCGCCGTCGTCGGATCGTTACTTGGTGGCCGGCTTGAGGCAGAGCACCCGGTCGGCCCCGCTGCCCGGCAGCACGACGTGCGGCTGGGCCGGGTCGGCGCACTTGTCCTTGGCCGCGACCCGCGAGACCACGGTGAACGCGCCCTGCTCGCCGCAGTTCGCGGCGGACGCCGAGCCGCCGGACTGCTTGACGCAGGACCCGACGGCCGGGTTGAACGGCGCCGGCTCGTCGTTCCCACCGATCTTGCCGAGCAGGCTGAGCAGGCCGAGCGGCACGGCCAGGATCAGCACCGCCGCGATCAGCACCAGCGCCAGCACCCGACCGTTGCGCACCTTCGGCGCCGGCTGCTCGGTCTTCGGCTCCGCCTCCGGCTTGAACGCCTCGAAGCGCCCCTGGTCCGGATCCGGGTCGTGCGGCCAGCTTGCCGGGCCGGACTGCGCCCCGCCGGGCTCCGGGAACTGCTGCCCCGCAGGCGGGAAGGGTGGCCCGGCGGGCGGGAACGGCTGGCCGGCCGACGGGAACGCCGAAGTGCCGCCACCGTGCGCCGGGTCGTGCGCCGGGTGGCCGTACCCGGGGACCGGGTCGCCGGCGGCCGGGCTGCCGGGCGCCCCGAAGGGCTCGGCGGGCCGGTCGGCCGGGCCGTGCGGCCGGGTCCCGTTCATCGGTCGGGTGTTGTTGGTCGGGTCGGAGAAGGCCGGGATGGCGCCCGGGAAGGGCGGCGGTGCGGCCGGCGACATGGGCGGCGCCGACGAGGGCGCCTCACCGCCGTAGCCGCGCGGGCCGTCGGGCCGCTCGTCGAACGGGTACCGGTCCTGGCCGTCGAAGCCGTTCCGGTCCTGGCCGTCGAAGCGCTGGTCGTGCTCCGGCCGGCGGTCGGCCGGCTCCTCCACCGGCTCGTCCGCCGGCTGCGCCGGGCGGCCGTACACCCGGGGTTGCGGGGCGGGCGCGCCACCCGGCCGCAGCGCCTGGTCGGTCGGGGGCATCACCCGGCTGGCCAGCGGCACCGAGGCGCTCGCCGAGGCCCGACCGGCCTCCGCACCGTCGGCCGCCGGTACGGCAGCGCGGCCGGCGCCCTCGGACTCCGGCGAGGTACGCGGCGCGGGCACCACCGGCCCCGCCGGGGACTGCGGCTGCTCCGGCGGGTTCCAACCCGACGGGGCGCCCGGGCGCTCCGACTCGTACGCAGACGGTGATCCGCCACCGTCACGGCCGTTCGCCGGATGCTCCGCGGCGCCGCCGAACTGGGCCGGCGGGACGTAGTCGGCCGGCGGGGCGGCGGCCAGGCTGGCACCCGGGACGCGCTGCTCCTGCGGCGGCAGCGGCACGGCGTTGGCCGGTGAGATGCCGGGGGCCGGGCCGGGCTGGTAGGCGGGCGGCTCCTCGGCGCGCTGCGGCTCCCAGGCATCACCGGCGGACCGCTGCGCGGAGTCCGTCCCGGCGCGGCCCCAGACCTCCTCGGCGGCCCACGGCTCGGCGTCCGGCACCACCGGACGGTCGGCGCCGGCCCACTGCGGAGCGTTGTCCGCGGCGGCCGTGGCCCAGGCGGGCGAGCCGCCGTCGGGCACCGAGACCGAGGCGCTCGCCCGGGCGGGCTGCTCCGGCGGCGTCCACCCACCGGCGTCGGGCCGGTCGTCCTGCTGCGGCGCGGAGGCCGGATGCCACGACCCGGCCCCGGCCGGCTCCTGCGCGGCCGGCCACTCCTGGCCCTGCGGCTGGTCGTCCCGGCTGGACTGGTTGCCCCACCGGTCGGCGGGCTGCTGCTCCTCGCGCGCCTCCCAGCGGGCGGTCCCCGGCTCCTCCGGGGCGCCCCAGCGCTGCTGCTGCCGCTCGTCCGGCTGGCCGGCCGGGGGCCAGCCACCCTGGTGGGCGGCGTCGTCCTGGGTCGGCCGCTCGGCGGGCCAGCCACCGGAACGGGCGGCGTCGTCCGTCCCGGACCAGCCGTTCGGCGTGCCCGCGTCGGGCTGCGGCACCTGGGCCGCGCCGCGAGCGCCGGCCTCGGGCTGCGCCCAGGCAGCGGGGGCCGGCTCGTGCTGCGGTACGGGCACCGAGGCCCGGCCGGCGGAGCGCGGTGCGTCGTCCGACGGGGACGCCGCAGGGGTGGGCCAGCCGCCGGAGCGGGCCGGGTCGTCCTGCTGCCCGGTGTCGGCGGACTGCTGCTCCTGCTGGTGGACCGGCGCGGCACCCCAGCCACCGGGGGCCTGCTGCTCCTGCTGCGTGGCGGCGGTGTTCCAGCCACCCGAGCTGGGCTCCTGCTGCGCGGCGGCGGTGTTCCAGCCACCCGAGCTGGGCTCCTGCTGCGCGGCGGCGGTGTTCCAGCCGCCCGAGGTGGCCGGCTGGTTCTGGCCGGCGTTGTTCCAGCCTCCGTCCGACTGCTCCTGGCCGGCGCCGCCGGCCTGCCAGCCACCGCTGCGGGCCGGGTCGTCCTGGGGCGGGGCGGGCCAGCCGCCGGAGCGGGCCGGGTCGTCCTGCGCGGAGCCCCAGCCGTTGGTGGCGGCCGGCTGTTCCTGCTGCGCGGCGGGGTTCCAGCCGCCCGGGGCGGGCGAATCGTCCTGAGTGGACCAGCCGTTGGTCGCGGGGGCGTCGGCCTGCGGCACGCGGGCGGCGCCCCGGGCCCCGGCGTCGGGCTGCGCCCACGCCGGGGTGGCCTGGCCGGTCTGCGTCCAGGTGGGCTGTGCGGGCTCGCCGTGACCGGCGGGCTGCCCGGCACCGGCCCAGCCGGCGGCCGGCTGGTCGGACTGCGCGGCCCAGGCGGGCTGGGCGGGCGCGGCCTGCGGGTTCCACGGGCCCGGCTGCGCGGGCTCACCCTGTTGCGGCACCTGCGCGGCTCCCCAGGTGGGGGGCTGGTCCTGCGCCGTGGCCCAGGCCGGGTTCGGTCGGTTGGCGGGGGGTGGTGGCGCCCATCCCAGGTCCGGGTTGGCGGGGGTGCCGTACCCGTTGTCCTGCGTCTGTCGGTCGCCGTACGGCGTCGGTCCACCGGCGCCCGGCGGCACCTGGTCCGGCTCCTGGCCGGGGCGGTGCGGGCCCTCGGACGTCATGGCTGCGCCTCCTCCATCACATGTCGGCCGCCGATGCCGTCCGGTTCCGGTCGGCTGGGTCGCCGGCTGTCGCCGGCGGATCGGCCGTGCGGGCTCCCCGCACCGTATCCGGTGGCCGCGCGGGGCGTCCGGGGAGCACCGGCCGTCACTCCGCGTCGCCGGACGGTGTCGATCGGCTTTCATCCGGCTCGATCTCGTCACGGGTCGACGGGTGGCGACCGTGCCCCACCGTACCGGGCGTCGGGTCGAGGTGGAATCCCGGTCTCAGCCCGCCCGGAACGCCGACGACCCGCCCGGGAGGCCCGGGCGGGTCGTCGATCTGGAGGAGGTGAGGAAAGTCGGGGTGGCGTCAGCTCATGTGACGCTGGGCGATCGCGAGGATCTCCTCGCGCACGGCCGGCGAGTTGGCGGAACGCAGCGCGTGCTCGATGGCGCGGGCACGGCGGTTGGCGTCGCGGCGGGTGCGGATTCGCTCGATCATGCTCATGGTGGTCTCTCCTCCGGCTATTCGGTTGTCAGCCCCTGATGTGTCCATTGAAGCGCACCGGGCTGCCAAATTCCATCGATTATTAGGTGAGCTGAGACACCCGCCTAAGGATCGTAGGTCAACGAGGGCAATAGCCGAAGTTTTCTTCGCCCAACGGCCACGGCCGGTGTGCCGGGCGTTCACCCGTGGCACACCGGCCGTGGCCTGGTGTCGTGGACCGTCAGGTCCAGGCGAGCAGCGCCGCCTCCGGGTCGGCCAGGAAGTCCCCGATGTCGCGGAGGAACTTCGAGCCGAGCTCACCGTCGATGATCCGGTGGTCGAAGGAGAGACCCAGGGTGGTGACCTGGCGCGGCTTGACCTTGCCCTTGTGCACCCACGGCATCTCGCGGACCGCGCCGAAGGCCAGGATCGCCGACTCGCCCGGGGGCAGGATCGGCGTACCGGTGTCGACGCCGAAGACCCCGACGTTGGTGATCGTCAGCGTGCCGCCGGACATGTCCGCCGGGGAGGTCTTCCCGGCCTTGGCCGTCTGCACCAGGTCGGTCATCGCGTCCGCCAGCTCGCGCAGCGAGAGCCGGCCGGCGTCCTTGATGTTCGGCACGATCAGGCCCCGCTCGGTGGCCGCCGCGATGCCCAGGTTGACGTAGTCCTTGACCACGATCTCGTCGCCGGCCCAGGTCGAGTTGACCATCGGGTACCGCTTGGCGGCCAGCAGCACCGCCTTGGCCACCAGCAGCAGCGGCGAGACCCGGACGTCGCGCCACTCCCGCCGGGTGCGGAGCCGGTCCAGGGCCTTCATCGCCCGGGTCACGTCGACGGTGAGGAACTCCGTGACGTGCGGGGCGGTGAACGCCGAGCGGGACATGTTCTCGGCGGTGAGCTTGCGTACCCCCTTGACCGGGATGCGCTGCTCGCGGTCCGCGCCGAAGCTCGCGGCGGCCCTGGCCGGCGTCGTCACCGTCAGCGGCTCGGCCGCCGCCGGGGCCGCGCTCGCCGCCCGCTGTACGTCCTCCCGGGTGATCGAGCCCAGCGGGCCCGAGCCGGTCAGCGTGGCGAGGTCGACGCCGAGGTCCTTGGCGAGCTTGCGCACCGGCGGCTTGGCCAGCACCAGCCCGCCGACCCGCCCGTTGCCGTTGGCGGCCGGAGCCGGCGACACGGGGGCCACCGGAGCGGGCGCCACCGGAGCCGGTGCGGCCTGGACCGGCTCGGCCGGCGCGGACGCCTGGGCCGGGACGGCGCCCTTGCGCGGGCGGCGCTTGGCCGCCGTGGTGCGGGGGCCGTAGCCGACCAGCACGGCGGTACGGCCGCCCGGGGCGGGACCGCCGATCAGGCCCGGCTCGATCGCGCCCTCCGCCGGGGCCACCTCGACCGCGGCCAGCGAGGCCGCCGACGGGGTGGGCAGCGCGGAGGCGGGGGCGCCGGTCGTCGACTCCTCGACCGGGCCGGCGCCCGGGTCGGTGTCGATCGAGATGATCGGCGTGCCGACCTCGACCGTGGTGCCCTCCGGGTGGAAGATCGCCCGGACCTGGCCGGCCCACTTCGCCGGGATCTCGACGGCCGCCTTCGCCGTCTCCACCTCGACGATCGGCTGGTTCAGCTCGATGACGTCGCCCACCTTGACCAGCCAGGCGAGGATCTCGCCCTCGGTCAGGCCCTCGCCCAGGTCGGGCAGGTTGAACTCCTTGATCCGCGACATGCCGCTCACCAGCCGAAGGTGCGGTCGACGGCGTCGAGCACCCGGTCGAGGTCGGGCAGGTACTCCTCCTCCACCCGGCTGGCCGGGTAGGGGGTGTCGAAGCCGGTGACCCGCAGCACCGGGGACTCCAGGGAGTAGAAGCACTCCTCGGTGATCCGGGCCGCGATCTCCGAGCCCAGGCCCAGGTTGCCCGGGGCCTCGTGCACGACCACGCACCGGCCGGTGCGCTTCACCGACTCGTACGCGGCGGTCAGGTCCAGCGGGGAGAGCGTGCGCAGGTCGATGACCTCCAGCTCCCGGCCGTCCTCGGCGGCGGCGGTCGCCGCGTCCAGGCAGGTCCGCACCATCGGCCCGTACGCCAGCACGGTGGCGTCGGCGCCGGGCCGGACGACCCGGGCGGAGTGCAGCGGGTACGCCGCGTCCAGCGGGGCGTCCAGCTCGACCGGGCCCTTCTCCCAGTAGCGGCGCTTCGGCTCCAGGAAGACGATCGGGTCGTCCGAGGCGATCGCCTGCTGGATCATCGAGTACGCGTCCTGCGGGGTGGCGCAGGAGACGACCTTCAGGCCGGCGGTGTGGGCGAAGTACGCCTCGGGCGACTCCGAGTGGTGCTCGACCGCGCCGATGCCGCCGCCGTAGGGGATCCGGATCACCATCGGGATCCTGACCTTGCCCTGCGAGCGGTAGTGCATCTTCGCCACCTGCGACACGATCTGGTCGTACGCGGGGTAGACGAAGCCGTCGAACTGGATCTCGCAGACCGGGCGGTAGCCGCGGATGGCCAGGCCGACCGCGGTGCCGATGATGCCGGACTCGGCCAGCGGGGTGTCGATGACCCGCTGGTCGCCGAAGTCCTTCTGGAGGCCGTCGGTGATCCGGAAGACGCCGCCGAGCTTGCCGACGTCCTCGCCCATGATGACGACCTTCGGGTCGTTCTCCAGGGCCTTGCGCAGGCCGGTGTTGAGGGCCTTGCCGAGGGTGAGCGTCTCCGTGGCCATCAGTGGGCGCTCCCCTCGAACGACTCCATGTACTTCGTGAACTGCGCCCGCTGCTCGTCGAGCTCGGGGGACCCGTTGGGGTAGACGTGGTCGAACATCGTCACCGGCTCGGGGTTGGGCATCTCCAGCACCCGCTCGCGCAGATGCACCGACTCGGCGCGGGCCTGCTCGTCGACGGAGGCGAAGAAGTCGGCGTCGGCGATCTGCTGCTTCTCCAGGAACGCCTTCATCCGGGCGATCGGGTCCTTGGCCTGCCAGGCCTCGACCTCGCTGGCGATCCGGTAGCGGGTCGGGTCGTCGGAGGTGGTGTGCGCCCCCATCCGGTAGGTGTACGCCTCGATCAGGCTGGGGCCCTGGCCGAGCCGGGCGTTGTCCAGCGCGTGCCGGGTCACCGCGTACGAGGCGAGCACGTCGTTGCCGTCCACCCGGACGCCGGGGAAGCCGAAGCCGCCGGCACGCTGGTACAGCGGGACGCGGGTCTGCCGCTCCAGCGGCTCCGAGATGGCGTACTGGTTGTTCTGGCAGAAGAAGACCAGCGGGGCGTTGAAGACGCTGGCCCAGACGAACGCCTCGTTGACGTCGCCCTGGCTGGTGGCGCCGTCGCCGAAGTAGGCGATCACCGCCTCGCCGTCCTCGGTGCCGGTCCGGCCGTCCATGTGGACACCCATGGCGTAGCCGGTCGCGTGCAGGGTCTGCGCCCCGATCACGATCGTGTACATGTTGAACTTGAACTCGTTCGGGTCCCAGCCGCCCTGGTCGACGCCGCGGAACAGGCCGAGCGGCATGATCGGGTCGATGCCCCGGCAGTAGAGGACGCCGTGTTCCCGGTAGGTCGGGAAGGCCATGTCCTGGCTGCGCAGCGCGCGGCCGGAGCCGACCTGCGCCGCCTCCTGGCCGAGCAGGCTGGCCCAGAGGCCCAGCTCACCCTGCCGCTGCAACGCGGTGGCCTCGGCGTCGAGCTTGCGGACCAGCACGAGGTCGCGGTAGAGCCCGCGGTACTCGTCGTCGGTGAAGTCGACGCGGTACTCGGTCCCGTCCGGGCCGGTCGCGCTCTCGATCCGCTCACCGGTGGGGGTGAGCAGCTGTACCAGTTCCGGCTCGCCCGCCGCGGCGGTGCGCTTGGACCGGGGTGCGGCCCGCCGGCCGCGGCTGGTGACCCCGGGGTCGCCCTTTGCCATCCGTCTCTCCCTGTCGTGTCTGCGCCGGAGCCGGGCGGTGGCCCGTCCGCGCAAATCGTGCGCCGGCCCGGCCGGTGCCGGACTGGTTCCTGGTGACCGCGCCTAGCCCCGGTGAGGGTTGCCGCGCGGCCTGAGCCGGATCCATGGGTCGAACCCGGTTCGGGAGCGCCGGCGCCCAACCGCGCCTGCCGCGGGGTGCGCGGAGGTCGCGGCTGCGTTGCCGTCGTGCCTGAATGATTGCAGAGGAGGTGAGCGGGCCCACAGTATGGCCCTACCCGCCGGCCGGCTTCCGTCTGCTTCGCGACGCATCAACGCATTTGTCGCTTGGAAGATCCGCGCCGTCGGACAATTTGTGTGTCGACACGCTGTGGTGGCTGGTGAACTGAGCGTCACCGGGGCAAGCTGACCGGTAGCCGATGGGCGGTTCGCGACCTTTGTCCGTTTGGGAGGGTCGGCCCGCTCCGGCCTTTCCCCACCCGTGGTCGACGACAGGGAGTGCGCGTGTCCGAGTCCGGTGAAGGTCCCGCTGCTCCGCTGCTCGGCCGGCACCGGGCCGGCGGTTACCGGAGGATCGTCGGCGTCCACCGCGCCCCGGGCTCCGGGCGTCCCGGCCGGGGCTACCTGTTCACCGTGGCGCTCCTCGCCGGCACGGCGTCGATGCCGATCCTCGCGGCGATCAGCACCGGCTCGGCGACCGTCGGCAGCAGCGCCCTGCCGGACGGCCGCACCCCGTTCCTGCCCACCCCCTCCGTCGGCCCGGTGGTGATCCCCGTGCCGGCCACCGGCCAGCCCGCGCTGCCCCGGCCCGCCCCGACCGCCCCCGCCCCGGCCACCCCGGACCTGCTCGGGCCCGCCGCCGCGCCGGCGCCACCCGCCGCCCCCGACAGCGGCTCGGCCCGACGGCCGCCAACCCCGCTGCTGCCCTGGGTCCCCGCGCCGCGCCGTCCGCCGTCCCCGCCCGGGGCTTCCCCGACGCCGACCCCGACCCCCGGGCCGACCCCGGCCCCCACGCCGACGCCGGATTCCACCGGGAGTCCCACCGTGGAGCCGTCCGAGACCCTTTCCGCACCGCCCCCGGACGCCACGCCCAGCGCCACCGCCGCACCGAGCGCCACCGGTGAGCCGACCCCGACGGTCGGGCCGAGTGCCACCGCCACGGCCCCGCCCGGTGAGCCGACCGACGGACCCACCGCCGCGCCGACGCCCACCGTGACCGTCACCGCGAGCCCCGTCGTTGGGCCGAGCGCCACCGCGATCCCGGCACCGGCGACCACCCGGGCGCGGTCCGGCCGGCCGGGCGCCGGGGCTGCGCCCAGGACCGCTCCCGGCCACCGCGCCGACACACCGCATCGGCCGGTCCGCCCGCCGGCCGCCGGCGTCGACCCGCCCGCCGCGACCGTCCGCCCGCCGTCCGCCGCGGTCCGCCCGGCGACCACCCCACGCCCGGCGCCGCAGCCCCCGGCCGGGCCGGCGCGGACCGGCCCCCACACCACCGGCCCGGACGGTACGGTGACGAACGACGCCAGCTGACCCGGTGCCACGCCGGAGCGCAGCCGGCACCAGCCCGGGCAGGGCGGGACGGGATCGGGGACGGGGCGCTGGACGTGAGCGACGGGGTCGGCGACGGGCACCCTCCACCCACCCAGGCGCCCGGAGGCCCGGCGACCCGGCTGGCCCGGCTGGTCACCGAGCTGACCGCCCCCGCCATCCTGGTCAGCGTGCTGACCGTGCTGGTCGGCTGGCACGCCGCGGGCGGCGGCCACGGGCTGGCCTGGGGGCTGCTCGCCACCCTCTTCGCCACCGGCATCCCGTTCGCGTACATCGTCGGCGGGGTGCGACGTGGCCGGCTCACCGACCACCACGTCGGGGTACGCGAGCAGCGGCGCGTACCCCTGCTCTTCGGGCTGACCTCCGCCGCCGCCGGCCTGGCGCTGCTCGCGGCGCTCGGCGCGCCGCGACCGGTGCTGGCCCTGGTCGCGGCCGGCGTGGTCGGCCTGGTCGTGGCGGTGAGCGTCAGCCACTGGTGGAAGATGTCGATCCACTCCGCGGTGGCCGCCGGCACGGTGGTCGTGCTGGTGCTCACCTTCGGCTCCCGGCTGCTCGCCACCGCGCCGCTGCTGGCCCTGGTCGGCTGGTCCCGGGTCCGGCTGCGCGACCACACCGTCGCCCAGGTGGTCGTGGGGGGTGTGGTCGGTGGCCTGATCACCGGGGTGGTCTACCGCGCCCTGGCCTAGCCGTCGTCGCCGAGGCGCTGGCGGTTGGCCTCGATCCAGGCGTCCAGCGCGGCCGGGTCGTCCGGGTCGACGCCGTCGGCCATCAGCTGCGCCACCGCGGCCGTGGCCGGACTGCGCCGCTCCCCGGTGCTGTAGAGCCGGGCGAACTCGGGCACCAGCTCCTCGATCGCCTCGTCGGTCTGCGTCACCGCCCGCTCCGGCAACCCGCGCCGGTGACCGGCGTACGCCGCCCAGGCGCGCAGCACCCGGGGCAGCATCGCCGCGTCGTCCATGTCCAGCACCGCGCGCCGGTGCACCCAGTCGAGCAGGAACAGCCCGGCGACCGCCGGGGACCAGCGCAGCGGGTCCGCGTCCGGGAAGGTCGCCGCGTGGTCGAGGAGCAGGCCCAGGCAGAAGTGCAGCGAGGCCAGCTCGGCGTCGCCGGCCAGGCCGTCCAGCCCGGCCCGCGCGGCCTCCGGCGAGGCCAGGAAGGCCCGGACCAGCGCGGTGCGCTCGTCGACGCCGAGCGGCTCGGCTTCCCGGAGGTCGACCGGCGCCCCCGGCAGCACCGCCAGCCGGGCGCCGACCAGGGCCCGGTCCGTGGCGAGTGAACCCTCGGCGGGCAGGTCGCCCAGGTCGTCGGTGATGGCCAGGTGCCGGCGCACCTCGCCGCGCATCCGGGCCGGATCCTCCTCCCGGAACCAGGTCAGGTCGTCGGCGCCGCACATCTGCCGGACCTGCTCCAGGATCCGCTCGGCCGGGCCGCCGACGAAGACGTCCTTGGTGATGCCGATGTTGTGGTCGACCAGCGCGACCAGGGCGTGTTCGGGGCCGCCGACCGTTTCGTCCTCGTAGGCGAAGGTGGCCAGGTAGGAGGTCTGGTCGCCGTACACGTCGCCGTACGACCAGGTGCCGGTGAGGTGGACCCGGCCGAGCTGGCCCGACCAGGCCGGCGCCTGGGTGCCCGGGCGGACCTTCGCCGCGCCCTCGGCGTCCGGCACCAGCGCGGCGAAGACCGACCGGATGGTGGTCGCGGCGGCGGTACGGCGACGCGCGGTGGCGGTCAGGAAGCCGGCGACGAACTCCCGTACCGCCGTCTCACGGTCGGTGTCGGCGATCGCGTAGACGCTGCCCAGCAACGCCGCGCCGAGCATCTCGGCGTCGAGCGCGGTGTCCAGCCTGGTCACGTCGCGGGCGGCCTGGAGCACCGCGTCGTAGGGGGTCTGTGGCGTGGCCATGGACCGACCCTACGCCGCCCGGGGCGGGCCCGGACACCGTGCCGACGCGCGGCGTCACCGGGCGGTGGTCACCGGGCGGCGTCGCGCAACGCCTCCCGG
This sequence comes from Micromonospora psammae, assembly GCF_036902725.1. Taxonomy (NCBI): domain Bacteria; kingdom Bacillati; phylum Actinomycetota; class Actinomycetes; order Micromonosporales; family Micromonosporaceae; genus Micromonospora; species Micromonospora psammae. Next base: position 458,682 of record NZ_JBAKHM010000003.1, on the reverse strand, counting down.
GCCCGCCCGTAGCGGCCCACCACGACCCGGACCGGCTCGAGGACGTACGCGTCGCCCACCTCGGCCACCGCCGTGGTGAGCCGCTGCTCCGCCCGCTGTCGGGCGCGGCGGGCCGCCCAGCGGACCACCGGCCGGGTCACCGCGGCCACCAGCAGCCCGGCGAGCAGGCCGCCCAGGAGCAGCAGGGTGGGCAGCGGCACCTCGCCGACGCGCGGGTTGTCCAGCGCGGGCAGGCCGAGCGCCCGCAGCGCGTAACCGAGCAGCAGCCAGCCCAGGCCCGCCAGCGCGGCGAGGGTGAGCAGCCGTTGCAGGCCGCCGACGAGACGCCACCAGAGCGGCCGGCGGTCCATGCCCAGGTCGGTGCCGGCGACCGCGCGGTCCAGCGCGTCCGGCAGGTCGTTGAGGCGGGACCGGGCGGCCGTGGTCACCGCGCTCTGCCAGGGCGCCGGCAGCGCCGCGCCGGAGCGGTCGGCGACCGCGCGGATCGCCAGCCCCACCGCGGACCGCTGGGCGACCGTCGGGTCGGGCACCGAGGTCGCGGCGACCAGGCTCTCCTCGGGCCGGTCGACGTCGCCGGACGGCCCGGGCAGGTGCAGCCGGCGCAGCGGGTCCGGCCGGAGCTTGCGCCAGCCGCGCACCAGCGGCCAGCCGGTGGACGCGCCGGCCCGGTGCCGGTACGCCCCCTGCACCGCCGCCGCCACCGCCGGCACCCCGGCCGCGCCGGCCAGGGCCCGGTCCAGCGACCGGACCGTGGTCTCGTCGGGCAGGTCGCGGGGCACCTCGGCGGTGACCAGTTCGGCCAGGTCGTCCACGACCGTGTCCACGTCGCCGGCGAGCCGGCGCAGCGCCGCCTGACGCTCGGCGACCGTACGCTCCAGCGCCTCCCGGAGGCCGTCCATGCCGGTCGGCTGCACCGCCGTGGTGGCCAGCAGCGGCACCCCGTCCAGCCCGTCGGCGTCGAGGAGCCGGCGCAGGTCGGCCAGGACCCGGGGCACCTCCGCCGGGGGGAGCCGGTCGGCCTGGTTGAGCACGACCAGGGTGACGTCCCGGTGGCGGTGGAACTCCCGCAGGTAGCTGGTGTGGATCAGCCGGTCGGCGTACTTCTGTGGGTCGACCACCCAGACCACGAGGTCGACCAGGCCGAGCAGGCGGTCCACCTCCAGCCGGTGGGACCGCTGCACCGAGTCGAAGTCGGGCAGGTCGAGCAGGATCAGCCCGTGCAGGGCCGTCTCGTCGTCGCCGTCGAGCGCGCTCTCCCGCACGAACCGGTGCCGGGGCAGCACGCCGACCCAGTCGAGCAGCCGGTTGCCGCCGTCCAGCGGCCCCCAGACGCAGGCGTGCGCGACGCCGGTGGTGGGGCGGCGCACCCCGACCGGGGAGAGCTCCAGCCGGGCCAGGGCGTTGAACAGGCTGGACTTGCCGCTGCCGGTGGCCCCGGCGAGCGCCACCACGGTGTGGTCGCGGGAGAGCGCCAGCCGGGTGCCGGCCCGCTCGACCAGGGTGTGCGCGCCGACGAGCTGGGAGTCCGGCACCTCGCCGTCCACCGCGTCCAGGAAGCGGCGTACCGCGTCGAGGCGGGCCACCAGGGCGTCGGCGTCGACCCGCTGGTCGCCCCGGAACGCCTCGCGCATCCGACCGACGATGCCCGTCACCGGCGCTCACCGCCCGGGCCGGCCAGCGCCGGGCCGTCGCCGTCGGCGAGCCCGCTGCGGTGCCGGGCCACCTCGACCCGGCCGGCGGATCGGCGTAGCTCGGCACCGGCGTCCGCGCCGGGCCGGGCCTCGTCGGTGCGGCTCAGGTAGCGCGCCGCCTCCTCGTCCAGCAGCGCCCGGATCCGGTCCAGCAGGTCGGCCCGGGCCTTGGCGGCGAGGGTACGCACGGCCTGGTCGCCGAAGATCGCCTGGAGCACGGCCTGCGCGGCGACGGTGGTGCCGGCCCCGGTGGCCACCTCCAGGCCGGTGGGGATGAACGCGGTCGAGGCGAAGACCGCGATCATGACGGCGAGGCCGGTGGCGTTGACCGCGTACGCGGCGGTGCGGGCCACGAAGCGCCGGTCGCCGCCCTCCTCCTTGACCAGCTCCAGCACCCCGCGCTGCCAGTCCCGGACCAGCCGTTCGGCCCGCTCGGAGAGGTCGTCGGAGGGGTGGGCGAGGGTCGGATCGACCAGCGCCGCCCCGGCCGGGTGCGCCTTCCACCCGGCGTACGCGTTCTCGGCGGCCTCGGAGGCGACGCCGCGCAGCAGGGTGACCAGCTGGGACTCGATGGCGTTGCGCAGCTCCACGGCGGGCGCGGCGGGCCGCCCGGTGACCGCGGCGACGACCCGGTCGCGAAGCCGGCCGATCCGGGCCTCCAGGGTGCGGAAGAACTCGCCCGTGCCGACGTACTCCTGCCAGCGGGCGAGCACCTCGCCGCGGAGCAGCCGGCCGTCCTTCAACCCCTCCTCGACGGTGCGCTGCGCGCCGCGGTACGCGGCCCGGACCCGCTCGTCGAGCGCCTCGGCGGCGGTGACCTGCTCGTCGGCGGCCTCGGCCAGCGCCTCCACCGTGGGGTGCAGCGAGGCGAGCGCGCCGTCGAGGGTCTGCCGCACCACGGCGGCCCGGGCCTCGGCGTCCGCGGCGAGCCGGGCGAACCAGGCGCTCAGTGGCGCGGTGACCTTGTCGGGCAGCAGACCCTGCCCGTCGACCCAGGTCTCGGGGAGGACGAAGAGCGGAGCGGCGCCGAGGTCCTGCGCGGCGAGCATCTCCGAGAGGTGGGCGGCGATCTCGTCGGCGGCCTCCGGCGGCACCCGGTCGAGCACCATGGCGATGGCGGCGCCCCGCGACCGGGCGCTGCGGAGCAGCTCCCACGGGACGGCGTCGGCGTACCGGGCGGCGGTGGTGACGAAGAGCCAGAGGTCGGCGGCGGCGAGCAGCTGGCCGGCCAGGGCCCGGTTGGCGTCGACCACCGAGTCGATGTCGGGCGCGTCCAGGAAGGCCAGCCCGGGCGGGAGCGCGGGCGCGGTGACCAGTTGGAGGGCGCGCGGGTCCTCGCTCGGCTCGCTGGTGCGGGTGAGCCCGGGCAGCAGGTCGCCCTGGCGGAACCAGGCGGCGTCGGCGGGGTTGCAGACCAGCACCGGTGAGCGGGTGGTCGGGCGGAGCACCCCGGCGGCGCTGACCCGGGCCTGGACCAGGCTGTTGACCAGGGTCGACTTGCCGGCGCCGGTGGAGCCGCCGACCACCACCAGCAGAGGCGCGTCGAGCCGGGCGAGCCGGGGCAGCAGGTAGTCGTCGAGCTGGTCGGTGAGCGCGGCGGCGGTGCGTCGGGCCGGCTCGGCCGAGGGTAGGGCGAGCGGGAACCGGGCCGCGCCGATCGCGGCCCGCAGGCCGGTCAGCGCGGCGGGGAGGCCGTCCGCGGCGGTGCCGGCGGGCTCTTCGCCGGCGTCGGACGACCCGGTGCGGGCGGCGACGGGGGGCGCGCCGGACCGGGTGGCGGGATCGCCTTTCGTCGTCACCGCTAAAGCGTGCCCGACCGATGCAAGGGAAGACAACCGGACGGTAATAACGGTCGGGTTGCGTCGGGTCGGCTCAACCCGAATTTGCGGTTTGCCGGGGGCGTGGCACTATTGAGTCACGTTCACTCAACTTATGGTGCGGTCGCTGCGGGCGGCCCGCCGGGCAGGCCCTGTGACCTGCTCAATGTAACGAAGCGAGGAAGCGAAGATGGCACGTGCGGTCGGTATCGACCTCGGCACGACGAACTCCTGCGTCAGCGTTCTCGAGGGCGGTGAGCCCACCGTCATCGCCAACGCTGAGGGCTCGCGGACGACCCCGTCGATCGTCGCGTTCGCCCGCAACGGCGAGGTGCTCGTCGGTGAGGTCGCCAAGCGCCAGGCGGTGACCAACCCGGACCGGACGATCCGCTCGGTCAAGCGGGAGATCGGCACCAACTGGTCCGTCGACATCGACGGCAAGAAGTACACCCCGCAGGAGATCTCGGCGCGGACGCTGATGAAGCTCAAGCGGGACGCCGAGGCGTACCTGGGCGAGCAGATCACCGACGCGGTGATCACCGTTCCGGCCTACTTCAACGACGGTCAGCGCCAGGCCACCAAGGAGGCCGGCGAGATCGCAGGCTTCAACGTGCTGCGGATCGTCAACGAGCCGACCGCGGCCGCCCTGGCGTACGGGCTGGACAAGGGCTCCAAGGAGCAGACCGTCCTCGTCTTCGACCTCGGTGGCGGCACCTTCGACGTGTCGCTGCTGGAGCTGGCCGAGGGCGTCATCGAGGTCAAGTCCACCAGCGGTGACAACCACCTCGGTGGTGACGACTGGGACCAGCGCATCATCGACCACCTGGTGAAGACCTTCCGGGGCGAGCACGGCATCGACCTCGGCCAGGACAAGATGGCCCTCCAGCGGCTCCGTGAGGCCGCCGAGAAGGCCAAGATCGAGCTCTCCGCCGCGACCACCACCAACATCAACCTGCCGTACATCACCGCCGGCGCGGCGGGCCCGCTGCACCTGGACGTGACGCTCAGCCGGGCCGAGTTCCAGCGGATGACGCAGGACCTGCTGGACCGCTGCAAGGGCCCGTTCGAGCAGGCCGTCAAGGACGCCGGGATCAAGATCTCCGACGTCGAGCACGTGATCCTGGTCGGCGGTTCGACCCGGATGCCGGCCGTGACCGACCTGGTCAAGCAGCTCACCGGCCGCGACCCGAACAAGGGCGTCAACCCGGACGAGGTCGTCGCCGTCGGCGCCGCCCTGCAGGCCGGTGTGCTCAAGGGTGAGGTCAAGGACGTCCTGCTGCTCGACGTGACCCCGCTGAGCCTGGGCATCGAGACCAAGGGCGGCATCTTCACCAAGCTGATCGAGCGCAACACCACCATCCCGACCAAGCGCTCCGAGGTCTTCACCACGGCGGACGACAACCAGCCGTCGGTGCTGATCCAGGTCTTCCAGGGCGAGCGGGAGATCGCCGCCTACAACAAGAAGCTCGGCACCTTCGAGCTGACCGGCCTCCCGCCGGCGCCGCGCGGCGTCCCGCAGATCGAGGTCGCCTTCGACATCGACGCCAACGGCATCGTCAACGTCCACGCCAAGGACCTCGGCACCGGCAAGGAACAGAAGATGACGATCACCGGCGGCTCCTCGCTGCCGAAGGACGACATCGAGCGGATGCGCCGGGACGCCGAGGAGCACGCGGAGGACGACAAGCGTCGCCGCGAGGAGGCCGAGACCCGCAACGTCGCCGAGGCGCTCCAGTGGCAGACCGAGAAGTTCCTCGCCGAGAGCGGTGACAAGCTGCCCGCCGAGAACCGCGAGCAGCTCAACGAGGCCCTCGGTGAGCTGCGTGGCGCGCTCGGCGGCCAGGACATCGAGAAGATCAAGGCGGCCCACGAGCGGCTTGCCCAGGTCTCCCAGCAGGCCGGTTCGCTGCTCTACTCGGCTCAGGGCGAGCAGGGTGAGCAGCCGGGCGCGGCCGGCCCGGGCGCCGGTGCCACCGGCGGTCAGCAGGCCGGCGGCGCCGACGACGTGGTCGACGCGGAGATCGTGGACGAGGACAAGAAGTGACCTGTCCCGGCCACGGAACCACGGCAGAGAAATCGAGGTAGTCGCATGACGCAGAAGCCACGAGCCGCCGACCCGGCCGCCACCGGGTCTGCGCCGGGTGGCTCCGCGCCCGAGGAGCCGGCCGCCGGCGACGGGCCGCGGGTCGTCATCCGCAACAACCGCAAGATCGGAAAGAGCGAGGAAGCGGCGGCCGCCGCCGACGCCGGGGCGGACGTCCCGGCCGAGGGCCTGGTCGAGGAGGCCGAGGTCGTGGTCGACGAGATCGAGATCGAGGCCACCTCGGTCGGCGGTCCGGTCCCGGCCGGCCCGCCGGTGGTGGACGCTCCCGCGCCGGTCGACGGCGGCGCGACCGGCTCGCCCCTCGGGGCCGAGCTGGAGGCGCTCCGGGCCGAGCTCGACGAGCGGACCCGGGACCTGCAACGGGTGTCGGCGGAGTACGCCAACTACCGCAAGCGGGTGGACCGGGACCGGGGCGTGGTCCAGGAGCAGGCGACCGGCTCGGTGCTCGCCGCGCTGCTGCCGATCCTGGACGACCTGGACCGGGCCCGCGAGCACGGTGACCTGGTGGGGCCGTTCGGCACCGTCGCCGATCAGCTCACCACGGCGCTGGGCAAGTTCGGGCTCACCCCCTTCGGCGAGCAGGGCGACCCGTTCGACCCGACCCGGCACGAGGCGGTCGCGCACCAGACCTCGCCGGACGTGACCGAGCCGACCTGCGTGCAGGTGATGCGCCGGGGCTACCTGCTCGGTGAGCGGCTGCTGCGGCCCGCGCTGGTCGCGGTCGCCGACCCGGAATAGTGCTCGACCATCCGGTCGCCCCGCCCGCCGTCACCCGGCGGGCGGGGCGACCGGGCCACATCACTCGGAAGGGGGTGGACCGGTGAGTTCCAAGGACTGGCTCGAGAAGGACTACTACGCCGCGCTCGGCGTGCAGAAGTCCGCCTCCTCGGACGAGATCAAGAAGGCGTACCGGAAGTTGGCCCGGGAGTCGCACCCGGACCACAATCCGGGTGACCCGAAGGCCGAGGAGCGGTTCAAGATCGTCTCCGAGGCGTACGCGGTGCTCGGTGACGAGGCCAAGCGCCGCGAGTACGACGAGATGCGCTCGCTGTTCGGCTCGGGTGCGTTCCGGCGCAACGCCCGGGGCGCCGGGCAGCCCGGCGGGGTGCCCTTCGACGTGTCCGACCTGTTCGGTGGCGCCGGTGGGGGTGACGCCCGGTTCGGCGGAGGCGGCTTCACCGACCTGTTCAGCTCGATCTTCTCCGGCGGCGGAGCCGGTGGCCCGGCGCGTCCGCGTGGACCAGCCCGGGGCCGGGACGTGGAGACGGAGGTCGCGCTCGACTTCCAGGATGCGGTGCGCGGCGTGACCCTCCCGCTGTCGCTGCGCGCGCCCGGGGTCTGCGACACCTGCCACGGCAACGGCGCGAAGCCCGGCACCCAGCCGAAGACCTGCCCGGTCTGCCAGGGCGCCGGGGTGACCACCCGCAACCAGGGGTCGTTCAGCTTCTCCGAGCCGTGCCGCAACTGTCAGGGCGTGGGCACGGTCGTCGAGGAGAAGTGCCCGGAGTGCCAGGGCACCGGCGGGGTGACCAAGACCCGCACGCTGAACGTCCGCTTCCCCGCCGGGGTGGCCGACGGCCAGCGCATCCGGCTGGCCGGGCGCGGTGAGGTGGGCGAGCGCGGCGGGCCGCCCGGCGACCTGTTCGTGCAGGTGAAGGTCCGTCCGGACGACCTGTTCGGGCGTACCGGGGACGACCTCACCCTGACCGTGCCGATCACCTTCTCCGAGGCGGTGCTCGGCACCGATCTGCGGGTGCCGACGCTCGACGGCGCGGTGACCCTGCGGGTGCCGCCGGGCACGCCGTCCGGGCGGGTGCTGCGGGCGCGGGGCAAGGGCGTGGTCCGGCGCGACGGTCAGGCCGGTGACCTGCTGGTGACGCTGGACGTGGTGGTGCCGGCGACGGTGTCGGACGAGGCCCGGGCGGCGCTGGAGTCGTTCGCCCGGTCGACCCCGCCGGCCGGACGGGAGCATCTCGACGCGCGGGTGCGTCGGGTCGGTTGACCGGTTGATCGGGTGCGGAGGTGAGTGGGGTGTCGGACGGGTTCGTCGGTTCGGGTGATCCTGCCTACGAGGCCAAGGTGCTGATGATCTCGGTCGCGGCGCGGATGGCGGGGATGCACCCGCAGACCCTGCGGCAGTACGACCGGCTCGGCCTGGTGCAGGCCGGCCGGGCGGCCGGTGGCGGGCGTCGCTACAGCGTGCGCGACGTGGTGCTGCTGCGCGAGGTGCAGCGGCTCAGCCAGGACGACGGCATCAACCTGGCCGGGGTCAAGCGGATCATCGGCCTGGAACGGCTGCTGGAGCAGGCGCAGCAGCGGGTCGCCCGGCTGGAGGCCGAGTTGGACGCCGCGTACCGGCGGATCGCCGAGCTGGAGTCGCTCGGCGGCTTCCCCCGTGGTGATCTCGTGCCGACCAACCGCACCTCGACCGCGCTGGTCGTCTGGCGTCCGCGTCGGACCGACCGCTGACCGTGCGGGTCGCCTCCGACCCGTGCGCTGTGGTGCCAATCGACCGGCCCGGTCCGCGGTTCGCGGAATCCCGGCGTGGCCGGGCCGGATCCGATAGCCTGTGAATCAGGTCCAACCAGCTTAATTCGGACTCCGGACCGGCGGGGGGTACCACATGGCGGATTCGGCGAAGAACGTGTCCCAGCAGACGGAGGACCGACTCAGCCGGGTGGCGGAGAGCGTCCGGAAGAAGTTCGACCGGATCACCGCGGGCGGGTTCACCGACAAGATCAAGAATGGCCGGTTCGCCGACCAGGTCGACCACGGCGTCGACCAGGGGCGGAGAGAAGCCAGGCAGCGGAAGCAGGACGGGCCGGAACGCTGACGATCCCGTCCACGTGCGGGCCGGGACCCACGGGGGGTCCCGGCCCGTTCGTCGCGTCCGGGCCGCACCGGTCGGCGGGCGGGTTCGGTCGTCCCGGGCGCGGGCGGTGCCGTGGCCGGCCGGGTCAGCGGGCGGGTCCGGCCGGTGCGGTGGACGGCCGCCGCAGCGGCCACCAGGCGCGGTGGCCGAGCAGGCCGAGCAGCGCCGGCGCCAGCACCACCCGGATCACCGTGGCGTCGACCAGCACCGCCGTGGCCAGCCCGATCCCGATCATCTTGACCAGGGTGTCGTCGATGGCGGCGAAGCTGACGAAGACCACCGCCATGATCGTGGCCGCGGCGGTGATCACGCGGCCGGTGCCGGCCAGGCCCGCCACCACCGCCCGGCGCGGGTCGCCACTGCGCCGGTACTCCTCCCGTACGGCGGAGAGCAGGAACACCTCGTAGTCCATGGAGAGTCCGAAGAGGATCGCGAAGAGCAGCATCGGCACCACGGACATGATCGGCACCGGCTGGTCGACGCCGAGCAGCGAGAGGCCCCAGCCCCACTGGAAGACGGCCACCAGCACGCCGTACGCGGCACCGATGGAGAGCAGCGCCATCAGGGCGGCCTTCAGCGCGATCAGCGGTGCCCGGAACATCGCCACCAGCAGCAGCCCGGCCGCCAGCACCACGCCGAGGACCACCCAGGGCAGCCGGCGGGCGACCGCGTCGGCCATGTCGATCATGTACGCGGTCTGTCCGCCGACCGCCACCCGTGCCCCGTCCGGAGCGAGCGCCGCCGGCCCGACGGTACGCCGGATCCGGTGCACCAGGTCGCTCACCTGCTGGTCCTGTGGCGCGTGCCGGGGCACCACGGTGAGCAGCGCGAGCCTGCCGTCCGGGCTGCGGGTCGGTGGGGTGGCCAGGGCCACCTCGGGGTCGGCGGCGAGCGCCCCGGCCAGCCGGGTGAGGGCGGCGTCGGCCGGCGCGCCGCCGGGGTGGTGCACGGCCAGCACCAGCGGGGCGTTCCAGCCCGGCCCGAGCTCCCTCCCGACGGTGTCGTACGCCTGCCGCTGCGGCCAGTGCCGGGGCTGGTTGCCGTCGTCCGGCGTGCCGAGCCGGAGGCCGAGCAACGGCGCCGACAGTCCCAGCAGCACCACCGTGGCCGCCAGCGCGTACGCCGCCCGCCGCCGGTCCAGCCGCCACCCCCAGCGCACCCACCATCCGCCGGTGGTGACCGGGGAGTTCCCGTCGGCAGGCCGGCCGGGTCCCGGCGCGAACCTGCGGAGCACCGGGACCGAGGCGCGGTCGGGGAGACGCCAGCGGTTGACGCCGCCGCCCAGCAGGCCGAGGAGGGCGGGGAGGAGGGTGAGGGCGGCGAGCATCGTCGCGGTGACGGTGAGCGCGGCGGCGACGCCCATCGCGCCGACGAACGGGATGCCGGTGAAGAGCAACCCGAGGATGGCGACGACGACGGTCGCCCCGGCGAAGAGGACGGCGTGCCCGGCCGTGGCCACCGCCCGTCCGGCGGCGGCGACGGGCGAGTGCCCCTCGGTGAGTTCGGCGCGGAACCGGGTGACCACGAAGAGCGCGTAGTCGATGCCCGCGCCGAGGCCGAGCATCACCGCGACGATCGGCGCGGCACCGGGGATCTCCACCAGGGTGCCGGTGATCAGGACCAGCGCGGTGCCGACGACCAGCCCGGCGAGCGCCACCAGCACCGGCAGCCCGGCGGCCACCACCGAACCGAACGCGATCAGCAGCACCAGCAGCGCGACGCCCAGACCGACCGCCTCGGCGGGTCCGGTCTCCGGCTCGAACGCCACGTCGACCACGAGCCCCCGGAAGCTGACCTGCACACCCTGGGCGCGGGCCGGGGCGGCGGCCGCCTCCAGCCGCCGGTACGCCTCGGGCCCGAGGTCGCCGGCCTCGCGGCCGTACCGGACGGTGCCGACGGCGGTGCGTCCGTCGGGGCTGACCACCCCGGCGCCGGCGAGCGGGTCCTCCACCGAGGTGACGTGGGGCTGGTGGCGGACCGCCTCGATCATCGCCGTGACGGCGGCCCGCCGGTCCGGCGTGCGCAGGTCACCCCCGGGGCTGTGCCAGACCACCTCGGCGCTGGCCGAGCCGTACACGGGGAACGCCGCGCGGGCCAGGTCGGCGGCCTGCTGCGACTCGGCGCCGGGGATCCGGAAGTTGTCGACGAAGGTGCCGCCGGTCGCCTGGCCCACGGCGAGCAGGGCGACCGCGGCGAGCAGCCAGGTGGTGAGGGTCCGCCACGGGTGGGCGGCGGTCATCCGCCCCAGGCGTTCCAGGATGCGTTCCATGGAGGCAGAAAACCACAGTGATTGCAAAATTGCAACGAATGAAGGTAAGCGTCCGGTGCAGTAATCTGGCGGCATGACGACCGGCCCCGGGCTGCGTGAGCGCAAGAAGGAACGCACCCGGCAGGCGCTGATAACCGCCGCCCTCGCGCTGTTCGAGGAGCGCGGGTACGACGAGACGACGATCGCCGACATCGCGGCCGGCGCGGACGTCTCCGCCCGCACCTTCTTCAGCTACTTCCCGAGCAAGGAGGAGCTCCTCTTCGCCGACACCGAGGAGCGGCTGGCGCTGGCCTTCGCCGTCATCGACCAGCGGGGCCCCGACGACTCGCCCGCCGACGTCCTGGTCCGGGCGATGGGCGCGGTCTTCGATCGTGCCGAGCAGTTCGGGCAGGTCTTCGACCGCGCGGTTCCGCTCCGGCTGCGCATGGTCTTCTCGGTGCCGGCCGTGCAGGGGATGGCGCTGCGCCGGCTGCTCTCCGCTCAGCAGCGGCTGGCCGACCGGCTGCACGCGGCGTTCCCCGACCGGCTGGACCGGGTCGAGGCCGCCGCCGTGGTGGGCGCGCTGGTCGGCGCGGTGGTGAGCGCGATGGTCTCGCTGATGGAGGCGCCGGAGCAGGTCGACGAACTGCTCGCCGGCGATCCCCACCGCATCCTCACGCAGCTGCGCCGCGCCGTCGACGTCGCCGTGGGTGGCATCGGGGCGGGCTGACCGGACGCCGACCCCGACCGGCGGCGCTCAGCCGATCCGGCGGTTCTCCCGCACCAGACCGCCCTCGCACCAGTCCCGGTAGACGAAGAGGTCCGGCCGGGCCAGCAGCACCCGGCTGTTGTGCGCCCAGGTGCGCATCGGCTCGTCGCCGTCCCGCTCGGCCTGCTCGACCAGCTTGCGGAAGCGGCGCTTCGGGTGGGCCCGGAAGTTCGTCCGGATGCCGTCGGCCGCGTAGATGTAGAGGCAGTGCTGGGCGAACCGGCGGGCCGGGCAGGCCGGGTCCATGGCCAGGTCGAACAGGGTCAGCACCAGATGGTCGCCGGCGACCAGCAGGTCCCAGTCCGGCGGCATCGAGGACAGTGGCACCGAATCGGGCTGATATGCCCAGGCCCGCAACTCCGTCGGCGACGGATCGACGGGGTTGGCGAAGCCGTGGAACGTCGACTCCTGCACGCTCACCGGCAACCTTCCGCTCGCGCCCGCGGGGCGGACACCGACCACCCGCGGAGCCCTGGCCTGTCGGGGCGCCACGGTAGCGCGTGCCGGCGGGCCGGCGGAAGGGCCTGTCGGGAGCAATTCGGTGACGGCCGGGTCCGGCCGGATCGGCCGTACGGTCGATCCGGCCGGGCGGGGTCAGTCCGTCGCGGGCAGCGGCTGGGGTCGGCGGACCGCGGCCCGCCGACGGAGCCAGGCCTTGAACCAGGGCATGTCGGGCAGCCGGGCCAGCATCGGCCCGGTCACCACGGTGATCAGCACGTACGCCGTGGCGAGCGCCGCCAGCCGGGGCTCCACCGTGCCGGCGGCGACCGCCAGGCCGGCGATGACGATGGAGAACTCACCGCGTGGCGTCAGCGCGAAGCCGGCCCGCCAGCGACCGGGCTCGGCGATGCCCGCCCGGCGGGCCGCCAGGTAGCCGGTGAGCAGCTTCGTCCCCATGGTGACCACGGCCAGCGCCAGCGCCGGCAGCAGCACCGGGGGCATGTCCCGAGGGTCGGTGACCAGGCCGAAGAAGACGAAGAACACCGCCGCGAAGAGGTCCCGCAACGGGGAGAGCAGTTCGGTCGCGTGGTGCGCCACCGGCCCGGAGAGCGCGATGCCGACCAGGAACGCGCCGACCGCGGCGGAGACCTGGAGCTTCGCCGCCACGCCGGCGACCAGCAGGGTCAGGCCGAGCACCCCGAGCAGCAGCGCCTCCGGGTCCTTGGCCGAGAGCGCCGAGGAGATCAGGTGGCCGTACCGGATGGCGACCACCAGCACGACGACCACGGTGAGCACCGCGATGCCGAGGGCGATGCCGCCCTTGGCCAAGCCGACGCCGGCCAGCAGCGCGGTGACCAGCGGCAGGTAGAGCGCCATGGCCAGGTCCTCGATGACCAGCACGGAGAGGACCACCGGGGTCTCCCGGTTACCGACCCGGCCCAGGTCGTTGAGCACCTTGGCGATCACGCCGGAGGAGGAGATCCAGGTGATGCCGCCGAGCACCACGGCGGCGATCCAGCCCCAGCCGAGCAGTAGCGCGAACGCGAAGCCCGGCAGCGCGTTGAGCAGCGCGTCGATCAGGCCGGCGGGGGCCGCCGCGCGGAGGTTGCCGACCAGTTCGTTGGCGCTGTACTCCAAGCCGAGCATGACCAGCAGCAGGATGACGCCGATCTCGGCGCCCACGGCGAAGAAGTCCTCGCTGGCGTTGAGCGGCAGCAGGCCGCCGTGGCCGAAGCCGAGCCCGGCGAGCAGGTAGAGGGGGATCGGGGAGACCCCGAACCGCCGGCTGAGCCGGCCGAGCAGACCGAGGAGCAGCAGCAGCGCGCCGACCTCGACGAGCAGGGTGGTGGTTTCGTGCATCCGCCTCAGCCGTCCGGGTCACTGTCGGCGAGGATGGCGGTAACGCCGTCGAGCCCCTTGCGGGTACCGACCACGACCACCACGTCACCGGCCGCGAAGCGGAAGGTGGGATCGGGCGAGACGTTGACCTCGCCGTCGCGCAGCACCGCCACGATGGAGGCGCCGGTGCGGGTACGTGCCTTGGTGTCGCCCAGCCGCTTGTTGACGTACTTCGACCCCGCCGGGATGGCGATCTGCTCGGTGAGCAGCCCGGCCGCCTGCTCGCGCAGGCCGGAGAGCTGGCCGAGCATCAGCGACGCGCCGAGGATGTCGGCGAGCGCCTCCGCCTCGTCGTCGGTCAGCGGGATGTCCGCCTGGCAGGAGTCGGGATCGTCCGGGTCGAACAGGACGAGGTCACGGCGGCCGTTGCGGTGGGATACCACGCCTAGCCGGCGGCCGGATTCCGTCACCAGATCGTGACGCATGCCGATTCCCGGTAGGGCAGTCTGTTCGACACGTACTCGCACCCGGGCAAGGCTACCCCGTCGAGGAGGCCGGCATGATCGGTCGAGCCCCGCGGTCGCTGACCGCCCTGTCGCTCGTGCCGGTGCTCGCCGCCTGTTCGGCGATCGGCGACGTCCGCCGGGAACCGCCGGCCCGGACGTCCGCGCCGCCCCGGCCGGTCGGCACCGCGCCCGCGCCGTCGCCGGAAGCCGACGGCGTCGAGGTACGCCGGGCCGCGCTCGCCATCGCCGGCCGGTACGACCGCCCGTACGTCGAGTTCACCGACCCGGACCACGGCTGGGCGCTCTTCGGCAGCTGCGGCAGCCGCCCGCCGGCCCGGAACTGCCCGGCGGTGCTCTACACCACCCTGGACGGGGGACGCTCCTGGTCGCGGGTGCGCCACCCCCGACCCCTGGCCTGGGACCAGCAGCTCCACACCGCGCCGGGGATGGCGGCGATCCGGGTGGACCGGGAGGGCTGGTACACCTCCACCGACGGCGGGGCCAGCTTCCCGCGTACCGCTGGGGAGCCGGCGGTGTGGCGGGTCGCGCAGGGCCGGTTCCAGGTCGACGAGGCCACCGGCCGGGTGGCCCGGTGGGACGGTCGGCGGTTGGTCGCCCTCGCCGCGCAGCCCTCGGTCCCGAGGGTGGACACGGTCGGCGAGGGGGGCGGCCTGCTGGCGGCGGCGGGCGTGGACGACGACGGGTGGCCGTACGCGGCGGTCTCGTCGGATGGGGGTCGGAGCTGGCGGGCCGGGCCGCTGCCCTCGCCCGGCGGCGAGGTGATCGTGGTCCGGGTGCGGACGGCCCCGGACGGCGAGCTGTGGCTGGTCGGCGAGCGCCCCGACCGGACGGGCCTCCCGGCGCTCTGGCGGCACCGGGACGGCTGGGTGCCGGTGACCGCGCCGCAGCGTCCGGACCGGGTGGGTTCGGTGGCCCCGCTCGGTGCGGGGCGGGTGGCGGTGAACGGGCCGGAAGGCCCCGGCCTGCTGGTCGACGGCCGGTACGAGCGGCTCGGCTGGCCGGTCGGACCGGAGCACCACCTGAGCGTGCTGCCCGACGGGACGGTCGTCGCCCGAGGGCCACAGGACGTCCTGCTGGGCGCGGGCGGCGGGACCGACCGACGCTGGGTGCGGGTGGTGGTGCAGGACGGCTGAGCGACCTGCGAGTGACCCGTGCCACAGCGCTAGAGTTGAGCGGAATACGCTCAACTCTGGTTGTGTCCCTACTGATGGACACGCCGATCCGGGGGAGCCCATGAACACGGAACGCCTCACCACCAAAAGCCGCGAGACCATCACCGGTGCCGTCGCGCTGGCGAACCAGCGCGGCCACGCCACCGTGGAGCCCTGGCACCTGCTGCTGGCACTGCTGGACACCGACGGCTCGACCGCCGCCGGCCTGCTCCGCGCCGCCGGGGCCGACCCGGCGGAGCTGCGTCGGACCGCCCAGCGCTCGATCGACGCGCTGCCCGCGGCGCGCGGCTCCAGCATCGCCGAGCCCACCCTGGCCCGGGAGTTCGTCAACGCCATCGGCGCCGCCGAGCAGATCGCCCGGCCGTTGGGCGACGAGTACACCTCCACCGAGCACCTGCTCGCCGGTCTGGCCCGGGTCGGCGGCGCCGTCTCCGGCGCGCTCCGGTCGGCCGGCGCCACCGAGGAGAACCTGGTCGCGGCCTTCCCGACCGTCCGGGGCGGGGACCGCCGGGTCACCACCGCAGACCCGGAGCAGACCTACCAGGCGCTGGCGAAGTACGGCGTCGACCTGACCGCCAGCGCCCGGGACGGCAAGATCGACCCGGTCATCGGCCGGGACTCGGAGATCCGCCGGGTGATCCAGGTGCTCTCCCGGCGTACCAAGAACAACCCGGTGCTGATCGGCGAGCCGGGCGTCGGCAAGACCGCGATCGTCGAGGGCCTGGCCCAGCGGATCGTCGCCGGGGACGTGCCGGAGTCGCTGCGGGACAAGAAGCTGGTCTCGCTCGACCTCGGCGCGATGGTCGCCGGCGCGCAGTACCGCGGCCAGTTCGAGGAGCGGCTGAAGTCCGTCCTGGAGGAGATCAAGAACTCCAACGGGCAGGTCATCACCTTCCTCGACGAGCTGCACACCGTGGTCGGCGCCGGCAAGGGCGAGGGCTCGATGGACGCCGGCAACATGCTCAAGCCGATGCTGGCCCGCGGCGAGCTGCGGATGGTCGGCGCGACCACCCTCGACGAGTACCGCGAGCACATCGAGAAGGACCCGGCGCTGGAGCGGCGCTTCCAGCCGGTGCTGGTCGGCGAGCCGACCATCGAGGACACCATCGGCATCCTGCGCGGCCTCAAGGAGCGCTACGAGGTGCACCACGGCGTACGGATCACCGACGCCGCGCTGGTCGCCGCCGCCACCCTCTCCGACCGCTACATCACCGACCGGTTCCTCCCCGACAAGGCGATCGACCTGGTCGACGAGTCGGCCTCCCGGCTGCGGATGGAGATCGACTCCCGGCCGGTCGAGGTGGACGAGATCGAGCGGGCCGTGCGCCGGCTGGAGATCGAGGAGATGGCGCTGGCCAAGGAGCCGGACGCCGCCTCCGCCGAGCGGCTGGAACGGCTGCGCAAGGAGCTGGCCGACAAGCGTGAGCAGCTCACCGCGCTGTCGGAGCGCTGGCACACGGAGAAGAGCCACATCACCAAGCTCTCCACCGCCAAGGAGGAGCTGGAGCGCCTCGGCGGCGAGGCCGAGCGGGCCGAGCGCGACGGCGAGCTGGAACGCGCCGCCGAGCTGCGCTACGGCCGCATCCCCGCGCTCAAGGTCGAGCTGAGGCAGGCCGAGGAGGAGCTGGCCCGGCTCCAGGCCGACGGCGCGATGCTCAAGGAGGAGGTCGGCGCGGACGACATCGCCGCCGTGGTCGCCTCCTGGACCGGCATCCCCGCCGGCCGGCTGCTCGAGGGCGAGACGACGAAGCTGCTCCGGATGGAGGAGTCGCTTGGCTCCCGGGTGGTCGGCCAGACCGAGGCGGTCGGCGCGGTCTCGGACGCGGTCCGCCGCGCCCGGGCCGGGGTCGCCGACCCGGACCGGCCGACCGGCAGCTTCCTCTTCCTCGGGCCGACCGGCGTCGGCAAGACCGAGCTGGCCAAGGCGCTCGCCGAGTTCCTCTTCGACGACGAGCGGGCCATGGTCCGCATCGACATGAGCGAGTACGGCGAGAAGCACTCCGTGGCCCGACTGGTCGGCGCCCCACCCGGGTACGTCGGCTACGAGGAGGGCGGCCAGCTGACCGAGGCGGTGCGCCGCCGGCCGTACTCGGTGATCCTGCTGGACGAGGTGGAGAAGGCCCACCCGGACGTCTTCGACGTGCTGCTCCAGGTGCTCGACGACGGCCGGCTCACCGACGGCCAGGGCCGTACCGTGGACTTCCGCAACGCGATCCTGATCCTCACCTCGAACCTCGGGTCGTCGGTGATCGGCGACCTGACGCTCGGCGAGGAGCAGCGCCGGGAGGGCGTCCTCGCGGTGGTCCGGTCGCACTTCAAGCCGGAGTTCCTCAACCGCCTGGACGACATCGTGGTCTTCGCCGCGCTGCGCGGCGAGGACCTGCGCTCCATCGTCGACATCCAGTTGACGCGGATGCGAAACCGTCTCGCCGACCGCCGGTTGGCGCTGGACATCACCGAGCCCGCCCGAGGCTGGCTCGCCGAGCACGGCTACGACCCGATCTACGGCGCCCGCCCGCTGCGCCGGCTGGTCCAGACCGCGATCGGCGACCAGCTGGCCCGCGCCCTGCTCGGCGGCGCGATCCGCGACGGCGACACGGTGAAGGTCGACCTCTCCGACAGCAAGGACGCCCTCTCCGTCACCGCCGCCTGACCGACCCGGGGTGGGGCCCGCCCCCAGCGGACCCCACCCCACCCCACCCCACCCCACCCCACCCCTCTGGCCGCCTCACCCCGCGCGGTGATCAAGAAGTTTTCGTCCTCCGCTCCCGTCCTCGGCGACGCAAACCTCTTGATCGACAGGGTGGCGGCCGGCGGCGGGGGAAAGGATGAGGACATGTTCGGGATGGGGAAGCGGGACCGGGAGTTGGACGCGGCGGTCAGGGAGCTCGCGAGGGCGGACACCCTGGCGTTCGGCGGAGTGGGAATCGCGTCTCAGGTGCTGCCGGTGACGGAGGCGTACCGGCAGGTCGAGCGGGCGCTCGACGAACACCCGGACGAGGCCCGGAAGAAGGTCGACTGGCTGCTGGAGCACGCCTCCCCGGCCGGTCGCGCGTACGCGGCCACCCTGCTGGAACGGATCGACCCGGAGGCCGCCCGGGGCGCCTGGACGGCGCTGCGCGACGACCGGGGCGAGTTCACCACCTTCACCGGCTGCGTGATGGGCACCGCCACGCTGGGCGAGTACGCCGGCGACCGGCTCTCCGGTCGATCGTGATCCGGCGACCCGCGACGGGACAACGGGACGGGGCACCCATCGCGTAGGTTCCCCGCCATGACGCAGGACGCCGTCGCGCCGACGCCCCGCCCACCCCGCCCCACCCTGGTCACCGTGGCCTTCTGGCTCCAGCTCGCCACCACCGTGCTCCTGCTGGTGCTGATCGGCGTGGTGGTGTGGCAGGCGGTCGACTGGAACGGTGCGATCGACCGCGCGGCGCGGCTGGTGCCGGAGGCCGATCCGGCCGAGGTCGACAGCGAGCGGCTCGGCAACATCGTGATGTCCTGCGTGATCGGGGTGCCCCTGCTGCTCCTCGCGGCCCTGCTCGGGTCCACCGCCCGGGGCGTACGCCGGGGCAGCAACACCGCCCGGATCGTGGTCTTCGTGGCCGGCGGCTGCCAACTGCTGCTGGTGCTCGGCCAGTGCTGCTTCGCCGGGCTGATGCTCCCGTTCCTCTTCGCCCTGGGCGGGCCGGCGGAGGACTGGGAGGAGGAGGGCGTCCCCGCCGAGTTCACCGCGGAGGAGTCGAAGTTCCTCCAGACCCTCTACGGCAGCGGCCCCGACCCGGCGGAGGACGTCTTCTTCGCCGTCGGCGGGCTGGGCGCGATGCTGGTCTTCACCCTCACCCTCGCCGCGGTGGTGCTGCTGGCGCTGCCGGCGGTCCACCGCTGGTTCGTGCCGGCGTCCGCCGCCGCGCCGCGCCCGCCGGTGGCACCACCCGCCCCCGCCCCCTACCTGTTGCCGCCCGGTTACATGATCTGCCCCGACCCGGCCGCGCACGCCGTCCCGCCGCCGGCCGGGCAGGACGGGCCGCCTCCGCCGCCGCCCGGTGCGCCCACGGCAGGTAGCTGATCCCTCACTCGACACCGCGTCGCTGTCGGCGGGTGCGCGGGCGGTTGTTACCGTCTCCGCCGACGCATGTGGGAGGCGGTCGGGTGGACGGGTCGGTGGCGTTGCTGGTGACGGCGGTGGGATGCCTGATCGGGGTTGCCGGGTTGGCGATCGCGGTGTTCGTCCTTCGGCGCGGAAGGAAGCAGGCCCGGCTGGCGCCTCCCGACCTGTTCCGGGACGCCGACGCCGACGCGCCGTGGGGCGATCCGCGCACCCTGAAGCCCGGCGACGTCGTGGAGATCCGCCAGGTTCCGTACGCGATCCGTGGCTCGATGCACCTGGTCGAAGGGGCGTGGAGCTGGGTCGAGCACCTGCTCGACGACCCGGATGGAGCCCGGCGCAGGCTCTCCGTCGAGCAGGACCCCGACCTGGAACTGGTCCTCTGGGACGCGGAACCGGGCGCGACCGTCACCCCGGGCGCCCCCACCATCGACTTCGCCGGCCGCCGCTACTCCTGGGAGGAGTCCGGCCAGGCCCGCTACTCGGCCACCGGCACCACCGGTCTCGACCCCACCGGCACCGTCCGCTACCACGACTACCGGGCGCAGGACGGGGCCCGGCTCGCCTTCGAGGCGTACGGGGAGTCCGGTTGGGAGGTGGCCCGGGGTGAGCGGCTGCACCGCTCCGAGGTGACGGTCCGCCCGCAGGGCTGAACGCGCCGGGTCCGCGTCGCCGCCCCGGACCTGCCCGCCGCCACGTCGTCGCAGCCCAGGGTGCCCGAGTACGCCCGGACGGAGTGGCGTGGCCACTAGCGTCGGTGGCATGCCGTCCCGGTCGTCGCGCCTCCGCCGCCTCCGGCCGGGCCTCGGCTGGCTGCGCCGCCGGGTGCCGACCCGGGCGGTGGATGCCGCGGCGTACCTCCAGGCCTTCGTGCTCTCCGGGGTGGTCACCGTGCTGGCCGTCCGGGCGTACCTGCAGGCAACCGGCTATCCGCAGCTGGGCGGGGGCGGCCTGCACATCGCGCACGTGCTCTGGGGCGGGCTGCTGATGACCGTCGGTCTCGGCATCGCGCTGGTCTTCCTCGGCGGCGGCCCCCGGATGGCCGGCGCGATCGTGGGCGGCGTCGGGTTCGGGCTCTTCATCGACGAGGTGGGCAAGTTCGTCAGCACCCGGACCGACTACTTCTACGCGCCGGCCGCCGGGATCATCTACGGTGCGTTCGCGATGCTGGTGGTGCTCACCCAGGCGGTCCGTGGCCGGACCAGACTGAACCCGGACGAGCGGACCGCGAACGCGCTGGACCTGATCCTCGCCGGGGTGCCCGGCGGGCTCACCGACCGGCGGCGGGCGACGGTGCTGCGGCTGGTCCGGGGTTCGGGGCCGGTCACCGAGGCGGCGGTGGTCCGGCTGCTCGACGCGGTGCCTCGGCGCGAGCCGCCGCCGGTGCGCTTCTGGAAGCGGTGGGCGGCCGCGTCCCGGCGGCTGGTCGCCTGGCTGACCGGGCATCCCTGGCTGGTCTGGCCGGTGGTGGTGTACCTGGTGGTGGAGCCGGTGTTCACCGTGGCCGCCGTGCTGCTCGACACCGTGACCGGCGAGCTGGACCAGCAGCGGGAGTGGGGGGCCGTGCTCGGCACCTCGGTCGCCGCCCTGATCACGGCCGTGCTGAGCATCCGGGGGGCGCTGCGACTGCGCCGGGACCGGCTCGGCGCGTTCCGGCTGTTCAAACTGGCCCTCCTGGTCGACCTGCTGTTCGGGCAGATCTTCAACTTCACGGTCAACCAGTTCGGCGCGGTGGCCGTGCTCGGGGTGGACCTGTTCCTGCTCGCGGTGGTCACCGCCGAACACCGGCGGCTGGTCCGGCCGATGGACTGAGGGCCGGCGCGTGCCGAGCCGATGTGGGCGGGAATCGATACGGTGGAGCTCGATCAAGGGAGGGAGAATCATGGTCGATCCCCAGAGCACCCCGGCCCGGGCCAGGCCGTCCACCGTCACCACGTCCAGCTACCTGCTGCTTCTCTTCGCCATCACCCAGCTGATCGCCCTGATCATGGCGATCGCCGTCAGTGGCAAGATCCGTCAGGCGTTCGACGACGCCTTCGCGGGGACCGCGGCGAACACCGAGGACGTCGGCACCTTCGCCGCCGCCTTCGTCATCCTGGCCGCCGCGGTCGTGTTCGTCCTCGCGCTGGCGCTGGTCGTTTTGTCGATCTTCAACAACCGGGGCCGCAACGGCACCCGGATCACCACCTGGGTGCTCGGCGGCATCCTCGTCTGCTGCGTCGGCGGCAACCTGATCAGTGGAGCCACGGGTGCCGCCGGTGGTTCCACCGGTGGAGGCGGCGGGGACGCCCCGACGGGTGAGGAGATCGAGCGCAGCCTGAACGCCGCGCTGCCGTCCTGGTTCGGACCGGTCACCACGCTGCTCGGGGTGCTCGGGCTGCTCGCCCTGATCGCCGCGCTGATCCTCTTGGCGCTGCCGAAGTCGAACGAGTTCTTCCGCAAGCCGCAGCAGGCCTGGGAGCCGCCGCCCCCGGGTGCCGGCTACCCGGCCACCCCCGGCTATCCGCAGAGCGGCTACCCGCCCGCGCCCGGCTACCCGCAGGCCGGCTACCCGCAGCCGGGCCAGCCCGGCCACCCGGCCGCTCCCGGCCCGCAGTCGCAGTGGCAGAGTCCGTCCGCTCCGGACGCGTCGCCCTCGGCCGGCGCACCGGAGAACCCGCCGGCCTCCGGGGGTTCGGACGGCCCGTCGTCCTCCGGGGGCTCGGACCCGTCGCCCTCCGGCGGCAGGTCGGACTGATCTCCGCAACGTCCACGGGCGCGTAGCGACGACGCCGACGATTCCCTCCGAGTAGGTTGCAAGCCGACGCCTACCGGAGGGAATCGTCGTGTCGTACCCGGAACAGGCGCCGCCACCCCGCCCCGTCGCGGTCACCCTGGCGGCGGCGGTGCTGGTGCTGATGGCACTCGCCGCCGGGGCGTACGCCGTCGCGGCGCTGCTGGGCCTCGGCGGGACGGTGGACCGCCTCCGGTCGGCGGCGGCCGGCACCGGCGCGACCCCGGACCAGGTCGACGGGGTGGTCACCCTGCTGAAGGCCACCACGATCGGCTCGGCGGTGGTGACCGTCCTGGTCGGGCTGCTGCTGGTCGGTCTGGCCGCCGGGGTGGCGGCCGGGAGTCGGGGCGCCCGGGTGGGCGCCTGGGTGGTCTGCGGGCTGGGCCTGCTCTGCGGCTGTTCCGCGTTGGCCGTGCTGGCCGGCCAGCGGACCACGCCGCTGCGGCTGGGCGGCGACGAGCCGGCCACCGCCGAACTGCTCGGCCTGCTCGACGAGGCGTACCCGGGGTGGTGGATCCCGGTGAACGCGGGACTGTCGGTGGGCCAGGCCCTCGGTTACCTTGTGGTGGCCGTGCTGCTGGCCCTGCCCGCGGCGAGCGCCTGGTTCGGTCGACGTCAGCCGATCCCGTCCGGTCCGCCCCCGCAGGTCCCGCCGCGCGGCCCGGTTCCGCCCAGCGCCCTCCCGTACGGTCCCTCCCCGTCGCCGCAGAACCCGCCGCCGCCCCACTGAGGAGGGCCCCCGTGACCGTCGAACCCCCGGCCACCGAGCGGTGGGCGTTGATCACGGGTGCCACCGCCGGCATCGGGGAGGCGTTCGCCCGACGGCTCGCCGCCGAGGGCTGGGACCTGGTGCTGGTGGCCCGCGACGCCGCCCGGCTCGCCGAGGTCGCCACCGAGCTGACCGGACGGCACGGCCGGCAGGTGGAGACCATCTCGGCGGACCTGTCCACCGACGACGGATGCGCGGCCGTGGAGCGGCGGCTCACCGCGGGTGCCCCGGTGCGGCTCCTGGTCAACAATGCCGGCGTCAGCCTCAACCAGCCGTTCCTGCGGTCGACGGCCGAGGACGAGGCGCGGCTGCTCCGGCTCAACGTGCACGCGGTGCTGCGGCTGACCCAGGCCGCGCTCGGCCCGATGACGGCGCGGCGCGACGGGGCAGTGATAAATGTCTCTTCGGTTGCGGGTTTCGCGCCGGTCATGCCCGGTTCGACGTACCCGGCCAGCAAGGCGTGGGTCACCAGCTTCAGCGAATCGGTGGACCAGTCGGTGCGCCCGTTCGGGGTGCGGGTGATGGCGCTCTGCCCCGGCTACACCCGCACCGGCTACCACGAGCGCAACGGCATCGACATGTCCGGCACCCCGCGCTGGATGTGGCTGCGGGCCGACGATGTGGTCGCCGAGGCCCTGCGTGACCTGCGGAAAGGCCGCTCGGTCAGCGTCCCGGACTGGAAGTACAAACTGGCCGCCGCCGGCCTGCGGTACGCGCCACGGCGGCTGCTGCGGGCGGCGTACCGGGACCGGCGCGGGCGGATCGACCCGGCCGACGGCTGACCCCGGCGGCATCGACGGAGCTGGGGCTCCGGAGGGGACGGCGCGGACCGCGGACCGGCGGCTGATCGCGCAGCGTAGCCGTCCATCGCCAGCCATCGGTCGCCCGCGAGGCTGACCCGGGTGGGCCCCGCAGACGGCGCACAGACTCGCGCAGTAACCTCTACCGTCATGGGGGACCACGACGACCTGCGTAAATTCATCACTGACCTGGCTGTGGTCCATGGACGGGTGGTGCTCTCCTCAGGGCGCGAAGCGGACTGGTACGTCGATCTGCGCCGCGTCACGCTCCATCACCGGGCCGCGCCGCTGATCGGCCGGGTGATGCGGGAGTTGACCGCTGACTGGGATTACGACGCCGTGGGCGGGCTGACCCTCGGCGCCGACCCGATCGCGGTGTCGATGCTGCACGCCGCGGCGGAGACGGAACGACCGTTGGACGCTTTCGTGGTTCGTAAGGCCGGCAAGGCGCACGGTCTGCAGCGGCGGATCGAGGGGCCTGAGGTGGCCGGGCGGCGGGTACTCGCGGTGGAGGACACCTCGACGACGGGCGGCAGTGTGCTGACCGCGGTCGAGGCGCTTCGTGAGGCCGGGGCGGAGATCGCGGGTGTGGCGGTTATTGTTGATCGAGGAGCCGGGGACGCCGTACGAGCCGCCGGACTCCCGTATCGGGCGGCCTACACGTTGGCTGACCTCGGCCTCGTGGCGTAAAAATTTGCCGATTCGGATCTGCTGATATGCAGGCGGATCGATGCTGCTGGTGGAAGGATGGAATACGTGGGAACTGCGTTGGCTGAAATGACCATGCCTCAGATCTCGCCGCTTGCCGGCGAGCCGATCGAACGTGCCGACGCCGAGCGGCTGGCGGGGGTCCTCAAGGCCCTCGCCGACCCCGCCCGGCTGCGGCTGCTCAGCCTGATCCAGTCGGCCCCCGAGGGCGAGGCGTGCGTCTGTGACCTGACCGCACCCCTCGGCCTCTCGCAGCCGACGGTCAGCCACCACCTGCGTATCCTCACCGAGGCCGGCTTGCTGGAGCGGGAGAAGCGCGGTGTCTGGGCCTACTACCGGCTGGTGCCGTCCGCGATCGCCACGATCGCGGACCTGCTCACCCCGCCGCGCAAGCGGGCCACCAAGAAGGCTCGCTGACCCGGTGTCCGTGCGTCGTCCCGGATCGGGGCGACGTCCGGTGGCGTACCAGGGGTGGCGTCATCGGGCGGTGACGGCTGTCCGTCACCACTCAGCTCGCTGATCCACCACCGGGTTCCCGGTGGAGTACACGAAGAACGGCCGGTCCCTTCCGGGGCCGGCCGTTCGTCGTACGAGGTGGTCAGCGGCCGTGGCCCTGGTCCGGGTACCGCCCACGGTCCTGCGGCGACTGCTGCTGGTACGACTGCTGCTGGTAGGGCTGCCGCGGCTGGTCGTGGTGGTGATGGTGCTCGATGGCCTCCCGGACCGCCTCCACGGCGCCGGCCGCGCTCGCGGCGGCGACCACCGCGACGGCCTCGCCCCGCTTGCGGGCCTTCCGGTCGCGCAGGAACTCGAAGAAGATCGGCAGCACCGAGAGCAGGATGATCAGGGCGACCACCGGCAGGATGTACCGGTCGATCTTCTCGCCGATCGCGCTGTAGATCTGCTCGGCGAGCAGGTAGCCGATCAGCAGGATGCCGTCGACCCAGAGGAGCGCGCCGATCACGTTCCACAGGAAGAACTGCTTGGCCGGCATGCCGAGCGCGCCCGCCACCGGGTTCAGGAAGGTCCGCACGATCGGGATGAACCGGGCCAGCACCACGGCCTTCGCCGGGCCGAACTTCTGGAAGTAGAACTCCGCCTTCTCCACGTACTCCTTTTTGAAGAGGCGGGAGTTGGGGCGGTCGAACATCCGCCGGCCGTACTTGGAACCGAGCCAGTGCCCGAGCTGGGCGCCGACGATCGCGCAGATCGGCCCACCGACCAGCAGCCCGATCAGCGAGAGCCGGGTGCCGTCGCCGAAGATCGCGTCCGCCACCGGCGAGGCGGCGACCCCGGCCAGGAACAGCAGCGAGTCGCCCGGGAAGAAGAAACCGACCAGCAGACCGGTCTCGGCGAAGAGGATCACCCAGACGCCGATCAGCCCGAAGGTCTGCAGCAGTTCCTTGGGGTCGAGCGGATTCAGCGCGACCGTCTCGACGACGACCCGACTCTTCTCACCTGTGTCCACGGCCACACAGATTACCCACCCACCCCATTCCGCCCCGCCCCGCCCGCCCTCCCCCCGCCGATCTCGCGTTCTCGCGCCCCGGACGACGGCTTCTGCGGTGATTTGTCGGGGCGCACCGGCGAGATCGGCGGGAGGGATGGGTCAGAGGCGGGGTCGGTGGGTTCGGATTCGCAGGCGAGGATGGCGAAGACCAGTTCGTGACGGCGCCAGAGGGGGGCGTGCTCCGCGAAGGCGTCCAGGGCCGCCAGGCCGAGGGCGTGTTCGCGCAGCGCCAGGCCGCGCTTGCGGCCCAGCGAGCGGCGACGCAGGGCCGCCAGCTGACCGGGGTCGGTGTAGCCGGGGCCGTAGATGATCCGCAGGTACTCCCGGCCCCGGCACTTGATGCCCGGCTGGAGCAGCGAGCCCCGGGTCGAGCGGGCCGCCGGCCCGGCGTACGGCTTGACCACCATGCCCTCGCCGCCGGCACCGGTGAGCGCCAGCCACCAGTCGGTGGCCGCCGCCACCGCCCGCTCGTCGGCCAGGTCGACGACCTGCCGCCGGGTCGGGGTGAAGAACTCCGGGTCGGCCGCGCAGAGCCGGTCGGCCAGGTCCAGGTGCCAGCCGTGGTCCCGCTCGACGAAGCTCACCCCGGCGCCGGCCAGCACCGCGAACGGCGCCAGGGTCACCCCGCGCAGCCCGTCGGTCGGCGCGACGTACGCCCGGTAGGCCGCCGAGTAGCCGGCCACCTCGGACTGCCGGTCGGCCATCCGGGCCCGCAGGTCACCGACCGGCAGCCCGCGCGCCACGGCGGCGTCCAGGGTGTCCAGCACCGCCGGCAGTGCCGCCCGCCCGGCCGCGCCGACGCTGGCGTACTGCTCGCGGATCAACCCGCCCGCCTTCGCCGACCAGGGCAGCAGCTCACAGTCGAGCAGCAGCGTGTCGGTGCCGAGCTCCGCCCAGAGCCCCGCGGCGGTGACCGCCGCCCGGACCCGGGACAGCAGCTCCCCGTCGAGCGGCGCGCCGAAGAACGGCCGCCCCGTCCGGGTGTGCACCACCCCGCCGCCGTACGGCCCGCCGGTCTCCTCCCGCTCCACCAGCACCACCGCCCGCGAGCCCATGTGCTTCTCCTCGCACACCACCCGCTCGACGCCGGCGGACCGGTAGTCCTCGAACGCCTGCGCCGGGTGTTCCAGGAAGCCCTCGACGGTCGAGGTGGAACAGGGCGCCATGGTGGGCGGCAACCACACCAGCCGGCCCGGGTCGACCGCGAACCGGCTCATCACCTCCAGCGCGGCGGCGGCGTTCTCCGCCGGCACGGTCAGCGTCCCGTACGCGTGCTGGATGTGCCGGCGGCCGGTCACGTCGGCCAGGTCCAGCACCGTGTCCGGCCGGACCGGGGCGTCGACCAGCGGACGCGCCGGGGCGTACCACTCCTTGACCGCCGGGACGCTGACCAGCTCCTTCTCCGGGTAGCGCAGCGCGGTGAGCCGCCCGCCGAAGACGCAGCCGGTGTCGATGCAGATGGTGTTGTTCACCCACTCCGGCACCGGGGTGGGGGTGTGGCCGTACACGACCATGGCCGAGCCCCGGTAGTCGCGCGCCCACGGGTAGCGGACCGGCAGGCCGTACTCGTCGGTCTCGCCGGTGGTCTCCCCGAAGAGCGCGAACGCGCGGACCCGGCCGGACGCGCGGCCCTGGTAGGCCTCCTTGAGCCCGGCGTGCGCGACCACCAGCCGGCCGCCGTCCAACACGAAGTGGCTGACCAGGCCGTCGACGAAGCCCGCCACCTCCGCGACGAAGTCCGGGGACTCCGACTCCAGCTGCGCCATCGTCTCGGCCAGGCCGTGGGTGAGCCGCACGTCCCGGCCGCGCAGCTTGCGCAGCAGCTTCTGCTCGTGGTTGCCCGGCACGCAGATCGCGTGCCCGGCCGCCACCATGCCCATCACCAGGCGGAGCACGCCGGGGGAGTCCGGGCCGCGGTCCACCAGGTCACCCACGAAGACCGCGGTACGACCAGCCGGGTGCACCGCGTCCACCGGGCGACCCGCGTCGTCGCGGCGCAGTGCCCAGCCCAGTTGGAGCAGCAGCGCCTCCAGCTCCTCCCGACAGCCGTGCACGTCCCCGACGATGTCGAAGGGCCCGGTCAGCTCCCGCCGGTCGTTGTAGAGCCGCTCGTAGCGGATCTCGGCGGCGTCGATCTCCTCCGCGCCGCGCAGCACGTGCACCTTCCGGAAGCCCTCGCGGGCCAGCTGCCCGTAGGTCCGGCGCAGGTCGCGCTGCATCCGGGCCAGCACCTGCCGGCCGAAGGTCCGGTCGGCCCGCGCCTCGGTACGCTCCCAGGCCAGCGCCTCCGGCACGTCCAGCACGATCGCCACCGGCAGCACGTCGTGCTCCCGGGCCACCCGCACCAGCCCGGCCCGGGCGTGCGGCTGGAGGTTCGTCGCGTCCACCACGGTCAGCCGGCCGCGCCGCAGCCGGGTGGCGGCGACGTGGTGCAGCGCCTCGAAGGCGTCCGCGGAGGCCGACTGGTCGTTCTCGTCGTCGGCCACCATCGCCCGGAACATGTCCGAGGAGAGCACCTGGCTGGGCGCGAAGTGCCGGCGGGCGAAGGTGGACTTGCCGGAGCCGGAGACCCCGACCAGGGCCACCAGGGCCAGCTCGGGAAGTTCGAGGGTGGTCATCGCTGCTCCTCCTTCCGGGTGTCGCGCCCGGTGCTGGTCTGCCCGCCGGCTGCCTGCCCGGCGGCGGTGAACACGGCGAGCTGGGTGGGGGCCCCGACCTCCGGGTCGTCGTCGCCGATCCCGCCGACGGTGGCGGTGTAGCCGTAGGTGGCCGCCACCTCGCCGACCCAGTCGGCGAACTCGGCGCGGGTCCACTCGAACCGGTGGTCGGCGTGCCGGAACCGTCCGGCCGGCAGCCCCTCGTAGCGGACGTTGTACTCCACATTCGGGGTGGTCACGATGACCGTGCCCGGCCAGGCGTGACCGAAGACCGCGTCCGCCAGCGCCGGCAGCCGGGGCGGGTCGAGGTGCTCGACCACCTCCATCAGCACCGCCGCGTCGTAACCGCGCAGCCGGTCGTCCCGGTAGGTCAGCGCGGACTGCCAGAGCCGGACCCGGTCGCGCTGCCGCTGCGGCAACCGGTCCAGCCGCAGCCGGCGGGCGGCCAGGGTCAGCGCGTGGTCGGCGACGTCGGTGCCGACCACCTCGGTGTAGCGCCGGTCGGCGACCAGCGCGGTGAGCAGCGCGCCCCCGCCACAGCCCAGGTCCAGCACCCGGGTCGCGCCGCTGGCCGCCAGGGCGGCGAGCACCGCCTCCCGACGTCGTGCCGCCAGGGACGCCCGGCGGGGTTCGACGGCCTCGACGCCCTCCGCCACGACGCTGTCGTCGGCCGGCGTTTCGTCCGCCAGGCGCAGCTCGGCCAGGCGGGCCAGGGCCTGACCGGCCAGGGCGCGCCGGTGCGCCAGGTAACGCCGGGTGATCAAAGCCTTGTCCGGGTGGTCCGCGAGCCAGCCCGCGCCGGCCCGGAGCAGCTTGTCGATCTCGTCCGGGGCCACCCAGTAGTGCTTGGCGTCGTCGAGGACCGGCAGCAGGACGTACAGGTGGTTGAGCGCGTCGGCGACCCGGACGGTGCCGGTCAGCAGCAGCTCCACGTAGCGGCTGTCGCCCCAGTCGGGGTGCCGTTCGTCGAGGGGGACCGGGGTGGCGGTGACCGTCCAGCCGAGCGGGGCGAACAGCCGGGTGGCCAGGTCGGCGCCGCCCCGGCAGCGCAGCACCGGCACCCGCACCTCCAGCGGGATCGCGGTCGCGGCCAGCTCCGGCCGGTCCCGGGACACTCCGCGCAGGGCCGAGCGGAACACCGTGGACAGCGCCGAGGAGAGCAGGCTCGACGCGGCGTACGCCCGGTCGTTGACGTACCGCCCGAGGGTGAAGCTCTCCGGGGTGGCCGTCTGCTGCCGCCCGCGCCCCCGGCCCGCGCCGAGTCGCTGCGGGTCGACCTCGACCAGCAGGGCGGCGGTGCAGCGATCCTCGGCCGCCTCCGGGTAGAACACGTGCGCAGTGCCTGCGGGCAGGTCGAAGGCGTGCACCCGGTCGGGGTGCTTGACCAGCAGGTACCCGAGGTCGGTCGCCGGGCGGTGGGTGGTGGTCAGGGTGAGCAGCACCCGCCCATGGTGTCAGGGACTTCGATCTTGCGTCGTCCCGTTTTCGGGCGAACGGTCCGGCTGCTCCCCGGGGTGGACAGGACGGTGCCCCGCCGACCGAATGGTCGACGGGGCACCGGGTGGTGTGGTCGGGAGATCAGGCCACGAAGCGGGTCCGGCGGCGGCGGGCCACCAGGTAGCCGGCCCCGCCGGCCGCGAGCAGCACGACGCCGATGCCGGCGACCAGCGCGGTGGAGTCACCGGTGATCGGCAGGGAGCCGCCGTCACCGCCACCCTCGCCGCCGTCATCGGGAGCGCCCGGGTTGCCGGCGCCGCGCTTGATGACGATCGCGGCCACGTTGTTCTCCGCCTTCGGGTCGGCGTCCAGGTGGGTGACCACCTTGCCGGAGGTCTCGCCGGTCAGCTCGTCGATCCGCAGGACGAACGGGTACGAGCCGCTGACGCCCGCCTCCGGGTCCCCGGCGGCGAGGCAGCCGTACAGGTCGGCGCCCGGCTCACCCCCGTGCTCCCACGGGTCCCACGGGTCCTTGCCGTCCTTGTCGTACGGGGCGCACTCCTCGGAGACCTCGATCGCCTCGGTGCCCTTGGGGATCGCCACGGTCACGATCGGCCCGTCCAGCCGCCAGGCGTCCACGGTGGCCGGACCCAGGTTGGTCCAGCCGGCCTTCACCTTGACCTTGTCGCCCACCTTGCCACTGTTGGTGCTGCCGACGGCTGCCAGGTCGGCCGGGTTGTCACCGCCGACCTTGACGTTGACCACGGTGAAGTTGTTCCACCGGTCCACGTCGGTCTGCGGGACGGACGCCTGCCGGGCCGGGGGCTCCTCGACCAGGGTCAGCTTCTCGCCGGTGCCCGGCTTGCCCGGCGGGACCGGGAAGTCCGGGTCGTTGGCGACGAGCGCCCAGTCGTCCTTGGTCCACCAGTCGACGTAGTTCTCCAGCTCGATGCCGGTGCGAGCGCTCTTGTCGAGCTTCACCGGGAGCTTGTCGGAGAGCCGGTAGCTCCTGTTCGGCTTCAGCTCGGTGTCGAAGGTGCAGATGGTGGCGAGGTACTCGACGTACTCGCAGTTGCTGAAGTTGCCGGCGTACGGGCTGAGGTGGTCGTTCTGCATGCGCAGCACCACGCCGCGCGCGGGGTTGTCGCCGGAGTTGCGGACCACGTCGCCGGTCAGGCCGGCGGTCTCGCCCGGCGCGGCGTCGAGGCTGACCTCCGGGTCGGACTGGAGGTCGACGCCCTCGGCGATGGTGACCGTGACGCTGCGGGTGGCGGTCTGGCCGCCCCCGGTCGCCTTGATCCCCAGCTCGGCCTTCCGGCCGGGCTTCGCGTCCGGCTTCGCGGTCAGGTGGTAGTCGAGGCTGGTGACGCCCCACTCGTTCGGCAGCGACTCGCAGTGCAGGGTCTTCTGCTGCGCGGGGGCGCACTCCCAGAGCGTGGTGGCCAGCTCGAAGGTGGCGATGTCGTCGACCTCGGACAGGTCGAGGTCCAGCGTCGCCTTCTCCAGCTTCCCCTCGCCCTCGATGTACGGGGCGATGAAGTTGTACGTGCTGTGGTTCGGCGCGATCAGGGTGTCCCAGGCGACGATCACCAGGGGATCGGCCGCGTACGCGGGGGTGGCGGAGGCGGCGACGAACGCGCCTGCGACGCCCAGCCCGGCGAGCCAGCGCCGGGTGGAGTGCTTGAGCATTACCGGGTTCCTCCCGTGGGGAATGTCCAGGTGGAGCCTGCGGAGCTTAAGGAAGCCTTAAGGCCCGGCGCTGCCCCGACCGGCCGGCGGCGGGGGAAACGAGCCGAACGGCTGACCGGTACCAGCGCAACGTTCCGGCTGTCCGCCTCCGTCGTCAGGGGCAGGGAAACCGGGAGGTGCAGTGACGTACGAGGAGTTCGCCGACCTACGGCTGGCCGCGCTGCTGCGGTACGCGGTCATGCTGACCGGCGATCCGCACCAGGCACAGGATCTGGTGCAGGACACCATGGTGCGGGTCCAGCTGAACTGGCGGCGGGTGGCCCGCGCGGACTCCCCGGAGCGGTACGTCCGCCGGATGCTCACCAACCAGTACGTCGACTGGCGGCGCGGCTCGTGGATGCGCCGGGTGCTGCTGCGTGGCGACCCGGAGGAGTCCGTACCCCTCGCCACCGACCACGCCCAGGACGCGGTGGAGCGGGACCAGGTCCGGTCCTTGCTGGCCCGGCTGCCCCGCCGGCAGCGGGCCACCCTGGTGCTGCGCTACTACGAGGACCTCCCGGACGCCGAGATCGCCGAGATCCTCGGCTGCGCCGTCGGCACCGTCCGCTCCTCCATCTCCCGAGCCCTCGCCACGCTGCGCGCCGAACATGTGGAGGTCTGCCGATGACCGAGGAAGAACTGCGGGCCGCCTTCGCCCGGCAGGAGCCGTCGATCCCGCCGGTCGGGCCGCTGCGGGCGGCCATCGACCGGATCGCCGCCCGGCGTCGTCGACGCCGTAACCGGCTCCGGGCGGGCGGCGCGGCGTTGGCCGTGCTCGGCCTGCTGGGTGTCGCGGTGCCCCAGGTCGTACCGCCGGTGGGCGAGCGCGCCGCCACGGGGAACCTGACGGGTGACCCCGGTGGCCGGTCCGACGCGCTGAACGTGCTGCTGCTCGGCCTGGACGGCACGCCGCGGGCGCATGCCGCAGGCTCGACTCCCCGGGCGGACGCGGTGCTGCTGGTGCACGTCCCGGCGGACCGGAGCCGAATCTGGCTGGTCTCGATGCCGCGCGACCTGCTGGTGAAGATCCCCGGCCACGGCACGGCGAAGCTGAACACGGCGTTCGCGCAGGGCGCCGGGCAGCCCCGGCCCGACCTGCGGCGCGGCTACGAGCTGACCGAGCGGACCGTCACCGGGGTGACCGGCTTGCCGATCGACGCCGGCTCCGCACTCACCTACCCGGCGCTGGGCAAGCTCACCGACGGCGTCGGCGGGGTGGAGGTCTGCCTGCCCGGGCAGGTCCGCTCGACGCACACCCGGCGCACGTTCCCCGCCGGATGTCAGCGGCTCGACGGCGCGGGCGCGGTCGACCTGCTCCGGCAGCGCCGCGACCTGCCGAACGGCGCACGGGACCGGGATCGCAACGTGCAGCGCTACCTCGCCGGGCTGCTGCGGCAACTGGACGAGCGGGAACTCCGCACCAACCCGGCGGCGCTCGGCCGACTGCTCGCCGGCATCGGTGCGGACCTGACCGTCGACACCGGTGGGCGCTCGCTGCCCGACCTGCTCGCACTGGCCGGCACGGCGACGTCGGCCGCCCCGGTCGGCGTCGCCCTGCCGACCGTCGAGGACCGCGAGCGCCTGGGCACGTCGCTGCTCGACCGGGGGGCCGCGCCGGCCTTCCTGGCCGCGCTACGGGAGGACCGGCTGGACGAGTGGGCGGCGGCGAACCCGGAGCGGGTGACGCCGCTGGCACCTCAGCGGTAGTCGTCCTCGTCCGCGGTGACCACCCGGGCCTGCTCCATGGCGTCCCAGTCGTCGACCTCCAGGCCACGGCGCGGCTCGGTGTCGCCGTCGGTGGGGCCGGCGACCATGGACTGCTCGAACGCGTCGGCCGGCTCGGCCTCCGGATCGCGCTCCTCCGGGCCGAGGTGGTCGCTCGGGGTGAAGTCCTCGTGGGGCTGACCCATCGTCCCTCCCTGTTCCGGCGGATTACCACCCACACCGTACGGGCTGGGCGGGGCCGTCGCCCGGTGGGCGCGGGAAGCGGAGTCGGTGGATCGTCCCACCGGGGGAGCCCGCCGGTGCCAGGATGAGGGGCGTGGGCTTCCTGATCCGCTTGGCGATCACCGCGGTCGCGCTGTGGGTCACCACGCTGATCGTGCCCGGGGTCGACGTCACCGGTCGCGGCGGCGCCGACACCGCACTCACCCTGCTCGTGGTGGCGCTGATCTTCGGCGTGGTGAACGCGGTGCTCAAGCCGGTCATCAAGGTGGTCGGCTGCGTGTTCTACCTGCTCACGCTGGGCCTCTTCGCGCTGCTGGTGAACGCCCTGCTGTTCCTGCTGACCGACTGGATCGCCCGCGGGCTGGACCTGCCGTTCCGGGTGGACGGTTTCGGCGCCGCCTTCTGGGGAGCCATCGTGATGGCGGTGGTGAGCTGGCTGATCAGTGTGGTCGTACCGGACCACCTGGCGGACCGGTGAGGGGAGGCGGTTGTGCCCGGGGCCACTCCCTACGGGATACTGCCGGCGGTGGACAGCGCGGTCCGGCGCACCCGATGGAAGACAACGGCCGGCTCGGCCGAGAGCGGTAAGTAAGGAGCGTTCGACATGCCCATCGCTTCCCCCGAGGCTTACGCGGAGATGCTGGACCGTGCCAAGGCCGGCCGGTACGCGTACCCCGCGATCAACGTGACCTCCTCGCAGACCCTGAACGCGGCGCTGAAGGGCTTCGCCGACGCGGAGAGCGACGGCATCATCCAGGTGTCCACCGGCGGCGCCGAGTACCTCTCCGGACCGTCGGTCAAGGACATGGTCACCGGCGCGGTCGCGTTCGCCGCGTACGCGCACGAGGTCGCCAAGCAGTACCCGGTCAACATCGCCCTGCACACCGACCACTGCCCGCAGGAGAAGCTGGACAAGTTCGTCCGGCCCCTGATGGCGATCTCGCAGGAGCGGGTGAAGCGCGGCGAGGAGCCGCTGTTCCAGTCGCACATGTGGGACGGTTCGGCCGTGCCGGTGGCGGAGAACCTGCAGATCGCCGCGCAGCTCCTCGACGAGGCGGCCAAGGGCAAGATCGTCCTCGAGATCGAGGTCGGCGTGGTCGGTGGCGAGGAGGACGGCGTCGAGAACGCCATCAACGACAAGCTCTACACCACCGTCGAGGACGGCCTGGCCATGGTCGAGGCGCTGGGCCTGGGCGAGAAGGGCCGCTACATGGCGGCGCTGACCTTCGGCAACGTGCACGGCGTCTACAAGCCGGGCAACGTCAAGCTCCGCCCGGAGATCCTCAACCAGATCCAGGAGGCGGTCGGCGCCAAGTACGGCAAGGACAAGCCGCTCAGCCTGGTCTTCCACGGCGGCTCCGGCTCGCTGCTGTCGGAGATCCGCGAGGCGCTGGACTACGGCGTGGTGAAGATGAACATCGACACCGACACCCAGTACGCCTTCACCCGGCCGGTGGCGGAGCACATGTTCCGCAACTTCGACGGCGTGCTGAAGGTCGACGGCGAGGTCGGCAACAAGAAGCAGTACGACCCGCGGACCTGGGGCAAGCTGGCCGAGGCCGGTCTCGCCGCCCGCGTCGTGGAGGCCTGCGAGCACCTCCGCTCGACCGGCACCCGGATGAAGTAGTCACCCGTGCGGCCCGACGGCCGGCTCCCCGACCGGGGAGCCGGCCGTCGGCGTCTCAGGCGCTGGCGGTGAGCACCTGGACGGCCTCGCGCACGTCGTCGGTCAGATGCACGGTGGCCGAGAGGTCCCCGAACGGGGACGCGGCGAAGAGCGGCCGCAGCAGCGACTCGATCGGCAGCTCGGTGGTCCAGTACGTCCGGTCCAGGAAGACGTACGCCCCGCTCGCTCCGTCGGTGCCGTAGTAGGTCTTCGTCGCCGCCTGGAACACCTCCTGAACGGTGCCGGCCCGGCCGGGGGCGAAGACGATCCCGCCCCGGGACAGCCGCAGGATGGTGTCCTCGCGGATGGCGTTGGAGAAGTACTTCGCGATCTTCCCGGCGAAGAGGTTCGCCGGTTCGTGCCCGTACAGCCAGGTGGGAATGGCCAGCCCGCCCGAG
The DNA here is from genome assembly GCF_036902725.1 of Micromonospora psammae. NCBI lineage: Bacteria > Bacillati > Actinomycetota > Actinomycetes > Micromonosporales > Micromonosporaceae > Micromonospora > Micromonospora psammae. The sequence continues at coordinate 423,202 of NZ_JBAKHM010000003.1, read as the reverse complement.
CGGGCCCAGTCCAGACCCGGCGTGCGCCGCGGCGCGGCCGGTCCGGCCGCGTACCGCTCGCGGACCGTCAGCGCCGCCGCCGTGTACCGGTCGTGGTCGGTGAAGTCGGGCGCCGTGGCGAGCAGGTCGATCGCCGCGGTCAGCTCCTCGGCCGGCCAGGTCGCCAGGAAGGCGCCCAGGTTGGCCGCCTCCATCACCCCGGGGCCGCCACCGGTCACCACCAGCCGGTCGGCCCGGGCCAGCTCCCAGCCGAGCACCGCCGCCATCCGGTACGGCACGCTGCCACGCGGCACCGCGTGCCCGCCCATCACCCCCACCACCGACTGCGGGCCGTGCGTCGCCAGCCAGGTACGGGTGGCGTCGACCAGCGCGTTGTCCACACCGTGGTCGTGCAGGCGCTGGCCGAGCGCCTCCCGGACGTCCGGCAGCGCGCCGCCGTGCGCCCGGAAGTGCTCGTACACCCGGGTGTCGTACATCCCGGCGAACCCGCCCTCGGCGAAGCCGGCGGCGAGCTCCTCCGGCGTGTAGAGGTGCGACGGCTGCGTGGGGTACGGCAGCCCGGAGAAGGGCGGCACCACGTTCGCCCCGCGCCGCACCAGGTCGGCGCCGACCTCCCGGGAGGCGAACCGGCAGCCCACGAAGAGGGTGCCGGTGACCACCGTGCCGGTCAGGTCGGGAACGGGTTCGAGGTCGAGGCGCAGCCCCTGCACGGTCAGCCCGGCGAGGCTGCCGGTGGCCAGCCGCCGGTCGAAGTCCGCGCGGGTCTCGATCTCGTCGGGGTGGGTGTCGTGCGGCGCGATGACGTCCGCGGGAGGTGGGGTCGGCACCAGGCCATCCTGCCCGCACCGGGCAACCGCCCAAACCCTCCCGGCCCCGGTCGCGCCGGCCCGGCACGGACAGGAGCCCGGCGGTCGAAACCGCCGGGCTCCTGCCTGATCCGGTCCTGGGGAGGCTCCGGACCAACAGTTGTAACGGAAGTCACCTCGCGGCGGCATGGGCCGCGGGGCCCGGGACCTGAGCCGCAGGCGTGACGAATGCCTCCACCGTTCAGCCAGCGTGCCGGCCGGACCCCCTCGCGTGTCGCGGGGCGAAGCGGGTTGAATGGGGCGATGCAGAACCTGTTGCCTGAGCCACCGGCTACCTTCCTGCCCGCCCACGAGGAGGCCGACGCCGCCCTGGCCGACGCCACGCGGGCGGGCACCGACGAGGCGTACGCCGAGGTCGCGGCCCGTTTCCCGACCCACAGCGCGGCCTGGGCGGCGCTGGCGACCCGGTCCTTCGACGCCGGTCAGATCATCACGGCGTACGCGTACGCCCGCACCGGATACCACCGGGGTCTGGACCAGCTGCGCCGCAGCGGCTGGAAGGGACACGGCCCGGTGCCCTGGTCGCACACCCCCAACCGGGGCTTCCTGCGCTGCCTGTACGTGCTGTCCCGGGCCGCCGGGGAGATCGGCGAGGCCGACGAGGCGGCCCGCTGCGCCCAGTTCCTGCGCGACTGCGACCCGGCCGCCGGGGACGCCCTCGCCGGCAGCTGACCCGCGCGACGGCCGGCCCGGGCGGTTGTCCGGGCCGGCCGTCGTACCGGCTCAGAGCCCCTCGGCGACCGCTGCGGCGATCTTCAGCCAGGCGTCCCGGGTGGCCGAGGAGAGCCCGCCGTACCGGATCGGCTCCCCGGTGTCGATCAGACGCTCGTACGGGGCGAGCAGCACCGCCCGGGTGCGGGCGGCGAAGTGCTCCTGGATCGCCGGCAGGTCGATCTCCTTGCGGGAGGGCGGCATCGACACCACGGTCACCGCCTGCCGGACCAGCCGGTGCCGGCCGCTCTGCTCCAGATGGTCCAGCATCCGCGCGGCGGTCTCCGCCGAGTCGTTCCGGGCCGACATGGTGACCACCAGTTGGTCGGTGGCGTCCATCGCGGCCTGCCAGTTCTGGGCCCGGACGTTGTTCCCGGTGTCCACGAAGATCAGCTTGTAGAACCGGCTCACCACCTCGCGGATCTCGGCGAACGCGGCCGCCGTCAGCATCTCGCCGCCGGTGGCCGACTCGTCCGAGGCGAGCACGTCGAACATCCCCTCGCCCTGCGAGCGGACGTACTGCGACAGGTCACCGACCCGGCCGTGCGCGCCCTGGAACTGCCCCAGGTCCCGCAGCATGTCCCGGACCGTCCGCGAGTGGAAGTCCTGCTGCGCCCGCATGCCGAGGGTGCCCTGGGTCTCGTTGTTGTCCCAGGCCAGCACGTACCCGCCGCGCTTCTGGCCGAAGGTCATCGCCAGCAGCAGGATGGCCACCGTCTTGCCGGCGCCGCCCTTCGGGTTGACCACGGTCACCTGGCGCAGCCCGCCGAAGTTGCGGCGCACCATCTCGATGTCCCGGCGCAGCTCCTGCTCGTGCCGCCCCGGCGGAAGCTTCACCAGACCCATCCGGTTGACCACCGCGCGCAACCCGGTGGTGGCGACCGGGTCGGCCGGGCGCACCTGGCGGCGGCGGGCGAAGTCCTCCGCCGTCGGCGGGACCCCAACCTCCGGCGTCCACGCCGGCTCCGGGTAGCCGCCCGGCGTCGGGGCGGGCTGCTCCGGCTGGGGCTGCCGCGGCACCCCGGCGGGCGGGGTGCCGTGCTGCCAGGACGGCCCGTACCAACCGGCGACCGGCTGCGCCGGGCCCGGCCCGGGGGCGGGCGCGCCCGGCGTCGGGCCGGCGTGGGCCGGCGGGCCGGCGTGCGAGTGGTTCGGCGGGCCGGCGTGCGGGTGGTTCGGCGGGCCGGCGTGCGGGGGCGGCACGGTCAGCGTCGGGCCCGGTGGATAGCCGGTCGTCGGGTCGGGCGCGGGCGGGGCCAGCGGCGTGCCCGGCGAGGGCGGGAACGGTCCCAGCTTCGGGGGCGTGGGCGCCGGAGCGTCCGGCTCACCGGGGACCGCCGCGGTGCCGACCGCCTCCGCCGCGCCGGCCGAGGTGCGCTGCGGCGGCTGCGCCCACGGGGACTCCCCCGATCCCGGTCCGCCGGCCGCCGCCAGCGTCTCCACGGGTACGACCGGAGTCCCGTACGCGGCGCCCGACCCGACCGGCTCGGCGGACGGCCCGCCCCACGCCGGTCCGGCGGCCGTCCCGGCCGGGCGTTGATGGTCGGCCGGGCGTTCATGGTCGGCCGGGCCGGCCGGCTGTCGGGGAGCCGGCGGGAAGGCCGGCGGCTGCCCCTGCACCGGGCCGTGCGGCGCGGCGCCGGCCGTCCCGCCCGTCTCCGGGGTGCCCGGAGCGGGCTGCGGGATCGCCGGGTCCAGGGTGAACGGCAGGTCGAGGTCGACCGGGGCGGCCTGCCCCGGCCGGGGCGCCGGCACGGCGTGCTCCACCGCCCCGTGCCGGGCGGTCGCGTCCGGCGCCGGGATGGTGCCGCCCGGTACGCCGGGCCGTCCGCCGTCAGCCCCGCTCCCGCCGCCGCTCGGCGTGCCGGTGGCGGGACCGCTGCCGTCGTAGTAGCCGGGGTGGCCCGGCGTGGCGGCGAGGTCGTGTGCCGGGAGGCCGCCGTTCGGGTCGCCCGAGCGGCCGTTGCCGTCCGGGAGCCCGTGGTCGCCCGGGTGGGCGGCGTCCCAGCCGGGGGCGGCCGAGGGGAGGCGGTCGCCGACCTCCGCGCTCAGGGACGGGTAGGCCGCGGACGGGTGGGCGACCCAGGCCGGCCCCGGCGTGCCCGCAGGCGCGGCGTCGGGCGGCCAGAGCGGCTCGATGTCCCGCTCCGGCACCGGCTGCTGGCCGGGCGGCTGGCCCCGGTCGGCGTTCTCGTCCACCACGGTTCCCCCCATTCCTCCCGTTGAGGATAGGCCGTCCCGATCCGGTCACGGACGGTAGCGGAGCCGGTGAGTCAGCTCGTCCAGACCGCCCAGGCGCCCGGCTCGGTCCACCAGGACCGCTTGCGGCTCAGCTCGCCCTCGGCGCCGTCGTCGAGGAAAGGCACCTTCTCGTCGCGGGGGATGACGGCCACGGCCCGCCCCCGAGCCCGGCGGACCTCGAAGCGGATCTTCTTCCGGCCCAACGCGGACCGGGTGACCACGGGGACGGCCACCGCCACCTCGACCACCCCGTCGGTCGGGTCCGGGCCGGTCAGCAGCGGCAGCCCGTCCAGCTGGGCGTACCCGCCGGCGTTGCCGATCGCGCAGGCCAGGATCGGGTCCTCGCCGTCGCTGAGCACCGCGTCGTCCACCTCGACCCGGCCGCGCCAGTGCAGCGGGCGGCCCTGGTCGTCGGCGGCGCCGAGCAATGCGCCGTCCAGGGTCACCGAGCCGCCGTCGTTGCGCAGCAGGTCGAGCCGGCGGGCGGTGCCGTCCAGCACCGCGGCGGCCACCGCCGCCGGATCCCGGGGCAGCCCGAGCTGCGCGGCCAGGTCACGCTGCCCGCCACTGCGGGCCGGGTCGAGCGGGAGCACGCCGATCGTGGGCAGGTCCGGCACCGTACGGTTGCCGGCCAGGTCGGCGGGGCGGCGGCTGGGCGGTGGGGCGTACCGCCGGACCAGCCGGCGCACGACGGCGCGCAACTGCGCGTCGCTGGCGGTGGCGACGATCAGGCGGGTCTTGCCGTCCGGGTCCGGCCAGGTCAGGCCGTCGGGGCGGGGCGGGGCGTCGAGCCGGGCCAGCACCTCGTCGATCTCGGCGTCCGAGCGGGCGGTGACCGTCTCCACCCGCGCGCCCCGGGCGGTGAGCGCCTCCGCGCAGGCCAGCACCGGCACGCGCGGCGTCTCGCAGCGCTCCCCGGTCTTCTCCGGGGCGGCCTCGGCGGCGCCGGAGCAGCAGGCACCGCCATCGCCGCAGCCCCCGCCGGGAGCGTCCCGCTCCGAGCCCAGGGTGAGCAGCACCACGTCGTACACGGGAAGGAGCCTCCTGCCTCTCGACGCGACCCCTGCCGGCCGCGCCGTCACTACTTGTTAGCCTGACACCCCGGGCTCGCCAACCGGTCGCCACCTGGCACCCGAGCCTTCTGGAGGCGGAGAAGATGCCAGCGATCGTGCTCCTTGGCGCTCAGTGGGGCGACGAGGGCAAGGGCAAGGTTACCGACCTGCTGGGTGAGCGGGTCGACTACGTCGTGCGCTACTCCGGCGGCAACAACGCCGGTCACACGGTGATCACTCCTGACGGGCAGAAGTACGCGCTGCACCTGATGCCGTCCGGGGCGCTCTCGCCGAGCGCGATGATCGTCATCGGCAACGGGGTGGTCGTCGACCCGAAGGTGCTGCTGGCCGAGATCGACGGGCTCGCCGAGCGTGGCGTGGACGTCTCCCGGCTGCGCATCTCCGGCGACGCGCACCTGATCATGCCGCACCACCGGGCGCTGGACCGGGTGGTCGAGCGCTACCTCGGCACCCGCCGGATCGGCACCACCGGCCGGGGCATCGGCCCGGCGTACGGCGACAAGGTCGCCCGGATGGGCATCCGGCTCCAGGACCTGCTCGACCCGGGCATCCTGCGCAAGAAGCTGGAGCTGGCGCTCCGCGAGAAGAACCAGCTGCTCTTCAAGATCTACAACCGCAAGGCGATCGACGTCGACGCGACGATCGAGGAGTACCTGGGGTACGCGGAGCGGCTCAAGCCGTACATCGCGGAGACCCGGGTGATGCTCTGGGACGCGCTGGACCGCGGCGAGACGGTGCTGCTGGAGGGCGCCCAGGCGACCATGCTCGACATGGACCACGGCACGTACCCCTTCGTGACCTCGTCGAATCCGACCGCCGGTGGGGCGTGCGTGGGCGCCGGCATCCCGCCGACCGCGATCACCAAGGTCATCGCGGTCAGCAAGGCGTACACCACCCGGGTCGGTGCCGGTCCGTTCCCGACCGAGCTCTTCGACGACAACGGCCAGCACCTGCGCAAGGTTGGCCACGAGTACGGCACCACGACCGGCCGGGAGCGCCGCTGCGGCTGGTTCGACGCGGTCGTCGCCCGGTACGCCTGCCGCCTCAACGGCGTCACCGACCTGGTCATCACGAAGCTGGACGTGCTCACCGGCATGGCCAAGGTGCCGATCTGCGTCGGGTACGAGATCAACGGCGAGCGGTTCGACGACATGCCGATGAGCCAGACCGACTTCCACCACGCCAAGCCGATCTACGAAGAGCTCGACGGCTGGTGGGAGGACATCACCAAGGCCCGGACCGAGGACGAGCTCCCCGAGAACGCCCGCCGCTACATCGCCCGCATCGAGGAACTCTGCAACACCCGCGTCAGCGTCGTAGGCGTAGGCCCCGGCCGCGAAGAAAACGTCCTCCGCCACCCCCTCCTCCCCTAACCCCCCCCGGCTCCCTCCGGGCCCCCGGTTCCCCTCGGTGATCATGAAGTTGGCGGCACTCACCGCGATCAACTTCGCCGCTAACTTCATGATCAACCAGGGTGGAGTGGGTCGGGGGATGGTGGTTGTCCACAGGGTTGTCCACAGGGGGTGAGGAAGGGGTCAGTTTCCGCCAGGGTGGGGTGCCATGGGGCGGGACGAGGTGCTGGGCGGAATTTCCGCCGTGCAGGACGGGGTGGTCACACGGGCGCAGGCGCTTCGGGCGGGGTTCAGTCGGCATGAGATCGACAACCTGGTCACCTTCAAGCGTTGGCTTCCGCTCGCTCGCGCCGTCTATCAGGTGGACCCCCGGGTAGAGCCTTCGCGGCGTGCGCGCATCCGGGCCGCAGTGCTTTCGTTCGGTTCCGCGGCGCACGCGGTGCTGGGGACGGCGGCCGAGCTGCACGGAATCGCCGGGCTGCCAGTGACCGAGCGGATTCACCTGGCGCTGCCCGCCAGGGCGGCGCGGCCGGTCCGCTTCGCGGAACCTCACATCGTCGTGCACCAACTGCGTCGGTCCGCCGTGTCATTGCTCTCGGTCGACGGCATACCGGTGACCTCGCCCCTGGACACCGTCACCGATGTCATCCTCAGGGAGCGGCGTTACCCCGCGGTCTGCCTGCTCGACTCGGCGTTGAACCGCGGCCTCGTCACGGACGACGACCTCCTGGCGATCCCGCGTCTCATCCGTGGCCGGCGGGGAGCCGTGGCGGCCAGGGGGTATCTGTCCGAAGTCGATGCCCGGGCCCAGTCGCCGCTGGAGACTCGCGCCCGGTTGCGGTGCGTCGACGGCCGGGTCCCTCCCGACGTCCTTCAGTGGGCGGTCAGGGACCGCGACGGCTACCTGCTTGGCGTCGGCGATCTCGGCTGGCGCGCCTCGAGGGTCATCGCGGAGGCGGACGGCCGAGCGCCGCACAGCACCCCCGACGCGATCTTCGCCGACCGCCGCCGCCAGAACCGCCTGGCCAATGCCGGCTACACCGTGCTCCGCTTCACCTGGCACGACACCCTGGACCCCAACTACATCCCCTGGACCGTCCGCCAGGCCATCTCCGCCGCCTCGATGCGTCGATCATGAAGTTGGCGGCGATGTCGATCTCAGATACTGCCGCCAACTTCATGATCAACCGGGCGTCGGGTGGGGTCGGTAGGATCCCGGGGGTGCGCGTTCTTCTTGTGGGGGGTGGCGGGCGGGAGCATGCGCTCGCGCTCGGGCTGGCCGGTGACCCTTCCGTCGAGGCGGTGATCGCGGCGCCGGGGAATCCGGGCATCGCCGCGCTCGCCGAGGTGCGGGCGGTGAATCCGACCGATCCGTCGGCCGTCGCCGGGCTCGCCGTGGAGGTCGGGGCCGATCTGGTGGTGATCGGGCCGGAGGCGCCGCTCGTCGCCGGGGTGGCCGACGCGGTACGCGCCAAGGGGATCCCGGTCTTCGGGCCGTCCGCGGAGGCGGCCCGGCTGGAGGGGTCGAAGACCTTCGCCAAGGAGATCATGACGGCGGCGGGGGTGCCGACCGCCCGCGCCCACACCTGCACCGACGCGGCGAGCACCGCCGAGGCGCTCGACGACTTCGGGCCGCCGTACGTGGTGAAGGACGACGGGCTGGCTGCCGGCAAGGGCGTGGTCGTCACCGAGGACCGCGCCGCCGCGCTGCGCCACGCGCAGGACTGTGGCCGGGTCGTCATCGAGGAGTACCTCGCCGGCCCGGAGGTCTCGCTCTTCGTGGTCACCGACGGCGAGGCGGCGCTGCCGCTGCTGCCCGCCCAGGACTTCAAGCGCGTGGGTGACGGCGACACCGGCCCGAACACCGGCGGCATGGGGGCGTACGCGCCGCTGCCCTGGGCGCCGGCCGGCCTGGTCGACGAGGTGATGGCCGACGTGGTGCACCCGACGCTGGCGGAGATGCGGCGCCGGGGCACCCCGTTCGCCGGGCTGCTCTACGTCGGTCTGGCGCTGACCGCCGCCGGTCCCCGGGTGATCGAGTTCAACGCCCGCTTCGGTGACCCGGAGACGCAGGTGGTCCTGGCGATGCTGGAGACGCCGCTCGCCGGGCTGCTGCACGCCGCCGCGACCGGCACGCTCGCCGCGCACCCACCGCTGCGCTGGCGGGACGGCGCCGCCGTCACCGTCGTGGTCGCCGCCGACGGCTACCCGGCCGCACCCCGCACCGGTGACGTGATCACCGGCGCCGACCGGCCGGGCGTGATCCACGCCGGCACCGCCCGCCGGGCCGCCGACGGCGCGTTGCTCTCCGCCGGGGGCCGGGTCCTCTGCGGTACGGCCACCGGCCCGGACCTCGCCGCCGCGCGGGACGCCGCGTACGCCCTGGTGCGCGGGGTCGAACTGGCGGGCTCGCACCATCGCACCGACATCGCCGCCGCGGCGGTCGAGGGTCGGATCACCATTCCGAACTGACGGGCAACCTCCCACCCCGCCGCCTCCGTTTCAGCGGTGAGGGTGAGGAGGTGGCGGGATTGCCTGCCGACATCGAGGGCTACCGCGAGTACGTCACGGCGCGGCTGGATCCGCTGCGCCGCACGGCGTACCTGCTCTGCGGCGACTGGCACACGGCCGACGACCTGACGTCGACGGCCCTGGTCAAGCTGCTGCGGCACTGGCGGCGGGTCTCCGCCATGGAGAGCCCGGACGCGTACGTCCGGCGTACCCTGCTCCGGGTCTGGCTGGACGAGCGACGCCGTCCGTGGCGGCGGGAGGCCGCCTGGGCGGAGGTGCCCGACCACGCGGTCCGCGCCGGCACCGACGGTACGGCGGACCGGGTCACCCTCCTCGCCCTCCTCGCCGAGCTGCCGCCGCGCCGGCGGGCCGTCCTGGTGCTGCGTTACTTCTGCGACCTGTCGGTCGAGGAGACGGCCCGCGAGCTGGGCTGCACCACGGGGACCGTGAAGAGCCAGTCCGCGCGGGCGATCTAGGCGTTGCGGGGCCGCCTCGTCGCCGCGTCCGCCACCCGGGAGGGACGTACCGATGGATGAGATCTCGACCCAGTTGCGCGCCGTCGTCGCGGACGCGCCCCCCACCCGGATCGACGTCGACGGGTTGATCCGGTCGGAACGGCGGCGACGTCGCCACCGGACCTGGCTGCTCACCGGTACGACGGCGGCCGCCGCCGTGGCGGCGCTCCTGGTGGTGCCGTCGCTGGCCGCCGCACCGGGCCCCGCGCCGACCGTCGCCGCCCGTCGCCGGCCGGCCCGTCGAAGGCCGTCGCGTCGCCGCTCTGTGCCGAGGTGACCCCGAGGCCGACCGGGCCGCAGCCGCCGCTGCAGACCCACGGGACGGTCCGGGCCCGTCCCAACGAGGCGCCTGCCGCCGCCGTGGCCCGCCTGACCGGGGCGCTCCGGGACGCGCTGCGCACCCGGATGCCGGCCGGGATGCGGATCGAACCGGCGCAGCCGGGCTGCACCGAGCCGCAGTTCCAGTACCACCCGAGCTACCGCGAGTACACGGTGGACGGCACGGTCCGGCGGGGGGAAGACTCCGGCTTCTTTCTGCTCCGGGTGAGCCCGACCGGCACCGACCTGGCCAAGCCGGACTGCCAGCAGGCGTACAACACGTTGGACTGCAAGATCACCAGGTTTCCCGACGGCTCGGCGGCCGTGCTCAGCAAGTCGGAGGAGGCGCCCGGCGCACGGCAGCTGTGGGTGCATCTGCTCCGGCCGGACGGTACGTCGGTCGCAGTGGTCACCAACAACTACCGGACCGAGGTGGTCTCGAACCGGGCGAAGATCACGCCGACCGCGGACCAGCCGCTGCTGACCATGGACCAGCTGGTCACGCTGGCCCGATCGCCCGGCCTGACCCTCTACCCGTGACCGGCGGGCGGGGCGCGCCGACCACGCGCCCCGCCCGCCGGGTGCCTCGTCAGAGCATCCCGAGCGCGGCCCCGATCACGGCCTGGGCGGTACGGCTGAGCTCCTCGCCCTTGGCGTCGGTGGCGGTGATCGAGTACTCCACCCGGAACCGGCCGTCCCGGGTGGACGCCACGCCGGCCAGGTAGCCGAACCGGGACCCCGTTTTGATCCACAGGATCTCGCCTCCGGGCAGCGGGAACGCGGTCAGCCCGGCGCTGTACCGGGCCGGACCGCCGGCGACGTCAGGGACCGCGGGCAGGGTGAACATCTCGGCCAGTTGGGCCGGCGGTACGACCCGGCCGGCGAAGAGTGCGGTCATGAACGTGTCCAGGTCGACCAGGCTGGAGATGACGTTGCCGGAGGCCGGGGTGAAGGTCTGGCTCCACGTCGTCGCGTCCACCAGTTCGGTGGCTCCGTCGCGCACGACGGCCTGGTATCCGCGTGCGTGCGGACCGCGGATGCGCGGATCGTCGCCGGGGGCGTACGTGTCCCGCAGGCGGAGCGGACGGGCGATCCGCCGGTCCAGCTCGTGCGCGTACGAGTTGCCGGTGATCTTCTCCACCAGCAGGCCCGCGACGATGTAGCCCATGTTCGTGTAGTGCTGCTTTGTCCCGGGCTCGAACTCGCGGGGGTTGTGCAGGCCGAGCCGCACGATCTGCTCTGGCGTCCACCGGTCGTACCGGTGGGCGAGCTGCCACTCGATCCCCTCCGGCATGGTCGGGCTGGGGATGCCGCTGGTGTGGTCGAGCAGCTGGCGGATCGTGACGGTCGGGTAGTCGGCGGGCAGCAGGCCGGGCAGGTGACGCTGTACCGGGTCGGCCAGGTCGATGCGGCCCTCGGCAGCCAGCTGCAGCACCAGCGCGGCGGTGAAGACCTTGGTGACGCTGCCGATCCGGAACCGGGCGTGCGGCGGAACGGGGGCCTGGCTGCGCAGGTCCCGCACGCCGCTGACGCCGGTCCAGCAGCCCTCCGGGGTGGAGATGCGCACCTGCGCGCTGGTCGCGTCGGCGTTCGGTAACCCGCTGATCGACGCGCGCAGCGGGGCGGGGTCGAGGGTGCCGGGACGGCAGGTGGCGCCCGCCCGGCCGGTGGCGGCGCTGCCCGGAGCGGCCGCGGCGGCGGTGGCGACGGTCAGCGCCAGGCCGAGCGCCGCGACGACGAGTGCGGTACGGCTGTTCGTGATCTTCATGCTCCCGAGCCTGCCGTGCGGGCGGGCTCGGGAGCATCGGGGAGAATCCCCCGGGACACCCGGGACGGTGGCTCCGGGGATACCCGGTCAGCTGTAGTAGCGGCGCAGCTCGCGGGTGAGCACCTTGCCGGTGGCGTTGCGGGGCAGGTACTTCACGAAGACCACGTCCCGGGGGACGGAGAAGCGGGCCAGGTAGTGCCGGACGTACTCGCGGACCGCCTCGGGGTCGAGGGTCTCGCCGGGGTGCAGGCCGAGGAAGGCGGCGAGGCGCTGGCCGTACTCCGGGTCGGGTACGCCGATGACGGCGGCCTCACGGACCTGGGGCAGGCGGGCGAGGAGGTCCTCCACCTCGGACGGGAAGACGTTCTCCCCACCCGAGACGATCATGTCGTCGGCGCGGCCGTCGACGAAGAGCAGCCCCTCGGCGTTGATCCGGCCCAGGTCGCCGGTGTCGAGCAGCCCGTCGCGGGTCTCCCGCCGCGCGCCGGAGGTGTAGCCCTCGAAGAGCATCTCGTTGCCCACGAAGATCCGCCCGACCCGCCCGGCGGGCACCGGCTGCCCGTCGTCGTCGAGGATCTCCAGCCGGGTGCCGTGCGGGGGCCGGCCGGCGGTGGTGGGGGCCTCGCGCAGGTCGGCCGGGGTGGCGATGGACGCCCAGGAGACCTCCGTCGAGCCGTACAGGTTGTAGATCACGTCTCCGTAGACGTCCATGAACCGGGGGGCCAGCCCGCCGGGCAGCGCCGACCCGCTCACCGCCACCACCTTCAGGGGCGGCCGCGGGTCCGGCGGCGGCGCGTCGAGCAGGCGCTGCAGCATCACCGGTACGGCGAAGAGCGCCTCGCACCGGTGCTCCGCGAGCGCGGCCAGCGTGGCGGCCGGCTCGAAGCGGCGGTGCAGCACGATCGTGGCGCGCAGCGCGAACGCCACCTGGAGGGCGGCGTACCCCCAGGTGTGGAAGAGCGGCGCGGCGATCATCACGGTGTCGCGGGCGTGCAGCGGGATGCGGTCGATGATGGACACCAGCGGGCCGAAGCCGTTCGGCGTGGGGCGACGCGCGCCCTTCGGCGTGCCGGTGGTGCCGGAGGTGAGCACGATGGTCCGGCCGTCCCGTTCCGGCGGGCGCAACTGGTCGCCCGGGAGGGCGCCGGCGATCAGCTCCTCCAGGCCGCGTTCGTCCACCCGGTGCACCTCGGCGGGGAGCCCGAGGACCCGCTCGGCGAACTCGTCGTCGTGCACCAGCACCCGGAGCTGCTGCTCCTCGGCGACGGTGGCGAGTTGCGCGGCGGAGAGGCCGCTGTTGACCAGCACCGCGTCGGCGCCGAGCACGGTGGCGGCGACCACCGCCTCGATCAGGCCGTGGTGGTTGCGGCAGAGCACGCCCACCCGGTCGCCGGCCTGCACACCGAGCGCGGCGCGCAGCGCCCGGGCCAGCCGCTCGGCCCGGTCCAGCAACTCCTGGTAGGTCAGTTCGGTGCCCTGGTCGTCGACGACGGCGACCCGGCCGGGGTCGCGGGCGGCGGCCTGCCGCAGCTCGCCGGCGAGGCTCCAGCCCCACTTGCGCAGCGCGCCGAGCTGGGAGGCGACCCGGACCGGCCGGCCCGGGGTGAGCAGCCCGCGCCGGGTCAGCGTGGCCACGACGAACGGCAGGTCCATGTCGTGGGCCTCCTTCGGGTGCACGGAAGCGCCCTCGCAGGGGCCCTTCACCGGAGCGTCGTTTTCCGATCATGCACCGGATGCCGCCACCGGCCCAACCGGCGTCGATCGGGTGCCACCTGACGGGCACCCGCCGTCGCGGAAGCCGCCACCGACGGTGACGGGTCAGCGGATCTGCATGCCGGAGATGGCGCGGGAGATGACCAGCCGTTGGATCTCCGAGGTGCCCTCGAAGATGGTGTAGATCTTCGCGTCGCGGTACCAGCGCTCGACCGGGTGGTCCCGGAGGAAGCCGGCGCCGCCGAGCAGCTGCACCGCCTTCTCGGTCACCGCGACAGCCACCTCGCCGGCCTTCAGCTTGGACATCGAGCCCTCACCGGCGGTGAACGGCCGGTTGTTGCGCCCCATCCAGGAGGCCCGCCAGACCAGGAGCCGGGCGGCGTCGATCTCCATCTTCATGTCGGCCAGCGCGAAGGCGACCGCCTGGTTGGCGATGATGGGCCGGCCGAACTGGACCCGGTCCTTCGCGTAGTCCAGGGCGTACTCGTAGGCGGCCCGGGCCACCCCGAGCGCCTGCGCGCCGACGGTGGGGCGGGACAGCTCGAAGGTGCGCATGGCGGCCTGCCCGGAGGCGCGTTGCCCGGAGCGCGCCCGGTCGAGCCGCTCCAGCAGGGCGTCCCGGCCGCCGAGCAGGCAACTCCCGGGGACGCGTACGTCGTCGAGGAAGACGTCGGCGGTGTGCGACGCGCGCAGGCCCAGCTTGCGCAGCTTGCGGGTGGCGTGCAGCCCCGCGGTGCCCGGCGGTACGACGAACGCGGCCTGCCCGCGCGAGCCCAGCTCGGGTTCGACCGAGGCGGTGACCACGTGCACCCCGGCGATCCCGCCGTTGGTGGCGTACGCCTTCTGCCCGCGCAGCACCCACTCGTCGGTGGCCTCGTCGTAGACGGCGCGGGTGCGCATGGCGCCGACGTCGGAGCCGGCCTCCGGCTCGCTGGTGCAGAACGCGGCCACGGCGGGCCGGTCGACGTCGCCGAAGCACTGCGGCACCCATTCGACGAGCTGATCCGGGGTGCCGGCGCCGTAGATGGCGGCGACCGCGAGGGAGGTGCCGAAGATGCTCAGGCCGATGCCGGCGTCGCCCCAGAAGAGTTCCTCGCTGGCGATCGGCAGTGACAGGCCGGTGGGGTCGGCCCAGCAGGTGGCGATGAACTCGAACCCGTACAGGCCGACCTTCGCCGCTTCCTGGATGACCGGCCAGGGAGTCTCCTCCCGGGCGTCCCACTCGGCCGCGGCCGGGCGCACGACCTCTGCGGCGAAGCCGTGCACCCAGTCGCGTAGATCCCGCTGTTCCTCGTTCAGGTCGAGCGAGAACTCGGCCATGTCAGGCCTTGGGGATGTCGAACAGGTTGGCGATGTTGGCGGCCAGGCCCAGGTCGCCCTTGGCCTTCAGCTTGCCGGTCATGAACATCATCACCGGGTTGGCGCCGCCGGAGACGATCTTCAGGAACTCGACCGGGCCCATGGTGAGGCTGAGCTTCGGGTCGCGGGTCGCGGACTCGTTGACCGTGCAGGTGCCGTTCTCGACGATGACCTCGTAGGTGTCGGTGCCACCGTCGGGGCGACCGGTGATGTTCCAGTGGATCACCGCGTTGGTGGAGCCGGCCCGGTCGGCGCGGAACAGCTGCGGCATCCGGCCGAAGACCTCGCTGAGGATCTTGCCGCGCAGGTCGCCGGACATCACCTCGGCGATCTTGTCATCGGGGGTGGACTTGACGAGCTGGGCGAACTCCTTCGGGCCGACGTTCGCAAAGTTGGCCGGGTCGAAGTCAGTCATGAGGGCTGCACCTTCCGGGGGATTTGGCTACTCGCGCGTAACCTTACGCACGAGTAGGTATGCTCGCAAGGGTGTCCAGCGCCCCCACGTTCAAGCGCCTGCCCCGGGCCGTACGCGAGCAGCAGATGCTCGACGCGGCGGTCAAGGTCTTCTCCCGACGCGGCTTCCACGCCGCCAGCATGGACGAGATCGCCGAGGACGCCGGCATCTCCAAGCCGATGGTCTACGCCTACCTCGGCACCAAGGAGGAGCTCTTCATCGCCTGCCTGCACCGCGAGGGCACCCGGATGACGCAGGCCATCGCCGGGGCGGCCGCGCCGGACCTGCCCGCCGACGAGCGGCTCTGGCGCGGGCTGCGCGCCTTCTTCGGCTTCGTCGGCGCGCACCGGGACGGCTGGGCGATGCTCTACCGGCAGGCCCGGGGCACCCAGCCCTTCGCCGGTGAGCTGGCCGCCATGCGCGCCCGGCTGGTCGAGGTGGTCGCCGGCATGCTCGACCACGCGCTGCGCGCCGAGGGGCGCGAGGTCGGCGAGACCGAGCTGGAAGTGGTCGCGTACGCCCTGGTCGGGGCGACCGAGTCGCTCGCGGACTGGCTCGCCGACCACCCGGAGGCCGACCCGGAGAAGACCGCCACCCGGATGATGAACGCGGCCTGGCTCGGCGCCGGCCAGCTGCTTGGCGGCGCCACCTGGCGACCGCCGGCGAACTGACGGCCGCGCCCCCGACCGCGCCCCGCGCCCCGCGCCCCCGCGGGCCGGGCGGCGTCCCAACCGCGGTAGCCCGGGGCGGCTCATGATCGGGTGCCGATTTCCGACAGCTTCGGCGGCGCGTCGTCGCGGATATTGCGACCCGATCATGAGCGGTGCCGGGGGAGCGGTGCCGGGGGAGCGGCGCCGGTCAGCGGTGGACGGCGGGACGGCGGTGGGCGCGGCGGCGCAGCCAGCGGACCACCTCCACCAGGCCGGTGACCGCCAGCGAGAGCCCGACGCCGGCCAGCAGGGCCCGCACCGGGTCCTGCTCGAAGGCGAGTCCGCCGAAGTAGCCGAGCAGCGCGCAGTAGAGCGCCCAGCTGCCGGTGGCGACCGCGTCGAAGAAGAGGAAGCGCAGCGGCGGGTAGCCGACCGCCCCCATGGTCAGGGTGACGGCGGTACGGCCGCCGGGGATGTACCGCGAGGTGGTGAGGATCGACCCGCCGCGCCGGTCGACGGCCCGCCGGGCCCACTCCGAGCTGGCCCGGCGCCGGCTGTGCGCGGGCAGCCGGGCCAGCCGGTCGGCGCCGCCGCCCCGACCGATGGCGTACGAGACGTGGTCGCCGGCCAGGGCGCCGAGCCCGGCCGCCACGATCACCGCGACCAGGTTGGGCTCGCCACCCGCCGCGAAGACCCCGGCGGTGATCACCACCGTCTCGCCCGGCACGGCCGGGAAGAACGCGTCGACCGCGGTGACCGTGAAGATCACCAGGAACACCCACGGCGAGGTGACCGTGTGGTGGAACAGGTCGAGCACGGACTGCATGACCTCATGCTGGGCGCTGGACCACCGGCCGCGGGCCGAGTCGCCGGATCAGCCCCGGAACCGACGGCCAACCCCTGCGTCGTTCAGCGGACGGTGCCGACCAGGTGCGGACGGCCGCTCCGCGCGTCGTGCAGGGCGAAGTCCCAGGCCGGGGTCGCGCTGAAGGCCACCGTCGTCGGCAGCGGCACCGGCAGCTTGAACGACACGTCCACCGTGTACGCCTCCGGCAGCCGGCTCTCCAGCGCCGCCAGGCAGCGCGCCTTGCTCCACATGCCGTGCGCGATCGGCCGGGGGAAGCCCAGCAGCCGCGCCCCCAGTCGGGAGGTGTGGATCGGGTTGTGGTCGCCGGAGACCCGGGCGTAGTCCGTACCCACCCGGGGGGAGACCCGCCAGTGCGCCGTGGCGGCCGGCGGCGCGGGGCGCTCACCCCGGTCGCGCCGGTCGCCACCGCCGGGCGTGCGCTCCTTGCCGAGGTACGTCGAGACGCCGCGCCAGACCTCCTCGCCCCCGACCGACCCGACCAGCACCACGTCGATCTGCCGCCCCCGCTCGTGCGGGCGCAGGTTCTCCGCGTGGGTGGTGAAGTCGAGCGCCTCACCGGCGTCGAGCGGCCGGTGCACGGTGATCCGGTTGCCGACGTGCACCACCCCGGTCAGTGCGATCGGGAACTCCGGCGTGGTCATCAGCCGCAGCGAGAGCGGGAAACCCATGATGTGCGGGTACGTGGCCGGCAGCCGGTCGGCCAGCCGGAACCCGCAGACCCGGTCGTAGTCGGCCAGGTGCGCCCGGTCGACGGTGATCCCGGCGACGGCCAGCTCCACCTGCGGCGGCGCGTCCGGCCGGGCGGACCGGCCGATGACGGGCAGCGCGTCCCGCAGCGCCCGCCGGTAGAGCGCCCCCTGTGCCGGCATCCGGTCCAGCTCGACCCGGGCCCGGCCGGCCGGGGCGGCGTGCGCCGACAGGTCCTCCGTGGCGTACGCCGACAGGTCGTGGGTGGCTTCCAGGCTCACGTCGTGCTCCGACGCGGCGGCCCGGACGGCGGCCAGGTCCGCCGCCGAGATCACCTCGGTCGGCCCGTCGATGAGGTCTCCGACGGAGAGGTTCTCCGTCGGGCCGTCCTCCGGTCGTTGCCCTCGCTTCGCCATCACGCCCCCAGCAGGCTCTGGCCGCAGACCCGGACCACGTTGCCGCTGACCGCGCCGGAGGCCGGCCAGGCCAGCCAGCCGATGGTCTCCGCGACGTCCACCGGCAGGCCACCCTGCGCCATGCTGTTCATCCGGCGACCCGCCTCGCGCAGCGCCAGTGGGACGCGGGCGGTCAACCGGGTCTCGATGAACCCGGGCGCGACGGCGTTGACGCTGATCCCGCGCCCGCGCAGCACCGGGGCGAGGGAGTCGACCAGGCCGATCACCCCGGCCTTGCTGGTGGCGTAGTTGGTCTGCCCCCGGTTGCCGGCGATGCCGGCGATCGAGGAGACCGTGACGATCCGCCCGCCGGACGGGATCAGCTCCCGCTCCAGCAGCACGTCGTTGATCCGCTCCTGGCTGGAGAGGTTCACGTCGATCACCGAGTCCCACCGGCCGGCGTCCATCCGGCCGAGGGTCTTGTCCCGGGTGATCCCGGCGTTGTGCACCACCACGTCCACCCGGCCGTGCCGGGTGGCCAGGTGCTCGGCGAGCCGGGCCGGCGCGTCCGGGGTGGTCAGGTCGAGCTGCACGGCGGTGCCGCCGATCTCGTTGGCCACCGCGGCCAGCTCGTCGCCGGCCGCTGGGATGTCCAGGGCGACGACCTGCGCGCCGTCGCGGGCCAGCACCTTCGCCAGCGCCGCGCCGATGCCCCGGGCCGCCCCGGTGACCAGGACGACCTGACCGTCCAGCGGGCGGTCCCAGTCCGCCGGCGGCTCCGCGTGCCCGGCGCCCACCCGGACCACCTGCCCCGAGACGTACGCGGACCGACCGGACAGGAGGAATCGGAGGGTCGACTCCAGGCCGGTCAGGGTGCCCGCGTCGCCCTCCTTCGTGACGTACACGAGCTGGGCGGTGACGCCCCGGCCGAACTCCTTGCCGATGCTGCGGGTCAGGCCCTCCAGGGCGCGCTGGGCGGTGGCCCCGCGCGGCGAGTCGCACTCGGCCGGCGGGGTGCCCAGCACGATCACCCGGCCGCTGGGCAGCACCGAGCGGGCCTGCGGGTGGAAGAAGTCGTACAGCTGGCGAAGCTGGGTGGAGTCGGTGATGCCGGTGGCGTCGTAGACCAGGGCGCCGTACCGCTGGGGGGTGCCGTCGGCGGCGGTGGTGCCGGCCACGGGATCGCGCACCTCGACCCCGGCGAAGGTCAGGATCTTGCCGACCGGCTCGCCGAGCCGGCCGCCGGTGGCCGCGCCGAGCAGCGCCGGCCCGGGCAGGAGCGGGTCGCCGGGCGTGTGCCGGCGCAGTCGCGGCGGGTCGGGCAGCCCGAGGCGCTTGACCAGCGCGCGGCCGGCCCCCGATTGGACGAAGCTCGCGTACCTGTCGGTCATAGGCGTAGCCTACTGGCCAGTAGGTTGTGGGCAAGTCCTGAAACGGAGGCGGGATCGTGCAGAGCATCCGGCGGGTCGCGGTCATCGGCGGCAACCGCATCCCCTTCGCCCGGTCCAACTCGCGGTACGCGAGCGCGTCCAACGCCGACATGCTCGGCGCCGCGCTGGACGGACTCGTCGCCCGCTTCGGCCTGGCCGGCCAGCGGGTCGGTGAGGTGGTCGCCGGCGCGGTGCTCAAGCACGCGAAGGACTTCAACCTCACCCGCGAGGTGGTGCTCGGCTCGAAACTCGACCCGCACACCCCCGCGTACGACATCCAGCAGGCCTGCGGCACCGGCCTGGAGGCGGCCATCCTGGTCGCCAACAAGATCGCCCTCGGGCAGATCGACGTCGGCATCGCCGGTGGCGTCGACACCACCTCCGACGCGCCCCTGGCGGTCAACGAGGACATGCGCCGCACCCTGCTCAAGCTCAACTCGGCCCGCACCCTCGGCGAGCGGCTCAGGATCGCCGCCAAGCTGCGCCCGCACCAGCCGTTCAAGCCGGAGATCCCGCGCAACGCCGAACCCCGCACCGGGCTCTCCATGGGCGAGCACGCCGCCCGCACGGCGGTGCGCTGGCAGATCGACCGGCAGGCCCAGGACGAACTGGCCCTCCGGTCGCACCAGCGGCTCGCCGCCGCGTACGACCAGGGCTTCTTCGACGACCTGATGACGCCCTACCTCGGACTGACCCGGGACCAGAACCTCCGCCCGGACACCACCCTGGAGAAGCTCGGCTCACTCCGGCCGGTCTTCGGCGCGAAGGGCCCCGACGCCGACCAGGCGACCATGACCGCCGGCAACTCCTCCCCGCTCACCGACGGCGCGTCGACCGTGCTGCTCGCCTCCGAGGAGTGGGCGCGCGAGCACCACCTGCCGGTGCTGGCCTGGTTCAGCTTCAACGAGGTGGCCGCCGTCGACTTCGTCCACGGCGACGAGGGACTGCTGATGGCTCCCGCGTACGCGGTGCCCCGGATGCTGGCCCGGGCCGGGCTGACGCTCCAGGACTTCGACTACTACGAGATCCACGAGGCGTTCGCCTCGCAGGTGCTGGCCACCCTGGCCGCCTGGGAGTCGCCGGAGTTCTGCAAGGACCGGCTGGGGCTGGACGCCCCGCTCGGCTCGATCGACCGGGACCGGCTCAACGTCAACGGCTCCTCGCTCGCCGCCGGGCACCCGTTCGCCGCCACCGGCGGCCGGATCGTCGCCACCCTGGCCAAGCTGCTCGCCACGAAGGGCAGCGGCCGGGGACTGATCTCCATCTGCGCGGCCGGCGGGCAGGGCGTCACGGCGATCCTGGAGCGCTGAGGGTTGCCTCGTCCGGTGCGGTGCCGACCGGCCCGGGGGACAGCTATTTGATCGTGCCCGCCGGGGCGACCCAGCGCATGGGTTGCCCCGTCACGGCCGCCACCTGGTCGAAGTCGTGGTCGTAGTGCAGGACGGACAGCCCCTGGTACTCGGCGGTCGCGGCGATCAGCAGATCCACCGCGCCGGCTGATCTATGGGTGCCCCGCGCCGTCAACTCCTCCTGGATTTCGGCCGCCCGCTCGTAGCTCCGGTCCGGCATGGTCACCCAGCCGAACGTGGTCCGCAGCAGGTCCGCCAGGCGGGACCGGTCGGCCGCGGACCTCGCGGTGTGCAGGAACTCCAGCTCGATCAGCGGACAGATCGCGAGCAGACCGGCGGTGATGGCGGGCTCCCAGCGAACCCGCAGCGCCGGATCCCGGAGCAGTCGCACCAGCGCGCTGGTGTCGACCAGGTAGTCGGCGAGCTTCACGACCGGTAGTTGCCCTTGTCGAGCAACTCGTCGAAGTCTCCCGCTTCCCCGCGCATGCCCAGTTCGGCCAGAGCTCGCGCGCGACGGAGCCGGGCCGCGCCTTCGCGCAGTGCCACGTTCACGGTGTCCTTCTTGGTCTTCGTGCCGAACGCTTCGGCGGCGTCGGCCAGGGCGGCGTCGTCCACGTCCACGAGAATCTTCGTCATGCGCGCTCCTATATACCGAAGGCTCCAGGAGTATATCCTTTTCGGCGGTCGGAGGAGCTGCTGCGGCCGGAAGCGCGACGCCCGCCAGGGTTGACCTGGCGGGCGTCGGACCGGATGCGACGGGCTCAGCCCAGGGTGAACTTCTCCCACGAGCCGATCGAGGTGCGGTTGGCGATCAAGGGCTTCGTCCCGGCGCTGTCGGCGGTGACGTAGCGGCCGTTGGCGGCGGCCTTGAAGCTCACCGTGCCGTCGGCGTTGCGGACCAGGGTGAAGCGTTCCCAGGTGCTGACGGCCGCGCGGTTGGCGATCAGCGGCTGGGCCCCGCCGCTGGCGGCGGTGACGAAGCGGTTGTTGGCCCGGGCGAAGAGGGCTGCCTGCCCGTTGCCGAGGTCGACCACGTCGTACCGCTCCCAGAGGCCGATGGCGGTGCCCCGCGCGATGAGCGGCTTGGTGCCGGCGCTCTCGGCCGTGACGTACCGGGCGTTCGCGCGGGCCTTCAGCGACCGGAACGCGTCGGTCACGGTGACCCGGTGGAACTTCTCGGCAGTGCCGATGGTGGTCCGGTTGGCGGTCAGCGCGGAGCTGGTCCCGGCCGCGGCCGTGACGTACCGGCCGCTGCCCGCCCTGAGGCTGCTGGTCCCGTCACCGTTGCGGATCAGGGTGAACTTCTCCCGGGTGTCCACGACCTGACTCGTCGCGGTCAGGCTGGTGTCGTGGACCTCGGTGACGTACCGCCCGCTGGCCCGCGAGAAGAGGGCCACCTGGCCGCCCCCGGCGTCCGCGAGATCGAACTGCGCGGACGTGCTCAACCCGGCCTGGTTGGGCTGGAGAGCGGTGAGGTTGGTGCTCGACCCGACGTAGCGGAGATTGGCGAGGGCGAGCAGACCCACCGTGGCGGTCCGCCGCAGCACGCTCACCTGCTCGGTGCTGGTGCCCGACTGACCGTCGGTCCCGGTGGCCTTGACCGTGACGCGGTAGCTGCCCGGGGTGGCGTACTTGTGCGAGGCGACCGGCGTCGTCTGGGTGACCACGGTGCCGTCGCCGAACTCGAACCGGTAGGACTCGATCGGTACGAAGCCCGGCGTGGAGGCGGAGGCGTCCACGGTGACCTTGCTCGCGCCCAGGTCCAGGGCGACGTCGAAGGACGCGACCGGAGGCGCGACGGTCTCGATCGCGCCCCGGTCGGCGTAGGTGACCGGACCGGCGCCGGTGTTCGGCACGGCGGGATTGTCGGCGCGCGACGTGACCTCGGCGTCGTACTCCTGGTAGCCGGGGGCCGCCGAGTTCGCCGAGTCCTGGTTGTCCCTGGTGTTCGGCGTGTCCCGGTCGTGCGCGGCCTGGCCTGAGACGGTGCGGAACTGGGTCAGCCCCATCCGGGCCCCGTTCCACGAGTAGCTCGTCGAGGACGGGGACGAGTGGTGGTGGGCGTTGTTGTAGTCGACCACCGTGCCGGCCATGGCCGGGCCGTGGACACCGATCTCGACCCCGTCGGTGACCGTGGGGTCGCAGTAGCTCTGGCTGAACGAACCGTTGTTGGTGAGCACGTTGTTCTGCACCGAGACCCCGGCGGAGGCGCCGTCGACCCGGATGCCGTCGAGGCAGCGGTCCCGGACGGTGTTGTTGGTGATGGCCGTGCCAGTGGCCCCGCCGTTGTGGATGCCGTGGCCGCCCCCGCCGTTGATCCGGTTGTTGGCCACCACCGTGTCGGTCGCACCCGGACCCAGTGCGACCCCTCCGCCGGTGAAGCCGCTGACGATGTTGTCGAGGATGGTGTTACGTGGACCGTCGACCCGGATCCCCACGCTGTGGTCGTCGTACTTCGGTCCGGTCATGATGGACCAGTTGGTGACCTGCACGTCGCTGGTGGCGGCGTCCATCGTCAGTCCGTCGGTGAGCGCCGTTCCGCTGACGACGAGGTCCCTCAGGATCGCTCCGGCCAGCCCGGCGAGCCGGACGGCGGGTGCCGTCGAGGAGCTGGCCATCGTGAAGTTGCCGCCCACGACCTCGATGTATGAGGAGTTGCGGATGTCGAGGGCGGGCACGGCGGCCGCCCCGTTGATCCGGAAATCCTGGATTCCGATGTTGTGCTGGCCGTCGACGACGAACCCCGCGGTCGGTCCGGTGAGGGTGACCGGACCGTTCGCGATGAAGCCGATCGGCAATTCGTAGGTGCCGGAGGCCGGGATGGTGACCCGCTCGGGGTAGCTGCCGCCGGCGACCCAGACCGTCTGTCCGGCGGTGACCACCGCGGCGGCCGCTCCGATCGTGCAGAACGGCTCCGTCTTGGCGCCCGGGCCCTGGTCGGAGCAGTTGGCGGCGGCCTGGTTGACGTACAGGTTCTCCACGGTGGCCTGGGCGGGTGCCTCGGTGGCCAGCAGGGTGCCGCCGGTCAGCGCGATGGTGGCCAGACCGGCGAGGGTTGTTTTTTGCATGCGTGCCCTCGGGTGAGGAGGAAGGATCCGGCGTGGCCGGAAGTCAGATGGAGATGATGGTCCGTCACCTGCGGGTGGTGCGCTGTCCGCTACGACAAAACGGTCAGTCGGACCCGGCGGCGCAGCGTCGTCGCGCTCGCCGGCTCATGACGGCCGGCCCCGCTCGCGGGGCGGGACGGGGTCGTCGTACGCGCCCGAGCGCCCCGCGTACCGCTCACCGTCGAGGTACGGCATGGCGTTCGCGGTGCAGCCGTGCAGGCCCAGCGACTGCTGCTGCATCACCGGCGCCGGTCGGCCCCGTCCCGGGCACCGCTCGTGGCCGTGGCCGAGACGGTGCCCGACCTCATGGTTGACCATGTACCGGCGGTAGGTCGCGAGGCTCGCGCCGTAGCCCGGCACACCCTTGACCCAGCGGGCGACGTTGAGCACCACCCGGTCGCCGTTGCGGCAGGAGGTGTAGCCGTCCGGCCCGTGTTGGCAGAGTTCGTCGCGGGTGCCGGGCGTGGCGAGGTAGATGGTGAAGTCGGCGGGCTGGCCCGGTCCGACCCGGCGCAGGCGCAGCCTCCCGTCCGCCGTCCAGCCCTGCGGGTCGTTCAACGTCCCGGTGACCTCGGCCGCGAAGGCCGGGACCGACACGCCTCGGATGTCGCGCTCCACGGCGACGCGGTAGCGCAGCAACCGACCCCTGCCACGCGGGGCCGCCGCTTCGCCGGCGGCGACCTCCCACCGGCTGCCGCCGTCGGCGGGGTAGGTGATCGGGACGGGTTGCGGCCGGGCGGTCGCGGACGGCGACGTCGCGGGCGTGGCCGTCGTGGCGGCCGGTCCGGCGGTCCGGGCCGCCGGTTGCCCCGCCGCCGGCTGCGCACAGCCGCTGAGCAGCGCAGCCAGCAGCACCGGGACGGCGCCGGCGCCCGCGCGGCCCGGAGTCTTCGGTGTCATGTGTCTCCCCTCGCTGCGCACCGCCGCCCGGTGGTGCGTAGCGAGGAGGACGAGCGAATTGGCCGAAAAGTTGATCTCGCGAGGACTCAACCTTCCGCGCGCCCCACTCGTCCTGTCCGGCGTGGGGTGCGGAAAGAGCGGCAATGGCTCGGGGTGACGCCGAGTTCGTCGAGTTCGCCCGGGCCGCGTCCGGGCGGCTGCTGCACGCCGCCTACCTGATGACCGGCGACCACCACCAGGCCGAGGACGCGGCGCAGACCGCCCTGGTCCGCACGTACGCCTCGTGGTCCCGGGTCCGCGACAGCGACGCCTACGGCTACGCCCGGACCGTGCTGGTCAACCACCTCGTGGACAGCTGGCGGCGGCCGTTGCGCGAGTACGCCACCGACGACCTCCCGGAGCAGCGTCGTGGCGACGTGGCCGACGAGGTCGCCACCCGACGGTGGCTGATCGCCGTCCTCGGCACGCTCAGCCCTCGCGAGCGCGCCATCGTCGTGCTGCGCTACTACTTCGACCTTCCGGAGGCGCAGGTGGCCCGCGAACTCGACGTGTCGGTCGGCACGGTCAAGAGCACCAGTTCCCGTGCCCTGGAGAAGCTGCGCACCACCGGCGTCGGCACGCCGGAGATCCACGGGACGCGCCGATGAACGAGGTGGAGCGGCTCCGCGAGGCCATGCGGGCGACCGAACGGACCGACCGGACCGCCCTCGACCTGACCACGATCATGCGCGAGGGGCGGCGGCTGCGCCGCCGCCGGCGGTTCGCCGGCGCGGGCGCGGTGGGGCTGTCGGTGGCGGTGCTCGTCGTCGGCGTCGCGGTCGGCGTGGAACGGACCCGCGCACCCGAGCCGGACCGCGCGGGTCCGGCCGTCACCGCACCCGCCACCCGCCCCACGGTGACCACCCCGAGCCCTGCTCAGCCGCAGCCGCGGCCGGTCGGCGACGTGGTGGACAGCGGAATCCGGTACGGCGACGACCAGCGGGTCTTCTACCTGGTCCCCGTCGACGTGCCCCGAGCGCCCCGGGTGAAGATCGGGTTGGTCGCCGGCCGCCGCGCCGCCGGCGGGGAGCTGACCTCGGACTTCCTCGTCAACGACCTCGAGGGCAGCGACCGGCGGCCCGGGTTCCACGAGATCGGCTACGACCAGTCGGGACCGGCCCGCCCTCCCGTGCCCACCTTCGGGTACTTCGTCGGGCCGGCCGAGCGGATCGTCGGCACGGTCGACGGCCGTCGGATCACCGCCCGACTGGCGAGGTGGAGCGAGGACCGGCAGGTGGTGATCTTCTGGTTCGACCCGGCGGTGCTCGCCCCCGGCGTACGCCTGGACGGCATCGTCGCCCGCGACGCGCAGGGCCGGGAGTTGTGACACCGCCGGTTCGGTCAGGCTCCAGGCCGGGAACGGCAGGCTCCTGGCGTACGAGAGAATGAGGTACGTGACGACGATCCCGAACGTGCTCGCCAACCGGTACGCCTCGCCCGAACTGGTCGCCCTCTGGTCCCCGGAGGAGAAGGTACGGATGGAACGGCGGCTCTGGCTCGCCGTGCTGAAGGCCCAGCGGGACCTCGGCGTGGCCCTGCCGGACGGGGTGGTCGAGGCGTACGAGCGGGTGGTCGACGACGTCGACCTGGCCTCGATCGCCGAGCGGGAGCGGGTCACCCGGCATGACGTGAAGGCCCGGATCGAGGAGTTCAGCGCGCTCGCCGGGCACGAGCACGTGCACAAGGGGATGACCTCCCGGGACCTGACCGAGAACGTCGAGCAGCTCCAGGTCCGCGCCTCGTTGGAGCTGATCCGGGACCGGGTGGTCGCCACGCTGGCCCGGCTGGCCTGGCTCGCCCACGAGCACTCCGGCCTGGTGATGACCGGCCGGTCGCACAACGTCGCCGCGCAGGCCACCACGCTGGGCAAGCGGTTCGCCTCGGCCGCCGAGGAGCTGCTGATCGCGTACGAGCGGCTGGAGGACCTGATCGGCCGCTACCCGCTGCGCGGCATCAAGGGCCCGGTCGGCACCGCCGCCGACCAGCTCGACCTCTTCGACGGCGACGCCGGCAAGGTGGCCGAGCTCGAGCGTCGGGTGGCCGGGCACCTCGGCTTCGCCCGGGTGCTGGACAGCGTGGGTCAGGTGTACCCGCGTTCGCTCGACTTCGACGTGCTCTCCGCGCTGGCCCAGGTGGCCGCCGCCCCGTCGTCGCTGGCCACGACGATCCGGCTGATGGTCGGCCAGGAACTGGTGACCGAGGGCTTCAAGCCCGGCCAGGTCGGCTCCAGCGCGATGCCGCACAAGATGAACACCCGCTCGTCGGAGCGGGTGAACGGCTTCGCGGTGATCATCCGGGGTTACCTGTCGATGGTGGGCGAGCTGGCCGGCGACCAGTGGAACGAGGGGGACGTCTCCTGCTCGGTGGTGCGGCGGGTGGCCCTGCCGGACGCCTTCTTCGCCGCCGACGGGCTCTTCCAGACCTTCCTCACGGTGCTGGACGAGTTCGGTGCCTACCCGGCGGTGATCAACCGGGAGCTGGAGCGGTTCCTGCCGTTCCTGGCCACCACGAAGATCCTGGTGGCCGCGGTGCGCCGGGGCGTCGGTCGGGAGGTGGCCCACGAGGTGATCAAGGAGCACGCGGTCGGGGTGGCGCTCGCCATGCGCGAGAAGGGCGCCGCCGAGAACGACCTCTTCGACCGCCTGGCCGCCGACGGTCGCCTGCGCCTCACCCGCGCCGAGATCGACGACCTGGTCGCCGACCCCACCACCTTCACCGGCGCCGCCCAGGCCCAGGTCGATGCGATCACCAAGCGCATCACCGCGGTCGTGACGGCCCACCCCGAGGCCGCCGCGTACTCCCCGCCGCCCATCCTCTGATCGACCCTGGGCCGACCGTGCGGTCGGCCCAGGGGTGCTTGATCCACACGCTTTGCGGCGTGTCGGCGTGTCGGCGCACTCGGACAGCCCGACACGCCGCAAACGGAGTGGATCACGATGTGCCGGCACGAGCCGACACCGCGACACGCCGCAGACGGGGTGGACCAGGATCGGCCCCCGGGTCAGGAGTCGCGGGTCGGGGTCTCGGCGGCGGAGGAGAGGTTGGGGGCGCTCGCCGGCTCGGCGATGCCGCCGGGGGAGGACGCGAACCCCGGGTCCTGGGCGGTCGCCGCGGCGACCTCCGGCTGGTCGCTCGGCATGACGTCGGGAACCTTGGGTACGACGATCACCGCCGTGCCGTAGGCGCAGATCTCCATCCACATCTCGCCGCAGTCCCGGCTGTCGAAGCGCATGCCGATCACGGCGTTCGCGCCGAGCCGGAGCGCCTCCTCGCCGAGGCGGGCCACCGAGTCGGTGCGCCACCGGGTGAGGTTGTCCGGTGCCATCGGGTCGTACGCACCGCCCCGCAGGTTCTTGACCCCCTCGCGGTAGGGGTTGCGTGTCCGCGCCATCGACGACACCACTTCGCCGAGGATCTGGCGGATCTCGTAGCCGGGCAGTTGATCTGTCGTCACTACCAGCACGATTCCGATGCTGTCAGCCGCCGGCCGGTGCGTATGCGAGCCGTGTTCACCTGATCGGATGCTGCAAAACGGCGCGGCGCGGACGGTCGGCGCTGCGCCGACCATCCGCGCCGCCGTAGGCGCTAACCGTCAGACACCGGCCACCGAGGTGATCCAGGCCCGGTTGTACGCGACGCTGCCGTAGTTCTGGATGCTGTATCCGTCGGCGGTCGAGGCGACGCCGACCTGCCGGCCGTTGTAGAACTGCGGTCCGCCGGAGTCGCCGCGCCAGGCGTTGCCGCTGATCTCGGTGCTCCGGATCGCCTGCCCGTTGTACGCGTCGACGGCGCTGTTGCTGGTCACCTGCACGGTGGCGGTCTTGAGCTGGCTGGACGCGGAGCAGCCGCTGTAGCAGGTCTGGCCCCAGCCGTAGATGCTGTTGGTCGAGCCGATCGGCGGGTTGCTGTCGGCCAGGGTCACCGCGCCGGTGGTGACCGGGCTGGACAGGCGCATCAGGGCCAGGTCGTAGCGGCTGTAGGTGGCGCTGACGGTGCGGGTGACTCCACCGGAGGAGCGGTAGACGCTGCCCACCCGGACCGACATCGTGCCGCCGAGGCAGTGCCGGGCGGTGAGCACCCACTGCGCCGAGATGACGCTGCCGGAGCAGGTGAACGAGCCGTTGCTGAAGACGGCGGCGGCCCACGGCGCGGAGCTGACGGTGGAGCCGCCGATGATCGGCTGCGGGCCGGCGGGGGCGGCGGTGGCGGCGGTGGCGGTGGCGAGGACGCCGGCGAGGGCGGTGCTGAGCACCGCGAGCAGGGGGCGGAGGCGCATGTCCGGGGACTCCTTCGGGGGGCGACCGGGGTGACCGGGCGGGGATCGACCCGTGGCGGGCGGGGGTGGCCCGTCGGGGAACACCGACAAGCATCGGCATCCGTCGATTTACGCTAGGGCCCGTGGCTCCCGTTCACAAGAGTGTCATCGAGATTCACGAATGTGACACGACTTCCGCGCGGGGCGTACATCACTGTTTGTCGGAAACTGGTCTCCGCTGCGCGGACCTGGTCGGGTTTCCGCAGGTGGGAGAGGTGTCGCACCGGTTGCCACGCGATTACAGGCAACAAAACCGCATCGGAGTCGCAACGAACGCATATCGCCCACCGATCCGTGGGGCCGGTTATGTCGATCACTGCCTGAACTGCCCCCGGCCGGTGCGTCCGCGACGAAATCTGCCAGGTACGCTGGCTGCGCTCGCCCGTAGTGGGCCGGCACCCAACTGCGTACACAGTCAGGAGTGCCCAGTGCCTCGCGTCGTCGTCGACGTCATGCTCAAGCCCGAGATCCTCGATCCTCAGGGCCAGGCCGTCGCAAACGCGCTGCCGCGGCTCGGCGTCAGTGACGTCGCCTCCGTCCGGATCGGCAGGCGGATCGAGATCGAGTTCACCGGTGAACCGGACCTGGACCGGGCCCGGGAGATCGCCGACAAGCTGCTCGCCAACCCCGTCATCGAGGACTTCACCGTCCGCGTGGTCGAGGCCGACGAGACCGTGGACGCGCACCCGTGACCGCGCGCGTCGGTGTGGTGACCTTCCCCGGCTCGCTCGACGACGGGGACGCGGCCCGGGCCGTCCGGATCGCCGGTGGCGAGCCGGTCCGGCTCTGGCACGGTGACGCGGAGCTGCACGGGGTGGACGCCGTCGTCCTGCCCGGTGGCTTCTCCTACGGCGACTACCTGCGCTGCGGCGCCATCGCCCGGTTCGCGCCGGTGATGGAGACGATCGTGGACGCGGCCCGCGGCGGCCTGCCGGTGCTCGGCATCTGCAACGGCTTCCAGATCCTCTGCGAGGCGCACCTGCTCCCCGGCGCGCTCACCCGCAACCAGCACCTGCACTTCCGCAACCGGGACCAGGTCCTGCGGGTCGA
This sequence comes from Micromonospora psammae, assembly GCF_036902725.1. Classification (NCBI taxonomy): domain Bacteria; kingdom Bacillati; phylum Actinomycetota; class Actinomycetes; order Micromonosporales; family Micromonosporaceae; genus Micromonospora; species Micromonospora psammae. The sequence goes on along the minus strand of NZ_JBAKHM010000003.1, from coordinate 393,531 downwards.
GTCCGCGGGCACCGCCTGGACGAACACCTTCCAGCCGGGTCAGGAGATCCTCATCCCGGTCAAGAACGGTGAGGGTTGCTACGTCGCGGACACCGCGACCCTGGACGAGCTGGAGGCCGAGGGTCGGGTCGTCGCCCGCTACGTCGGCGGCAACCCCAACGGGTCGCAGCGCGACATCGCCGCGATCACCAACCCCGCCGGCAACGTGGTCGGCATCATGCCCCACCCGGAGCACGCGGTCGAGGCGCTCACCGGCCCCTCCCTGGACGGCCTCGGCTTCTTCACCTCGGTGCTCAAGCACCTGGTGGGGACCCCGGCGTGACGGTGCGCGGCAGGATCATCGGTCGGCTCGGTGACGAGCGCAGCGAGGAGAGGTCATGACCACCCATCAGGACCCGGCCGTACGGGAGACACCGGGCGCCTTCCCGGCCGCCCCGACCGAGGCGCCGACGGCCGGCGTGGTGTCGCAGGGCGGCCCGGTCGACGCGGGCCGGCACGCCGACCCGGCGCCGACCGCCGACTGGACCGGCACCGTGGACACCGTGCAGCAGGCCACCGGTACGCCGGAGGAGCTCCAGCCGTACGCCGAGCTCGGCCTCCGCGACGACGAGTACGACCGGATCCGGGACATCCTCGGCCGGCGCCCCACCCAGGCCGAGCTGGCCATGTACTCGATCATGTGGAGCGAGCACTGCTCCTACAAGTCCAGCAAGGTGCACCTGCGCCAGTTCGGCGAGAAGGCCCCGCCCAGCGACCGGCTGCTCGCCGGCATCGGTGAGAACGCCGGCGTTGTCCAGGTCTCCGACGAGCTGGCCGTCACCTTCAAGGTCGAGTCGCACAACCACCCGAGCTTCGTCGAGCCGTACCAGGGTGCGGCGACCGGCGTCGGCGGCATCGTCCGCGACATCCTCGCGATGGGCGCCCGGCCGATCGCGGTGATGGACCCGCTGCGCTTCGGCGCCGCGGACCACCCGGACACCGCGCGGGTGCTGCCCGGCGTGGTCGCCGGCGTCGGCGGCTACGGCAACTGCCTGGGCCTGCCCAACATCGGCGGCGAGGTCGTCTTCGACCCCTGCTACCAGGGCAACCCGCTGGTCAACGCGCTCTGCCTCGGCGTGCTGCCGGTCGACCGACTGCAGAAGAAGGACGCCACCGGTCCGGGCAACATCGTGGTGCTGATGGGCGCCAAGACCGGCCGGGACGGCATCGGCGGCGTGTCGGTGCTGGCCAGCGCCACCTTCGACGAGGGCAGCGAGCAGCGCCGCCCCTCCGTGCAGGTCGGCGACCCGTTCACCGAGAAGCTGCTGATCGAGGCCTGCCTGGAGCTGTACGACGCCGAACTGGTCGTCGGCATCCAGGACCTCGGCGGCGCCGGCCTGACCTGCGCGCTGACCGAGACCGCCGCCTCGGCCGGCACCGGCATGCGGGTCTGGCTGGAGCGGGTGCCGCTGCGCGAGCCCTCGATGGAGCCGCACGAGATCCTGGCCAGCGAGTCCCAGGAGCGGATGCTGCTGGTCGTCACCCCGGACAAGCTGGAGGCGGTGCTCAAGACCGCCGACAAGTGGGGCGTGCTCGCCACCGCGATCGGCGAGGTCACCGCGCCGTCGGCCGATGGTCAGCCGGGCCGGCTGCTGGTCACCTGGAACGACCACGTCGTGGTGGACGTGCCGCCGGGTTCGCTGGTCGACGACGGTCCGGTCTACGCCCGTCCGATGCGCGAGCCGGCCGACCTGATCCTGCTCCAGGCCGACCGGGCCGAGACGCTGCCGCGGCCGAGCACGCCGGAGGCGCTGCGGGAGACCCTGCTGCGCATGATCGCGTCGCCGAACCTGGCCGACAAGACCTGGATCACCGAGCAGTACGACCGGTACGTGCTGGGCAACACGGTGCTCGCCCAGCCGGAGGACTCCGGCGTGATCCGGATCGACGAGAAGAGCGGCCTCGGCGTCGCCCTCTCCGTCGACGGCAACGGCCGGTACGCCCGGCTCGACCCGTACCACGGCACCAAGCTGGCGCTCGCCGAGGCGTACCGGAACGTGGCGGTGACCGGCGCGAAGCCGATCGCGGTGACCAACTGCCTCAACTTCGGCTCGCCGGAGGACCCGGGCGTGATGTGGCAGTTCGCCGAGGCCGTGCGCGGCCTCGCGGACGGCTGCCTGGAGCTGGGCATCCCGGTGACCGGCGGCAACGTCAGCTTCTACAACCAGACCGGCGCCGCGGCGATCCACCCCACCCCGGTGGTCGGGGTGCTGGGCACGCTGGACGACGTCGCCAACCGGGTGCCGATGGGCTTCGTCCCGCGGGGCGGTGGCGACCACGACCAGCTCTTCCTGCTCGGTGACACGCACGTGGAGCTCTCCGGCTCCGAGTGGGCGTGGGTGACCCACGAGCACCTCGGTGGCATGCCGCCGCAGGTCGACCTGGCCCGCGAGCGGGTGCTGGCCGAGCTGATGGCGGAGGCGGCCCGGGTGGGTCACCTCAGCTCCGCGCACGACCTCTCCGACGGCGGCCTCGCCCAGAGCCTGGTCGAGTCCTGCCTGCGGCGCGGGGTCGGTGCCCGGATCGGCGTGCCGGACCGGTTCGCCGACGGTTCGCTGCCGTTCGTCTTCCTGTTCAGCGAGTCGGCCGGCCGGGTGCTGGTGTCGGTGCCGCGCGGGCACGAGAAGGCGTTCACCGCCCTCTGCACCGAGCGCGGCGTGCCGTGGGACCGGATCGGCGTGACCGACCCGGCGGGCGGCGCCCTGGAGGTGCACGGCCAGTTCCGGATCGGGCTGGACGAGCTGCGGGCCGCGCACACCGCGACCCTGCCCCGGCTCTTCGGCGGGCCGGAGGCGGCCCAGGTCCAGGTCGAGTCGACCCGGACCGGCACCACCACCGTCGCGCCGGCCACCGCCGCGCAGCCGGCGGGCGTGCCGGTGGTCGAGCCGGCTGCCGCGGACGGTTCGGGGGAGGCCGCTCCGGTCGCCGCCCAGCCGGCCGACGGGGCCGCGCCGGTGCCGGTCGTGACCGCCGAGGACGCCCCGGTGGGGGAGCACGAGCGGCCGACCACGGAGGTCACCGGAGATGTGGCTCCCGACGCGCCGTCGGCCCCGACCGTCACCGGTGACGACGAGCCCTCGACGCCCGATAAGCGCTGAGGCGTTGGCCGCGGCCGTACACGTCCAACCCGGGTCGGGTGCCCGCTTCGACTGGGGGTTGACCGGGGCGGCGGAGCTGGGCCGCGTCTGCGCCGTGCTGGTGGTGGTGGACGTGCTCTCGTTCACCACCACCGTCGAGGTCGCGGTGGGCCGCGGCATGCGGGTCCACCCGTTCCCCTGGGGGGAGCAGGCGGCCGACTACGCGCTACGGGTCGGCGCGGTCGCCGCGGTGGGCCGCCGGCAGATGACCCCGGAGCACCCGTGGTCGCTCTCGCCGGCGGCGCTGGCCACCGCACCGGCCGTCGCCGACCTGGTGCTGCCGTCGCCGAACGGTTCCGCGATCAGCGCCGCCGCCAGCGCCACCGGCCTGCCGGTGGTCGCGGCCTGCCTGCGCAACGCCCGCGCCGTCGGGCGCTGGCTGCGCCGCCAGGGGTACGGCTCGAAGGACGCCCCGGTGGGCGTCGTCGCCGCCGGGGAACGCTGGCCGGACGGCTCACTGCGCCCCTCCGTGGAGGACCAGCTCGGGGCGGCCAGCGTGCTGGACGCCCTCTCCGGCGTGCCGGGCGGTCTCTCCGTCGAGGCGGCGATGGCGCTCGCCGCGCTGGCCAGTACCCCGGACGTGCCGGCGGCGGTCCGCGGCTGCGTCTCCGGCCGCGAGCTGATCGAGGGTGGCTTCGCCGCTGACGTCGACGTCGCCGTGCAGGTCGGCGCCTCCAACGTGGTGCCGGTGCTGCGCCAGGGCGTCTTCTCCGCAGCCTGACCCCGCGCTGCGCCCGGCCCTGCCCGGTCCCGTCCGGGCCACGGCGGGTAGCGGTCGTCCGGCGCGGGTCTGCTGGCATTGGCGCGCAGGCGAAGGGCCGCCCGGATCTCCGGGCGGCCCTTCGTCGTTGCCTGCTGGCCGGGGCGCTTCGGCCCCGGTGGTCAGTCGTCCAGCCAGTCCAGCCGGCGACCGCCGCGCTCCGCGCCCGGCGCCTCCGGCCGCGCCCGACCCGGCTGGGCCTGGTCGCCGTAGTAGCCGCCGCCCTGCTGCTGGTCGTAGCCGTGGGCGTCGTAGCCACCGTCGCGCTGCTGCGGCGGCTCCTGGCCGTAGCCGCCCTGCTGGCCGTACCCGCCGGCCTGCTGCTGGCCGCCGTAGCCGCCACCGGCCTGCTGGTCGTACCCGCCGCGCTGGTCGTAGCCGTTGGGCTGGTCGTAGCCGTTGGGCTGGTCGTAGCCGCCGCCCTCGTAGCCCTGCGGCGCGCCGGCGTTGTAGCCGCCCTCCGGCTGGCCGTAGCCGTTGCCGGCGCCGTAGCCGCCGGTCGGCTCGGGAGCCCGGCCGTAGGAGCCCGGCTCGGGCTGCCCGTAGCCGTGCCCCTGCTCGGGCTGGTAGGTGCTGGTCGGGTACGGGTCGGCTGCCGGGGCGTAGGTGCCGGTCGCCTCGCCGGTGTAGCGGCCGGTCGGCTCGTCGAACCGCTCGCCGTAGCCGCCACCCTGGTCCTGCGGGGCGTAGCCGGCGGCGCCCGCCGGGGCGCCGTACTCGCGGTTGCCGTAGCCGCCACCGGAAGCCGGCGCGTCACCGTAACCGCCCGCGGGTGCGCCGGCGGCGCCGTAACCGCCACCGGAAGCCGGGGCGTTGCCGTAGCCGCCACCCGACGCGGGGGCGTTGCCGTAGGCACCCGCCGCGGCGCCGGCGGCACCGGCGGCGCCGTAGCCGCCACCGGAGGCCGGGGCGTTGCCGTAGCCGCCCGGCTGGCCGTAGCCGCCCGGTGCCGGCTCGTCGCCGTAGCCGCCGCCGGCCCAGTTGCCCTGCCCACCCGCGCCGTACGGCTCCGGCGGAGCCCCGTACGGGTCCGGCGGGACGTCGTCGACGATCGGGCGGTGCATCATCGTCGGCGCGTCGCTCAGCGCCGAGCTGCCGGCCATGTTCGGGTCGGCGCCGACCCGGTTGACCACCCGGGTCTGGTCGTCGGTGCCGCGGTAGCCGCCCCGCGCCCCGGCCGCCGCACCCGCCGCGGCGGCACCGGCCGGAGCATCGTCCTCCTCGGCGTTCTTGCGGCGCATCCAGAGCAGCACGATCGTGCCCACGCCGGCCGCCACCAGCAGGCCGCCGAGCAGGATGATCAGGAAGGAGCCGAAACCGCCGGAGTCCTCGTCGCTCGTCGGGACCTGCGCCGCCTGGGTGGCCTCGGCGGTCTCCTCGGTGACCTCCTCGGTGGCCTCCTCGGTCGGCACGGCCTCCGCCGAGGACGGCGTCGCGGACGGGGTGACCTCGGTCTTGATCGCCAGGCTGATCCCCTGGCCGGTCAGGCTCTGACCGGCGCTCGCGTTGATCGTCTTGGAGTTGACGATGTTTTCCTTGCTGGCGCCGAGGACGATCCGACCCGGCGCGATCGGCTCCGAGCTGGAGCCGGTGAAGCGGAAGTTGCCGCTGTCGTTGCTCGTGGTGCTCCGCTTGCGCCCGGTCGAGTCCTCCAGCATCACGGTGGCGTTCGGCACCGGTTCGCCGTTGGCGGCCACCGTCACCTTGCCGGAGATCGACTTGACCGTCTGGGCTTCCGGCGGGGCGGTGGTGGGCGCAGGCGCCTTGGGCTTCACGGTCACGCTGAGCCGCTTGGAGTCACCCTCGACCCGCACGCTCGCCGGAGTCCCGTTGGCCCCCGGCGCGTCGGCGGACGCTGCGAGCGTCACGGTCACCGACTTCGGCCCGGGGATCAGGCCGTCGAAGTTCACCTCACCGCAGCCACGGGTGCAGCTGACGCCGTCGGGAAGGCCGGTGACGCTGAGGTTCGCCTTCTTCTCGTCGCCGTCGGGAGCGACCACGACATTGATGTTGCTGCTGCGGCCGGCGTCGATGGTGACCGAGCCGTCGGAGGAGGTGATCTTGGCCGCGTGGGCGGGTGTGGCGGGGACGGTGAGCAGGGCGCCGACAACCAGCGCTACGACCACACCGGCCCGCTGCTTCCAGGCACGTCGGTGTGTTGACACGTCCACCGCCTTCCGGGCTGACTTCCCCGGTCCAGCGGGCCAGGGCTCATCACGGTACGAATACGCCGTCGGCAACTATGCCTTGTCTGACCGGATCGGCGCGACCCAGGGCCAGCGTCGGAGCCGCCGTCATCGAGTCGTATCGTCCCGTCGTGTCCTCTCCGCACATTAAGTCCGCCGCGGTCGCGGCGGCGTTGGCAGCGCTCGACGAGGGGCGTACGCCCGAACGGCCGGTGTACCGGGAGGCGGTCCGTACCCTTCTGACCGCCCTCGCGGAGCGCGCCCCCGGCCGATCGGTGGAGGTGCGTGTCCCACCTTACGGTGCAGTTCAGTGCGTTCCGGGTCCGCGACACACCCGCGGCACCCCGCCGAACGTGGTGGAGACCGACCCGGCGACCTGGCTGGAGTTGGCGACCGGGCGGCTCCGGTGGGCGGACGCGGTCACCGAGGGTCGCGTACGGGTGAGCGGGAACCGGGCGGATCTCTCCGCGCATCTGCCGCTCGAGCTGGGCTGACCCGGCCGCTCCGGTGACACGGCGGAGCCAAATCGTGACTATCTGTATCGACGGCGATTCGCGTACACTGTCAGGCGACGACAGTGGTCCCGGCCGGTGGCGCGTGGTCAACCGCCCGCCCGGCCAGTCCAGACCAGCATGAGGGAGCAGCAGGTGCCCCGAGGCGACGGCCGGCTGAGCCACGACCTTGATCCCCAACGACCCGGCCCGCAGGACGCGTGTGGCGTCTTCGGCGTGTGGGCGCCCGGGGAGGAGGTCGCCAATCTGACCTACTTCGGGCTCTACGCGCTTCAGCACCGCGGCCAGGAGGCCGCCGGCATCGCGGTCAGCGACGGCTCCGGCGTGGTGGTCTACAAGGATCTCGGCCTGGTCGCCCAGGTCTTCGACGAGCCGACCCTGGCCAGCCTGCGCGGGCACGTCGCGATCGGGCACGCGCGCTACTCCACCACCGGTGGCTCGACCTGGGAGAACGCCCAGCCGACCATCCGCTCCACCAGTTCGGGCATCACCATCGCCCTGGCGCACAACGGCAACCTGGTCAACACCGCCGACCTCCAGAAGGAGGTCGCCGAGCGGGGTCTCCTCGCCGATGGCGCCACCAACGACACCTCGCTGGTGACGATGCTGCTGGCCAGCCGCCCCGACCTGTCGGTCGAGGCGGCCGCGCTGGAGGTGCTGCCGCAGCTGAAGGGCGCCTTCAGCTTCGTCTTCATGGACGAGTCGACGCTCTACGCCGCCCGCGACCCGCACGGCGTGCGCCCGCTGGTGCTCGGCCGGCTGGAGCGCGGCTGGGTGGTCGCCAGTGAGACCGCCGCGCTGGACATCGTCGGCGCCAGCGTGGTCCGCGAGGTCGAGCCGGGCGAGCTGATCGCGATCGACGAGGACGGCCTGCGCTCCGCCCGGTTCGCCGCGCCGGAGCCGAAGGGCTGCCTCTTCGAGTACGTCTACATCGCGCGCCCGGACGCCACCATCGCCGGGCGCAACGTGCACTCCGCCCGGGTGCAGATCGGCCGGCAACTGGCCAAGGAGCACCCGGTCGAGGCCGACCTGGTGATCCCGGTGCCGGAGTCGGGCACCCCGGCCGCGATCGGCTACGCCGAGGCGTCCGGCATCACCTACGGCGCGGGGCTGATGAAGAACCCGTACGTCGGGCGTACCTTCATCCAGCCCTCGCAGACGCTGCGCCAGCTCGGCATCCGGCTCAAGCTCAACCCGCTGCGGGAGAACGTCCGGGGCAAGCGGCTGGTCGTGGTCGACGACTCGATCGTGCGCGGCAACACCCAGCGGGCGATCGTGCGGATGCTGCGCGAGGCCGGCGCGCTGGAGGTCCACGTACGGATCTCCTCGCCGCCGGTCAACTGGCCCTGCTTCTACGGCATCGATTTCGCCACCCGCGCCGAACTGCTGGCCAACGGGCTGGACAACGAGGGCATCCGGCGCTCGATCGGCGCCGACACGCTCGGCTACGTCTCGCTGTCGGGTCTCATCGCCGCCACCGAGCAGCCCAAGACGCGGCTCTGCCGGGCCTGCTTTGACGGGGAGTACCCGATCGACCTGCCGGCCGGGAACCTGATCGGCAAGCACGTGCTCGAAGGAGTGGGACGTCGGGTCGCCCACGCGACGGCCGACATCCCGGAGCACACCGCCCCACCGCTCGTCGCCACTCCGGGCGGCGCGACCGTCCACCCGTAGCACCACCCGGTGTCGCCCGGACTCCGCCGGCACGGCACCGAGAACCACAAAGGGGAGAACCGTGACGCACGTGTCCGAGCGCAGCGGCGCAGGAAGCAGCCCGACGGGCGCCGGCGGCGACCGCCAGCCCTGGACGGCCGGCACCGGCCGCGCGCCGCGCAAACGCTCGGTCTCGTACGCGGACGCCGGGGTGTCGATCGAGGCGGGCGACCGCGCGGTCGAGCTGCTGAAGTCGAAGGTCAAGCAGACCCGCCGGCCGGAGGTCATGGGCGACCTCGGCGGCTTCGCCGGCCTGTTCCGGCTGGACACCAAGAAGTACAAGAACCCGATCCTGGCCTCCTCCACCGACGGTGTCGGCACCAAGCTGGTGATCGCGCAGCAGATGGACATCCACGACACGGTCGGCATCGACCTGGTCGCGATGGTCGTCGACGACCTGGTGGCCTGCGGCGCGGAGCCGCTGTTCCTGCTGGACTACATCGCCACCGGTGAGGTCGTGCCGGACAAGGTCGCCGAGATCGGCGCCGGCATCGCCGACGGCTGCCGGTACGCCGGCTGCGCCCTGCTCGGCGGGGAGACCGCCGAGCACCCGGGTGTGCTGCGCCCCGACGAGTACGACATCTCCGCCACCGGTGTCGGCGTGGTGGAGGAGAGCGAGATCCTCAGCCCGGAGCGGGTCGAGGTGGGTGACGTCGTGATCGCGATGCGCTCCTCGGGTCTGCACTCCAACGGCTACTCCCTGGTGCGGCACGTGCTGCTGGGCGCCGGCCGGATGCGGCTGGACGTGGTGATCGACGACTTCGGCCGGCAGCGCACCCTCGGCGAGGAGCTGCTCACCCCGACCAAGATCTACGCGCAGGACTGCCTCAAGCTGATCGCCGAGACCGAGGTGCGGGCGTTCGCCCACGTCACCGGCGGCGGCATCCCCGGCAACCTGGTCCGGGTCCTGCCCGAGCACGTCGACGCGGTGGTCAACCGCTCCACCTGGAAGCCGCAGCCGGTCTTCGACCTGATCCAGTCCAAGGGGCGGATCGACGACCCGGAGATGGAGGCGACCTTCAACATGGGCGTCGGCATGTTCGCGATCGTCTCGGCCGAGGACGCCGACCGCGCGCTGGCCACCCTGACCGGGCGTGGCGTGGACGCCTGGCAGGCCGGCGAGATCATCGAGGGCTCCGGCAACGTCCAGATGATCGGTCAGCACACCCGGGGCTGATCACGCTCTGTTGATCATCCGCGCACCTGATCAGGGCTTCACCCGAGTGGCCACCGCCGCCTAGCCTGAAGGCCACCTCAGGCTTGACGGGAGGAGGGCCGATGGCTGCTCGGGCACAGCGGGTGACGGGGATGAGCGGCATCGCCTCCGTCCCGTCGTACGTGGTGATGCAGCCGACCACCCTGTGCAACCTGGACTGCGTCTACTGCTACCTGCCGCACCGCTCCGCCGACCGGCGGATGCCGGTGGCGGTCGCCGAGGCGGTCGCCGCCGCGGTGGCTCCGTGGGCGACGGCGGGCCGGTTCTCCGTGGTGTGGCACGGCGGGGAGCCGCTCGCCGCCGGCCGGGAGCACCTGGCCGCGCTGATCGCGCCCTTCGGGCCGGACGTGGAGCACCACGTCCAGACCAACGCCACCTTGATCGACGACGCCTGGTGCGCGTTCTTCGCCGAGCACCGGGTGCGGGTCAGCGTGAGCGTCGACGGCCCCCGGGAGCGCAACGACGAGCGGGTGACCCGGGCCGGCCGGCCGGCGTACGACCGGATCCGGCGCGGGATCGGGGCGCTGCGCCGGCACGGGCTGCCCTTCTCGGCGCTGGCGGTGGTGAGTCGTCCCGCCCCGGGGCTCGCCACCGAGCTGTACGACTACTTCCTCGAACTCGGCGCTGAGGTGCTCGGCGTCAACATCGAGGAGACCGAGGGGGTGAACACCCGGACCAACGCCCGGGACGCGGCTGCCGTGACCGCCTTCTGGGCCGAGTTGGTCGCGGCCTGGCGCCGGGCGCCGCGGATCCACCTGCGGGAGGTGGAGTGGTCACTGCGGTACGCCGCCGCGGTACTGGACGGCACCGCCGACGGGCTGCTGCCCCGGCGGCTCGATCCGATCCCCACCGTCGGTCACGACGGGTCGGTGGTCGTGCTCTCGCCGGAGCTGGCCGGCTTCACCGACGCCCGCTACGGCGACTTCAGCAGCGGCAACGTGCTGACCACCCCGCTGGGCGAGATCCTCGCCGGGGCAGCGCGCACGCCGTGGGTGGGCGAGTTCCTCGCCGGCGTCGAGGCCTGCCGCTCCACCTGCCCCTACTTCGGCTTCTGCGGCGGCGGCCACGCCGCGAACCGCTACTTCGAGCAGGGGCGGTTCGACGGCACGGAGACCGAGCACTGCCGCAACAGCAAGATCCGCCTATTGGAGGGAGTGTTGGAGCATGCCCGAGACCACCAGTCACCGGCAGCCTGAGCGCGTCGGGGGAGGTGCCACCGAACCGGTCGTGGACCGGGTCCGGGCGGCCGCCACGGGTCTGACCGCCCTGCTCCACGAGGCCGAGGCAGCGCGTCACGCACGGGCGGAGGTGTCGGGTGGCGACGGCGCCGGCGCGGTCTGCGCCTGGAACCACTTCGAGAACATCCCGACGTTCTACAACTGGAACAACCGCCCGCGGTGAGCACGGGGGCCGCGGTCAGGGACCTGCCGAGAGGCGCGGCGAGTCCCTGACCGTCGGTCGTTGGCGCTGCTTTGATGGCCACATGCGTGAGCACGCGGGGAGTTACCGCGTGCTCAGATGCGACCGGAGGTCAGCGGGTCGGAGGAACCCAGGTGTCCGGGTCGTCGTCCGCGTGATCCTCATCATCGTCGTCGACATACTCTTTGTAGTCGTCGTCGAAGTTGTGCTCAGACTTACCAGCACCCGCCAGTTCGCGCTGCAAGGCGGTGAGGTCGGTGTTCGGGGAGTGGTACTTCAACTCCCGGGCCACCTTCGTCTGCTTGGCCTTAGCACGGCCGCGCCCCATGGCTCGACCCCCTCGCACAGAATGCGGGGCAGCCCGAAGGCGGGCCCCGATGACGTCAGGCATCTCTCGTGGCTCTTACGGTACATGGGGATGCCGTCGTTCGGCACCTCGGGTTACCGTCGGCCGGTCCTGCGCGTCGCAGTCATCCGGCCGTCACCGAGTGTACCCGGTAAGGGGCGGTCGCCGGGACCGGCCGTGACACCGGACATTCCTCCCCGAAGCATCCCGAACAAAGCCTACTTCGCCGACCGCCGTAAACCCTGCCAGAGTCCCGCGAGCCGTCCGGAGATGTGGGCGGGCGCCCCGGGGCGCGGGCGGGCGCCCGCACCCCGGGGTCGGGTTCAGCGCAGGTGGATCGAGCGCAGCCGGCCCACGTCGGCCATCCGCCGCTCGGCCAGCCGGTCGGCCGCCACCGCCGGCGGTACGCCCTCGTCGTCGGCGAGCCGGAGGATCTCCCGGGTGGTGTCGTAGATCTTCGTGGCGCGCAGCTTGGCCCGCTCGAAGTTGAAGCCGTTGATCTCGTCCGCCACCTGGATCACGCCGCCGGCGTTCACCACGTAGTCGGGGGCGTAGAGGACGCCCCGGTCGGCGAGGAGCTTCTCGATGCCCGGGTGGGCGAGCTGGTTGTTCGCCGCGCCGGCGACCACCTTGGCCCGCAGCGCCGGCACGGTGTCGTCGTTGAGCGCGCCGCCCAGCGCGCACGGGGCGTACACGTCGATGTCGGCGGCGACCAGCGCGGCGGCGTCGTCGACCAGCTCGACCTGCGGGTGGTTGGCGACCACCCACTCGACGGCCTTGGCGTTGACGTCGGTGGCCACCACCTCGGCCCCGTCGGACAGCAGGTGCCCGGTGAGGTACTTGCCGACCTTGCCCAGGCCGGCCACGCCGACCCGGCGGCCGGCGAGGGTCGGGCTGCCCCAGACGTGCTCGGCGGCGGCCCGCATGCCCTGGTAGACGCCCCAGGCGGTGAGGACGGAGGAGTCGCCGGCGCCGCCGTGCTCCACGCTGCGGCCGGTGACGTAGCTGGTCTCCCGGGCGATCACGTCCATGTCGGCGACGTAGGTGCCGACGTCGCAGGCGGTGTAGTAGCGGCCGGCCAGCGACTCCACGAAGCGGCCGTACGCGCGCAGCAGCGCCTCGCTCTTGATCTGCTCCGGGTCACCCCAGATGACCGCCTTGCCGCCGCCCAGGTCCAGCCCGGCCAGGGCGTTCTTGTACGCCATGCCGCGGGACAGGTCGAGCACGTCCGCCAGCGCCGCCTCCTCGCTGGCGTACGGGTAGAACCGGGTGCCGCCGAGCGCGGGGCCCAGCGCGGTCGAGTAGATGCCGATGATCGCCTTCAGGCCGCTCTGCTTGTCCTGGCAGAACACGACCTGTTCGTGGCCGGTCGATCCCGGGTCGTCGGTGCTCGCGAATACGCCCATGGCTTGCTCCTGTGTCGGTGGCCGTCCTTGTGGGACGCGGACCTGGTGGTGCGCCGGCGGGATGGTGCCGGTGCCGCTGAGCCTAATATCGGTCGAGGCCGCACTGCCGTCCACGGCAGGACCCACGGGACGCCGACGGCGGTGGACCCCCGATTCGTGGGAGGATCGCGCCGTGCCGTCGCTCTTCGCTTCTTACCTGCGCGTGTACGAGCCGCTGACCGCCTTCGACCGGGACCGCCAGTCGTACTGGCGGCGTTACGTGCGCGAGGGGCGGGCGGTGGCGCCGCTGGAGGGGCCCGGGCGGCAACGCGCCTCGGTGATCGAGGCGCTCGGGGCCGGCTGGACCCGACTGCCCGACCTGCCGGACGAGGCGTACGTCCTGGAGGCCGACGACACCCTGCTGGTCTGCCCGTGGAACCTGCGGATCCGGGTGGCCGAGGCGGCGCTGAGCGCCCGCGACGGCGTTCCCTCGGTGATCGCCGACGCGTTCGTCCCGCCGATCCTCGCCGGCCAGGCCAAGGCCGTGGTGGAGGACTGGCGCAGCGGCGCGCGGGTGCTGGAGCACGGCGTCCCCCGGCTGCACGAGCAAATCGCCACCTGGGGTGTGCCGCTGCGCTGGTTCGTGCTCTTCGAGCCGGCGGAGCGGGACCTGGTCACCGCGCCGGGGCGGCGGGCGCTGCGCTACCGCACCGAGATCTCCAAGGCCCGGCGGCGGGCCTCCCGGGCGCTGTCGGTGCTGCGCAAGTCGGTCGGTGAGGTACCGATCACCGAGGCGGTCGAGGAGGCCGCCCGCTGGCTGGAGGAGTTCCACCCGCGCTCGGTGGTGGAGCTGGACTACGGCGGTCTGGTGCAGCTGCTCTCCGACGAGACGCTGGCCGCGGACGACTCGACCGAGCTGGTCGCGGCGGGGCTGGCCGGCCTCTCCCGGGGCGAGGCCGAGGAGGCGTCGAGCGCGTACGACCGGCTGGTGGCCCGGTGGCGGGCGGTCCAACTGCTCGAGCGGTGCAATTGACACAAAACGCCCGTGAAGGGTGTCGGAGATGAGCCGGCCTCGTAGTTGACGCATCACGAACCGTGATCATCAGTCCGAATAAGGTAGTTTCTGCCGTGTAAAAGTCAGATAAATCGGGCATGGTTCATCCGTCCGTCTAGGGACGTTCGGCCGTTCGGCCCATGTCGGACATCGGGGACTAGCCGGACCATGGGAGACGCGTCGACCGGCGGGACCCCGGCCGATGTCTATACATGTGGAGGAGTGACCGATGGCATCGCGAACGCACGAACCAGAGCCGCTACTCACGCCGGCCGAGGTGGCGTCGATGTTCCGTGTCGACCCGAAGACGGTGACCCGGTGGGCCAAGGCGGGCAAGCTCAGCGCGATCCGGACTCTGGGTGGCCACCGTCGGTACCGCGAGTCGGAGGTGCGGGCCCTGCTGCAGGGGCAGATTCCCCAGCAGCGTCAGGGGGACTGACCACCGGCAGCGCCGAGAAACGTTCCGGTCTCAGGGGCGGGCGGACGTCGTGACAGCGACGATCCACCGCCCCTGAACCATGTCCGGGCCCTACTCCCGCACCGTGACCCGGATGCCCACGGTGCCGCCCCGGCCCCGGCGCAGCCGGCTGCCGAGCAGGCTCAACCGGCCGACCAGACGGTACTTCTGTTTGATCAGGTCGCGTACCCGGTCGCTGTCCTGCGGGCCGCTGAGCACGGCGTGGCCGGGCACCGCCTCGCCGTGCGGCCGGCCCCGCACGTCGCAGGGGGCCACGGTCACCGTGCCGTCCCGGCGGATCCGCTTGACCTTCCCGGAGTCGGCCGCGGTCCAGACCGCCAGCGTGTCACCGTCGCGGACCGCCCAGACCGGGGTCGGCACCGCCCGACCGTCCTTGCGGAACGTCGTCAGCAGGACGTACTTCTCCGCCGCCAGGCGGTCCAGCTCCGTCACGCGCCCAGGATACGGCCGCGACGGCCGGTTAGCGTGTACCTCGTGACCGGGGAACCCAGGATCGGCGACGTGTTCGGCGAGATGCTGCGCGACGCGTACGCGGTGAAGACCGGCATCGGCCCCCGTCCGCTCGCCGGCGGGCGGCTGCCCCGACCGGTCATCGAGATCATCGAGCGGGACGACGGGCTGATCAACGGCGCGCCCGCCGCGCACTACCTGGACGAACCCGAACACTGGCAGCCGTACGACCACCGCGCCGTGGACCGGGTCCGCGGCGCGACGCTGGACATCGGCACCGGTGGCGGCCGGATCGCGCTGGCGCTCCAGGAGCGGGGCGTACCCGTGACCGGGCTGGACATCTCCCCCGGCGCGCTGCGGGTGAGCCGGCACCGGGGCGTACGGAACCTCGTGCTCGGCACGGTCGACGAGCACGCCGCGGACGACCGGCGCTACGACACGTTCCTGCTGCTCGGCAACAACCTCGGGCTGATCGAGGGGCGGCAGCGGGCACCCGCGTTCCTCGCCGCGCTCGCCGCGCTGGCCCGGCCGGGCGCCCAGGTCATCGCCCACGGCACCGACCCGTACGGCACGAGGGACCCGGTGCACACCGCCTACCACGAGCTGAACCGTCGCCGGGGCCGGCTCGGCGGCCAGCTCCGGCTGCGGCTGCGCTACCGGGAACTGGGCACCCACTGGTTCGACTACCTGGTCTGCTCCGCCGCGGAGCTGGCCGAGCTGGTCCGGGGCACCGGCTGGACACTGGCCGACGTGGACGACCGGGACGCCCCGTACTACCTGGCGACGCTGCGCCGGGCGCCCTGATCGCGTCCTGGGCGGGCCGGGGCGGCGTCCGGCGGGGGCGGTCAGGGGAGGGGCCCCTGCCACGCCGAGGCGAGGACAGGGGCCACCCCGATCGGCTCAGAGCTGGACGGTCGGGGGGAGCTGCTCGGGCGGGAGGCCGCCGTCGCCGTCCACCACCTCGTCCGGGGTGCCGTCCTCGTCGATGTCGACCATCGTGATGTCCACCTTGCCGTCACCGTCGGTGTCGAACTGGAACAGGTCGGCCTTGCCGTCGCCGTCGGTGTCCACCACCCACACGTCGGTCCTGCCGTCGTTGTTGGTGTCGG
Organism: Micromonospora psammae; assembly: GCF_036902725.1. Taxonomy (NCBI): domain Bacteria; kingdom Bacillati; phylum Actinomycetota; class Actinomycetes; order Micromonosporales; family Micromonosporaceae; genus Micromonospora; species Micromonospora psammae. Next base: position 377,727 of record NZ_JBAKHM010000003.1, on the reverse strand, counting down.
CGCGGAGCAGGTCGACGCGCTCGTCGCCGCGCGTCTCCACGATCTCCCCGCCCTCGGTGCCGTCCACGGTCTCCGGTGCCTGGCTCATGTGCCACGTCCTTCCCTTGACGTCGAGGGCCGTCTGTACCCGTTCCGGTGATCCCCCACGCATGCCGCCCGGAACGGTGCTGCATAGGGTCGCACCCAGGAGCGGCGGCACGGCGCGACGGAGACCCCGCGCGTCGCCGCGCGCAGCGAGGGAGCGTCATGAGTGATCGTTTAGTCGTCGTCGGTGCCGGCACGATGGGGCTCGGGATCGCCTACGTCGCCGCCGGGGCGGGCTACGCCGTCGAACTCGTGGAGGTCGACCGGGACCGGTCAGAAGCCGCCGCCGCCCGCCTGGGCGAGCTGTGGGACCGGGCGGTCCAGCGCGGGAAGCTCCGCGCCGAGGAGGCCGCCGACAACCGGGCGCGGCTGACCCTGCGCGCGGCGTTGGGCGAGGTCGCACCGGAGCCGGACGTGATCGTGGAGGCCGTCCCCGAACGGCTCGACCTCAAGCGGACGGTGCTGCGCGAGGCCGAGGGGCTGCGGCCCGCGCTGCTCGGCAGCAACACCTCCAGCATCCCCATCGCCGAGCTGGCCGAACCGCTGGCCCGGCCGGGAAGCTTCCTCGGGCTGCACTTCTTCAACCCGGTCTGGGCGATGGCCCTGCTGGAGGTCGTGGTCGGCCCGGCCACCGACGCGGAGACCACCGACGCGGCCGTCGCGCTCGCCGGCCGGTTGGGCAAGGACCCCGTCGTCGTACGGGACATGCCCGGCTTCGCCACCTCCCGGCTCGGGGTCACCCTCGGCCTGGAGGCGATCCGGATGGTCGCCGACGGGGTGGCCTCCCCGGCCGACATCGACAAGGCGATGGTGCTCGGCTACCGGCACCCGGTCGGCCCGCTGGAGCTCACCGACCTGGTCGGGCTGGACGTCCGGCTGGACATCGCGCGCACCCTCCAGGCCGCGTACGGGGACCGCTTCGCGCCGCCGCCGCTGCTGCTGGAGCTGGTGGCCGCCGGAAAGCTGGGCAAGAAGTCCGGCCAGGGCTTCTACCGCTGGGTGGACGGCCGCAAGGCTGAGGTGACGCCGTGAGCGTGAGGAGTGAGCCGGTCTTGCGAGCCCCGCAGTCGCGAACTGAGGTGACGCCGTGAGCGTGAGGAGTGAGCCGGTCTTGCGAGCCCCGCAGTCGCGAACTGAGGTGACGCCGTGAGCGTGAGGAGTGAGCCGGTCTTGCGAGCCCCGCAGTCGCGAACTGAGGTGACGCCGTGAGCGTGAGGAGTGAGCCGATCTTGCGAGCCCCGCAGTCGCGAACTGAGGTGACGCCGTGAGCGGACTGCGGATCGAGGAGCTGCCCGACCGGCTGGTGGTGACGCTGGACCGGCCGGAGAAGCGCAACGCCATCGACGCCGACCTGATCGACGAGCTGCACCAGGTCTGCGCCGAGCTGGAGGCCCGGCCCCGGCTGCTGCTGCTCACCGGTGGCGCGGCCGGCATCTTCGCCGCCGGGGCGGACATCGGCCAGCTGCGCGAGCGGGGGCGCTCCGACGCCCTCGCCGCGATCAACCAGGGGGCCTTCGCCCGGATCCGGGCGTTGCCGATGCCGACCGTGGCCGCCGTGGACGGTCCGGCGCTGGGTGGCGGCGCCGAGCTGGCGTACGCCTGCGACCTGCGGGTCTGCACGGCCCGCGCGTTCTTCGGCCAGCCGGAGGTGCGGTTGGGCATCCTGGCCGGCGCGGGCGCGACCTACCGGCTGCCGGCGCTGATCGGCGAGGCCCGGGCCAAGGAGCTGCTCTTCACCGGCCGGCGGGTCGACGCCGCGGAGGCGCTGCGGATCGGCCTGGTCAACCGGGTCGTCGACGAGCCGGAGCAGTTGCTGCCGACCGCGCACGAGCTGCTGGACTCGATCGCCAAGGGCTCCGCGCTGGCGCTGCGGCTGACCAAGTTGGCGATCGACGCGCCGCCGGCCGCCCACCCCCACCTCGACCTGGTCAGCCAGGCGGTGCTCTTCGAGGACGAGGAGAAGCGGCGGCGGATGACCGAGTTCCTGGAGCGGCGCGGCTCTCGCTGACCTGCCGTACGCGACGACGGCCGCACCGGGGAACCGGTGCGGCCGTCGACGTCTGCGCTCAGTGCCGGATCGACACCTTCGCGTCGTCCAGCGCCCGGATCAGCCCGGCGGACTCGGCGAAGCCGATGATCAGGACGGCCTCGGGGCGGTAGTCCTTGATCTCCCGGGCCAGGCCGCTGAAGTCCACCGGGGCCGCCTTCGCGTCCGCCGGGGGCTCGTAGGTCAGCAGCTTCACCCGGTCGCTGCCGAGACCGGCCCGCTCCAGCTCGGCCCGGACCGTCTCCTGGAGACCCTCGCCGTAGGAGTCCTTGCGGGCCACCACCACGACCTTGCCCGGTCCGTCGCGCAGGACCACGTCGGCCAGGGCCCGCCCCTGGAGGCTGTCCGGCGGCGCGGTGCGGAAGTAGAGACCCTTGTCGTCCACGGTGGTCAGGCCCGCGTCGGTGTTGGACGGGGAGAACAGGATCCGTCCCGCGGCCACCACGTCGGGCAGCACCGAGCTGGAGATGCCCGAGCCGCCGGCGCCGATGATCACCTGGACGTCCTTGCTGATGTGCGACGCCACGGTGGCCTTGGCCACCTGCTCGCTGGTGCCGTCGTCGCCGTCGATCCATTTCACCGGCTCGCCGAGCACGCCGCCCGCCGCGTTGATTTCCTTGACCGCCAGCGCCGAGCCGGCAGCCAGCGGCGGGTTGGCCAGGGCCAGGTCACCGGTCTTCGGCAGCAGGCCGCCGAGGATCAGCGGAGAGCCGTCGCTGCGGTCGCTCCCGCTGCCCTTCTGCTTCTTCGGCTTCGGCGGGTTCTTCGTGCTCACTCCGGTCTCGTCCCCGGCGCCGACGAACTCCGTCTTGACGTCGTTGATCTTCTGATCGTCGAAGTGCAGCGTGGCGTAGCTGGCCGTGGCGGGCTCGCCGGCGTCGGTGAACCCGGCCCGGCTCAGCGACGGCCCCCGGTACTCGATGTCCTGCCCGTCACGCGCCAACGCCAGGCAGGACGCCGCGTCCCCGCAGCGCTGCCCGTTGGTGGTCACCCCGACTATCTGCCGGGCGATGGCCGCCGGGTCGGTGCTGCCGGCCAGCTGCGCGGCCAGCGCGCTGATCATCACGGCGTCGTACGCCTCGGCCGCGTAGAGGAAGTCGGCGAGCTTCGGGTCGATGGCGAGCAGCCGCTCCTTGAAGTCGTCCGTCAACGGCGTCAGGGGTGTGGTCCCCTTCATGCCGTCGACCAGGTTCGCCCGGTCCTTCAGGTCGGTGGCGAAGGAGTTGAGCATGTTGCCGTCGGTGCCGTACAGGCGCACCTGTGGGGCGCTCGACTCCTCGGGCTTGTCGGTCGTCCCGCAGGCGCTTGTGACGAGCAGGAACGCCGCACCGGCGGCCAGGATGGCAGCGCGCGGGCCGCGTGTTACGTACATGGTCGTCCTTCCAACGGGGAGGTCCGCTGGGGCACCATAGCGTGCCCGTGTGGTCCATAACAGCGTGGTGCCGGCCGTCGTCGGCGGCCCGACATCTCCGCGTACGCTCAGTCACCGGGACACTGTCGCGGGTCACCGCTTGACCTGCCGTCCTACCGTGCCGCAGGTGACCGACGAACCGGACCAGACGATCGCCGACGCGACCGCCGTGCTCCGCTCGGCGCTGGCCGGGGACGGTGACGCGGTGGTGGGCACCTTCGACGCCGTGGTCGACCGGTCCGGCCTGGCCGGGGCGTACGGGGTCGCCTGGTGCCTCGCCGCCACCATGGTCGGCGACGCTCCGCCGCCGGGAGCCTGCGCGCTCGACTTCCCCGGTATCGACGAGGCCGGGTACGACGCCCGCTGGGTGGCCCGTTTCGTCAGCGCGTACGCCAACCACGACGCGGACACCGGCGAGGCGCTCTTCGGGGCGGCGGCCGCCGACGGGCTGCTGCCCGACTGCCTGCTCACCCTCGCCGGCTCGACCGTGGCCACCCTGCGCAGTCGGGCCGGCTGACGGCGCGACGCCCGACCCCGGGGCCGGGCGCCGCGCCGTCGCCGCTCAGAACGCGTGGTACGCGATCAGCGGCTCGTACTCGTAGCGCAGCGTCTCGAAGCGGACCTGGAACCGGACGCCGTCGCGCACGTTGGTCGCGACCGTGGTGAAGTCGGACTTCGACGGCAGGTAGGTCCGGTAGTTGCAGCTGTCCGTCCGGTCGATGAAGATCACGCACGCCTCGACGCCGAACTGGCTGGCGTTGCGGACGTTGATGTCGCGGCACCGCGTGCTGGTGCGGTAGGGCCCGGCGTCGCCGCCGGAGCGGGCCACCTCGAAGTACGAGCGGACCGCGCCGCCGTAGCAGCTGGCGGTGGACCCGGCGAGATTGGTGCCGGGGGCGGCCTGGGCGGGGGAACCGAGGGCGAGCAGGGAGAGCGCCGCCGTGGTGGCCGTCAGGCCGGCGACCGGGGATGCCATGGGTGCTGCCTCCAGGGGGTAGGGGGGTGGACCCTGCGTTGCGGTCAGGGTGCTGAGCGTGGTCATGGTATCGGCCGCTCCGTCCGACGTGGACCATTCCGCCGATGTGATAGCTCTGGTGACATGTCCGAGGCGATGCTCAGCAAGGTGCGCAAGCTGTTGGCGAAGGCGGAGGACCCGGCCTGCACGCCCGCCGAGTCCGCGGCCTTCACCACCAAGGCCACCGAGCTGATCGCCCGCTACGGCGTCGACCGGGCGCTGCTGGCCGCCCGGGACCCGGCCACCGACCCGGTCGGCGACCGGGTGGTCGAGGTGCTCGCCCCGTACGCCCGGGACAAGGCGGGGCTGCTCGTGGCCGTCGCCGACCCGCTGCGCTGCCGCTGCGTACGCCGCCGCGAGGGCAGCGGCTTCGCGATGCACCTGTTCGGCTTCGCCAGCGACCTGGAACGAGTGGACCTACTCTTCACCTCGCTGCTGGTGCAGGCCGCGCACGGGCTGGCCGGCACGGCGGTGCCCGCCGGTGAGCACCCGGCCGCCTTCCGCCGCTCCTGGCTGGCCGGGTTCGCCCGGGTGGTCGGGGAGCGGCTGCGGGCGGCGGAGGCGGGCGCGGTGGCGCGCACCGGAGCGGCGACGGGGGTGGCGCTGGTCCTCGCCGACCGCTCCCACCGGGTGGCCAGCCGGCTGTCGGAGGTCTACCCGCGGCTGCGTACCGCCGCGCCCCGCCGGTTGGCCGGCTCCGGCTTCACCGCCGGGGCGGTGGCGGGCCGCCGGGCGGACCTGGGCGGTCGTGGGGTGGCCGACGGTGTCGGCCCGGAGCGGGGCATCGCCGGGTAGCGCTCAGCCCGACGTCGTGCCCCGGGTGACCGTGGTCAGGTAGCGGCTGAGCAGCTCGTGCCAGCCGGCGGTGAGCGCCTTGCGGTAGCCCTCGGCGGCCTCACCGTGCCGGTCGAAGTACCGGTGCTCCACCTCGACCCGGGTCTGCGAACCGTCGGGCAGGAAGAGCACCTCCACCTCGCTGGCCCGGGCGGGGTCCGGCACCGGCACCCGGTCCGGGCCGATCTGCCAGGTGAAGACGAGCCGCCGGGGCGGATCCCAGGTGAGCACCCGGCCCCAGTCGCTGCGAAAGCCGTACGGGCCGATCTCGTACAGCATGCCGCCGGGCCTCGGCTCGATGCCCAGCTCGGCCAGCGCCGCCGGACCGGACCAGGTGTATTCCCGCACCCACCACTCGGCCAGCGCCCCGGTGAACACGGCGTACGCCTGCTCGGCGGTGGCCGGGACGAGGAGCGAGTTGCGGAGCGCATACCGCTCGACGTCCTGCCGGATGTTCTCCGGATCCGCCATCCCCTGTCCCATAGGCCCGGACCATACCGGCTGATGCCCCGCTGTGCAGCTTCGCGCCCTGCCCCCTATCGGACAGTGGAACCGGCCCGACGGGACCGTGCGGAGCGCTCGCGGATGGCCGCCGGCAAAGCGGGTAACCGCGGCTCGACGGCGGGCCAGGGGTGGGAGCGGGAGCATGAGTCAGAGTGGGGCGGAACGACGGGAACCGGACCGGGCCGGTGCGGGCCGTGAGGCCGAGCCGGACGTCCTGCTCGACGTCCCGCGGTTGTCGGTCGACTCGATCCGGCTCGCGGTGGACGGGCTCGACGCGGACCTGTCACTGCGCGCCCGGCTGGCGAACCTGCTCCAGCTGGACGCCGGCGTCCGGGTCCACCTCGAGGGCGTCGAGCTGGACATCGAGGGCGTACGCGCCGAGGCGTTGCTGAAGGTCCGGCTGGAGAAGCTGATCCAGATCCTGGACCGCGCGTTGACCACGATCGACCGCAACCCGGAGATCATCCAGGCCCTGGCCAGCTCCGCGAACAGCTCGCTGAACGACGTGAACCGGGCGGCCGACCGGCCCTCCGACGTGGCCGCCGCACCGGTCGCCGACCAGGCGGGCGCACCGGGCGGCCAGGCGGCGGGCCAGCAGGTCGGGTCGGTCGGCGCGGTGGCCGACCGGCTGCCGCGCGGGGGCGGCGCCTCGTCGCCGGGCACCGGCGGAGCTGAACGGCCTACCCGCCCCGGCCAGGAGCCCTCGGTCCGGACCGGACGGCCCGTCGGCCCGCGCCCGGAGTCCCCGGCCGGCTCGCCGGTGGGATCGCCGCCGGAACCGCCGCTCGGCACCCCGCACGCCGGCCCGGCGGCGGAGGAGCCCGAGACCGAGGGGGACCGCCCGGCCGACCGGGGCGCGACCGCCGGCGACCGCGAGTCGCGCGCCGCGACCGGGGGCGGCCCCGGGCAGCCACCGGGCGACCGGACCGGGCAGGGACACCCCGGCGCGGGCGACCAGCCGGGCGAGAGCGGTGCGGCTCAGGCGTCCCAGTTCGCCGAGCAGGCGGGCGAGACGCTCCGGCAGGCCGGACGCAGCGTCTGGGAGGCGATCCAGGGCGGGATGGCCCAGCGACGCCAGGGCCAGCCGCGCCGCGACGGTTGAGGGCGGGTCAGGTCTTCCGGTCGGCGCAGCAGCCGTCGGCGCAGTCCGAGCCCGGATCAGCGGTCGCGACGGCCGGCAGGGGCCCGCAGTCGTCGCAGTGTTCACCGCGCCAGGCCTCGACGCCTTCCTTGACCGCCACCCCGGCGATGACCAACGCGGCGATCGGGTCGGCCCACGACCAGCCCCAGGCGGCGTTGAGGACCAGGCCGACGAGCAGCACCGCGGACAGCCAGGTGCAGAGCATGGTCTGGGTCGAGTCGGCCATGACGGTGGCCGAGCCGAGTTCCCGGCCGGTGCGCCGCTTGGCCCGCACGAGCAGCGGCATCACGAGCAGCGACGCGACCGCCAGACCGATCCCCACCGGGCTGGCGTCGGCGTCGCCGCTAGCCAGCAGCGACCGCGCGGCGTCGAAGGTCACCCAGGCGGCCAGGGCGAAGAACGACGCGCCGATGAGTCGCAGCGCCAGCCGTTCCCGGTCCTCCGGCACCCGGGAGCGGAACTGCCAGATCAGCACCGCCGCGCTGGACACCTCGACGAACGAGTCCAGGCCGAAGCCGATCAGCGCCGTCGAGGAGGCCGCCGCGCCCGCGGCGATCGCGACCAGGCCCTCCAGCAGGTTGTAGCCGGCGGTCGCGTAGGCCAGCCACAGGCTGCGCCGGGACAGCACCGCCCGACGCTCGGGGGTCAGCAGTGACGTGTTCATCCGACCACCTCCGCCGGGGAGTCAGACGGCGTCCCGTAGACCGGGCAGAGCGCGACCGCCTCGCCCGTGGCGGCGAGGACCTGTTCCGCCGAGCGCAGCAGGTCCAGCAGCTCCGGCCGGGTCAGGGCGTAGAACGACTGGCGACCCTGCACCCGGTAGTCGACCAGGCCGCAGTCACGCAGGCACGCCAGGTGCTTCGACACCGTCGACTGCGCCAACCCCAACTCGCCGGTCAGGTCCACCACCCGCGCCTCGCCGGTCGCGAGCCGGCGCAGGACGGCCAGCCGGGTCGGGTCGCCGAGAGACCGGAACAACGCCACCGCGGGGGCGAGCCCGGGCGCGCAATCAATCGCCACAACGTGATGATAGCCCGATTCGACGATCTCTGCTCCGGCAGCCCGGGCCGGGCCCGTCGGCGGCAGACGCCCAGAAAGGTCTGGCCCGTGGGATCAGGGGCTCAGGTGTCGTAGCAGCCGTCCCAGGGCGGGTCGAAACCGAGATCGTCGGGCAGGAACTCCGCGTGGTCCTCGCCGCCGTAAAGCTCTGATCCGTCGACGAGTCCGAAGATGTGCCCGTCGGTCTCGACCTGGAAGAGCCGGATGGCGATGTCATCGAAGACCCGGCCGGGCAACGCCTCGAGCCACTCGGCGAGGCGAGCTTCGGCCCGGCCGATGGAGGCGTCCTCATCTTCACTGGTGCCGGCGAACCAGATGTCCGAACGGCTGTGGGTGCCCGCGAAGTCGAAACGGTGCAGCACGGCGTACCACCGCTTGCCCCGGTGCCAGTCGGGCCTGCTGCCGCTGCCCTCCTCCAGGGTGGCGGTGACGGAGGCGAAGAACTGCCCCTCGTCGTACCGGCCGATGGTGTCGGTGCGGTAGTCAGGCTCGTACGCGATGGGCACGAGGTCGGGAATCGCCACGGCCCGGGACCCTAGAGCGTTGGTACGACAGCGAATGCGGTGTCACCCGCCGACCGGATCCGTCAGGCTTCGACCGGCGCGCGGACGCCAACGGCAGTCAGACGGTGGGACCGCCGCGCCGGCGCCTCCGCTCGATGTCCTCCTGGACCTCGGGATCCCAGAGGGATGCGTTCCAGTCCTCAGGCTGCGGCTCCGCAGACAGCGGCATCCCGACGGCCTGTGCCCCGCTCCGCGGCTGCTGCGGCTGCCTCGACCGAGGATCATCGTTCCCCAACGGCAGGTCGACCCGGCCGTACGCATCGTCGGCCGAGGCGGACTGCGCACCAGCCGAGCCGGAGACGATCCCGGCCGGAGCAGCGAGCCAGCGCCTGAGCCTGCTGCGGATGATCAGCGCACCGATGGCGAGCAGGATCGCGCCGGCTGCCCGGGCGACATGAAATGCGGCCGGGGTCTTCATCGGCAGGAGGTACGACAGGAAGAGGATGAGAACTCCGCAGGAGCCTACCCAGTTCCGGACGATCGCAACCGGACAGCCGTGGGCGTCGATGACGCGCTTCGTGAGGTTCGACCAGGTCAGGAAGGCGAGGAGAAGAGCCGAGGGCAGTGCGATCGAAAGCACCCTGACGGCTTGGCCGCTCGGCGAGATCATCAGATCGGCGTTGATCGCCGCCCGGACCAGCGAGAGCCCCGCGAACAGCACGGCGAGCGTCAGCAGCGTCCAGAGGGCTGCTGCTTGCCAGCGCGGCGACGGCCCGGCCACCGGAGCCGAAGCGCTTGCGCAGGTGTGCCCCTGCCCCAGATGATCAAGGTGAGTCCCGAACTTCTGGCAATCCATGATCGGCCGTTCCCCCGTGTCGACTGGCACCGCCCGAGCAGGTTAGAGGGCCGGACCGGGACAGGTGAGATTTCGGGCGCGAAAAGCAACGCGCCGACGGGCGTTTCCGCTAGTCGGCGTTCACCTCGAAGCTAGGACGTCCGTCCGTTCGCGCCCGCCATCCCGTCGACGTCGGCCGGGTTGGAGTTTTCGTGGTCGGGTGATCGGGGATGGTTGCGCATCTGGCGGTAGGCGATGCCGCCCATGAAGGCGGCCAGTAGGCCGCCGCCGAGGATCACCGGACGGGTGCCGTCGATGAGGAAGTTGTTGCCCCCCAATTGCACGGGGTGCTGGCCGATCAGTGTCACCAGTAATGGTGACAGGGCCACGGAGCAGCCCAGGACGACCTTCAGCATCGACTGGTAAACGGCATTGATGCGGCCACGCATCGAGTCTTCGACCCGGGAACCGATGATCGTCGTACCGGTGAGGAATGCGGTGCCGGCGCAGGCTCCGACCATCAACACCGCCACCAACGAGACGACCAGGTGCGGGGAGAGCGCCACCAGGATCAGTACGCCTCCAGCGACAACGACGGCGACGCCGAACAACCGCTCATGCGTCACCCGGTGCGCCACCTTCGGCGCGCCGACGATGCCGACAACCAGACCCAGGAACGCGGCCAGGAGAAGCAGCCCGAAAGCGGCCTGGCCGCCGAGCAGGCTCAGCGCGTACGGCTGGGCTGAGCCCACGACCGCGCCCCCGGCGGCGAAAGCACCCGTCATGCCGATCAGCAGACCACGGATGAGTGGTACGTCCCGTATGTAGCTGACACTGTCGTGCAGCATCCCACCCATGACAGGACCGCGATCCAATGCGGGTGAGGGTGTCGGCCCGGCCCGGCCCCCAGGCCCACTCCCAGCGGGACGCCTGGAAAGCTCGGGCAGGAGGGCGGCGATCGAGATCGCGCTGGCCAGATAGAGCAGCGCAGCAACGATGACCGCGATCCGGGTCAGCCCATTCATGCCGACCACCTCGTCGGACACGCCGAAGGCGGTCCCAGCTCCCGTGAGCAGAGTGAACAGGCACCCGGCAGTCACAACGGTGATGCCGTACGTCATGACCAGACCCAGCTGGACCGCTGAGGCGACCTGCTCCGACCGACGGAGCAGACGGGGCAGCGCGGCATCTTTCGCCGGAATCCACATGGTCGCGGCCATTTGCACGAAGAAGCTGCCAGCGAGGATCCACCAGTAGCTGTTGGCAACCGCGATCGACAGCAGCAGCGCACAGCGAGCCAGGTCGGCGACGACCATCACGGCACGCCGATCGAATCGGTCCGCGATCAGGCCGGCTATCGGCGCGAACAGCAGGCCCGGCAGCAGGTTGGCGAACAGTACCCCGCTGAATGTGAAGTTGACCCCTGCTGCGCTGGAGGCAAGGGTGCTACCGAGCGCGGCGAGCCCGAACAGAGCCAGCCAATCTGCGGTACTGCACAACCCGGTGACGATCCACAACCTGCGAAACGCCCGTACAGCCAGCAATTCTCGGGCGCGCGTCAAGGAGGAGGCCGGAGCCCTGCGTGAGCCGCACCCCTTGGCTCGTGGCCCCCCGTCCACCCTCATCCGCACCCAGCGAACGCTAGACGTACTCAGAGCAGAGGTGAAGGACCCTGCTCCCCCCGCCGATGGCCTGCGCGGAGCATCCGACCGTGTGACTGCTTGGGATGAGCGTCGGCCGTAGCGGGACCCCGGGGTTGATCAAGCTCAGACCGGCAGGAGCGTCCTGAGCGGAGTGCGGCAGCGTGAGGATCTTGGCAGCCGGGAACTGAGGCCGCATGAGCCTGAGTGACGAGGAGTTGGCGCTAGCCGCCGTTCGCCGGGTGGTGGGAGTCATCAGCCTGGCGCTACTCATCTTCGGTGCCCGCGTCGCCGTGACGCGTCAGTTGCCCCGAGGACGGCTCGGCATTGGACGTTCGACCCGGAGTCGCGTCCCCAGCCGGTCCGCATCGGGGGTGGTGTTGCGTTTCTAGGCGCAGGCCTCTTCATCCAGCAAGTTGCCCGACGAGGAGATCCGCCTTCAACCAGCGGGCCGACTCCACCTACTTCGCTTCCCGGGGCAGGTACCACAACCCGGCGTGCTGCGGGTCACGAAGCCACCGAACCCGAGATGCCTCATCGGGTCGAGGCTTCCAGTCGCGGTAGGGCAGGAAGGCCACACGCCAGGCGATGATCGCGAAGATGTAGAGGCCCGGGCCGACCAACCACAGAAGTGCATCTCGCCGGCGGTAGGAAGCACGCGGCGCAAGCCAAGCCGTAGCCGCAACCGGAACTGCTATGAAGCTGAGATCGGCCAGCGGACCGTCTCCCAGCCTGGCCTCGATCAGCTCGCGGATCATGAGAGCCGGCACCGCCACCCCGAGGACAAGCAGCGCCGCGATCAACATGCGCGGCATGCGGTCCAGTGGTGAGCGGGAGCTGGGTCGGTCAACGGCCATGACCCCGGAGGGTACGAGCCAGTGGCAATCACGATGCTGCGGGATGCCAGTCGTCTCTGCCGCCTGAACGTCTGCCAGGACGTGTCGGCGGTCCGCGCGAGTCGCGTCCGACAGGGGCCATCAGCGGGATTTCGGGGTCAACGAGGGCCAGACCGGGCAGACGGGGCTCCAGGGCCAAAAGCAGAACGCCGACCGGCGTTTCCGCTGATCGGCGCTCCTGTAGCCCGGCGAAAGGCTATGTGGCCAGGGGCGGGGTCGAACCGCCGACCTTCCGATTTTCAGTCGGACGCTCGTACCAACTGAGCTACCTGGCCGTGATGCTTCGAACCATGCTACCCGAAGGCGGGGCAACCGCCGAAAGGGTCACATGCTCCGATACGCAGAACGCCGCGCAATGGTTCACGCGGCGTCAGCGCTGGCGGTCCTGACGGGACTTGAACCCGCGACCTCCGCCTTGACAGGGCGGCGAGCACTCCAACTGCTCCACAGGACCTGGCTGGTGTTGCTGGTGTTGCATCCGGCCGAAGCCGGACCGTGCCCCCAACGGGATTCGAACCCGTGCTACCGCCTTGAAAGGGCGGCGTCCTGGGCCGCTAGACGATGAGGGCGGCCCCGCCATCATTGCACACTCGCAACTTCAAGCGGACTTGCTCCCATCCGGCCCCGCCGGAGGCATGAGAAGCATATGCCATGCCGTCCCGGTCGGCCAAACCGGTATGGGAAACGGCGCGTCGAACCACGAAAGAGGAGGTCAGGCGGGTTGTCACCGGAGGCGGACGATGCCGAACCGGCGGTCGATGTGGCGGATCAGGTGCGGGCTGGCGGCCAGGGTGGGGCCCCGGTCGCCCCCGGCGTCGTGCAGCAGCACGATCGCGCCGGGGCGTACCGCGCCCTCGACCCGCTTGATGATGGTCGGCGCGGTCGGCTTCGACCAGTCCTGCGGGTCGACGCTCCAGTGCAGCGACCGCATGCCGAGCTGTCGCGCCACCGCCACCACCTCCGGCGTCCACCGCCCGCCCGGTTGCCGGTAGAACGGCACCTTGGCCCCCGGCACGGCGGCTCGGATCTCCCTGGTGGTCCGGACCAGGTCGGCCCGGATCTCGGCCACCGGGCGGCGGCCCAGGTCCAGGTCGTGCCCCCAGGTGTGGTTGCAGAGCTGGTGGCCCTCGCGGACGATCCGGGCCAGCAACTGGGGGTGCCGGCGGACCTGGCTGCCGACCACGCAGAACGTCGCGGTCACCCGGGCCGCCCGGAGCTGGTCGAGGACCTTCGGCGTCCAGACCGGGTCCGGGCCGTCGTCGAAGGTCAACGCCACCCCGCGTACGCCGGTCGCCCGGTGCAGCCCGGCGGGCAGCGCGGTGGGCTTCGGCCGTAGCCGGGGGCGGGGCTTCCGGGTCTGCGGCGGCGATGCCGTCGGTGGCGCGGACAGCTTCGGTGCCGCCGACGGTCCGGGCGCGTCCGCCCGGTCCCTCGTCGGCTGCGGATCGCCGCAGCCGACGGGTAGCAGCAGGACCAGGCCGAGGACGACGGCCATGACAGAGCGTGCACGCATCGCCACTCCGAGGGGGGATTCGGGTACGCGGACGCCCCGACGGTAGTGGACGGCGCTCCGATCCGGCAGTGCCGTCAACTCCCGGGCGACTGGTCCAACGAGTCCCGTACGGCCAGCGCGAGCGAGACCGCCTCGGCCAGGTCCACCGGCCGGACGACCCCGGCGGGCAGGGTGTCGGCCCGCCAGCCCGGCCCGGCGGCCAGCACCAGCAGCGGCCGGCGAGGCACGCCGAGCAGGGCGGAGAGCTGCCCGGGATCGGCGGTGGCGCGGGTGTGCGACCAGATCGCCACCGCCGCCGGCCCGGTCCGGTTGACCGCCTCGATCAGCGCCGCCACCGGCACCCGGGCGCCGAGCATCCGGTACGCGACCCCGGCCTCGGTGAGCGCGGCGGCCAACGCCTCCAGCGGAAGGGTGTGCTGCTCCTCGTCGGCGCAGGAGAGCAGGATCCGGGCGGGGCCGATGGGCGTACCGGCCCGGCCGACGGTGGCGAACGCCTCGGAGACGCACCGGGACATCAGGTGCTCGACCTCGATCAGGCCGGCGGTGGCGGCGTGCCGCTCGCCGATGCCGGCCAGCACCGGGCGCAGCAGGCCATCCCAGGTGGCGATCACCCCGTTGGCGGCCAGGGCGCGCCCGATCGTGTCGCTGATCGCCGCGGAATCCAGCCGCATGGCGGCCCGGGCCAGGCCCCGGGCCGCCGGGCCGGCCCGGCCCACCGGGATGGTCTGCCCGCCGCCGTCGCGCCCGGCGCGCAGCCGCGCCTCCGCGCCGGGGCTGGCCGTCGGACTCTGCTTCGCCCAGCGCGCCGCCTCCGCCGGGGCGACCCCCTCGGCGGTGAGCTTGCGCATGATCTCCAGGCGCGCGAGATCCGCCGGCGTGTACCGCCGGTGGTGGCCGGGGACGTGCTGGCTCGGACCGAGGCCGTAGCGCTGGTGCCAGGTGCGGAGCGTGGTGACCGCCACACCCAGTCGGCGTGCGACGGCCCCCGCGCTCAGCGGCTCATCGGCCACCCGACCGCTCCGACGCGTCATCCGCCGGAACGCCGGGCGGGACCACCGGGCCGGCGGGGTCACCCGTGGCCGGCCGCGCCGGCCGCAGCAACCGCCTCACCACCCCACCCAGCCAGGGGGCGTACGACCGGGGGTCGGCGTCGATCTCGGCCAGCAGTCCGGCCGGGTCGGTCCAGCGCAGCTCGGACACCTCGTCGGGGTCCGGCCGGACGGTGACGTCGGCCGGTACGTCGGCCCGCAGCACGTGGTCGTACTCGAACTCGACCCGGCCGGTGGCCGGGTCCTCGGCGTAGTAGAGGTAGACCCCCACCTCGGTCAGCGCGACCGGCTCGGCGCCGAGCTCCTCGGCGAGCCGCCGGTTGGCGGCCTCGACCAGTGCCTCGCCGGGCTGCGGGTGACCACAGCAGGAGTTGGCCCACCGCTCGGGGAACCGGGTCTTCACCGCGGCCCGGCGCTGGAGCAGCACCCGTCCCGCCGGGTCGACCAGCAGGACGGAGAAGGCGCGGTGCAGCTGCCCCGGCGCCTGGTGGGCCGCGGCCACGGTGGCCGCGCCGAGCGGCCGCCCGTTGTCGTCGACCAGCTCGACCTGGTGTGCTTCCCGTGCGCTCATCGCAGTTTCTCCCCATTCATCGGACGGCACCGGTGATCCGGTTGGCGGCGAGCTTGCCGGAGATCAGCACCATCGGCACGCCCACCCCCGGCTGTGTGCCGGAGCCGGTGAAGACCACGTTGGCCAACGTCCGGTGCAGGTTCGACGGGCGGAACGGGCCGGTCTGGAAGAGGCTGTGCGCGGCGGCGAACGGCGTACCGGCGGCCATGCCCTGCTCCTCCCACTCGGCGGGGGTGATCGTACGTAGCACCTCGATGCCGTCGCCGAAGCCGACGTACCCGCGCTGCTCCAGCGTCTGGACGAGCTGGTTCGTGTAGCGCTGGCCGAGGCCGCCGCGCCAGTCGAACGGGGCCCGGTCGAGGTTCGGCACCGGGGCGAGCACGTAGTAGGTGTGCCGCCCGGTCGGCGCGACCGACGGGTCGGTCCGGCTCGGGTTGGTCACCAGCAGCGACGGGTCGGTCATCAGCTCGCCGCGCCGGATGACCTCGTCGAAGGTGCCCTTCCACTTCCGTCCGAAGTGGATGTTGTGGTGGGCGATCTTCTCATATCCCTGCCTGGAGCCGATGTGCAGGACCACGCAGGAGGGGGAGTAGGTCAGCTTCCGCTGGCGGCCCTCGGGCAGCAGGTCACGGTAGGCGACGGGCAGGTCGGGGTTGAGCACCACCACGTCGGCCGGGATCAGCTCGCCGTCGGCGGTGACCACGCCGGTGGCCCGACCGTTGGCGGTCTCCACCCGGCTCACCGTGGTGCCGTACCGGATCTGCACGCCGTGCTTCTCGGCGGCGCCGGCCATGCCCCGGGAGACCGCGTGGATGCCGCCGCGCGGGAAGTAGACCCCGGCCACCGAGTCGAGGTACGCGATGACGCTGTAGATCGCGAGCGCGTCGTGCGGGGCGAGCCCGGCGTACATCGCCTGGAAGGAGAAGATGCGCTGGGTGCGGGGGTCGGAGAAGAACTGACCGATCTTGGTCTGGAGTCGCCGGAACGCGCCGTTGGCCAGCAGCTTCACCAGGTTGGCGGTGAGCAGGTCGGTCGGGGCGTCCAGGTTGCGGTCGATGAAGTCGGCCCGCTCCCAGTTCCACAGGTTGCGCGCGTAGTCCACGAAACGCAGGTAGCCGTCGGCCTCGCGGGGCCCGCAGACCCGGGAGATCTCGGCCGCCATCCGGGTGGTGTCGGTGATGACGTCCAGCGTCGAACCGTCCGGGTAGTAGGCCCGGTAGGCGGGGTCGAGCGGGGTCAGGTCGAGCCAGTCGTCCAGCTCCTCGCCGACCGCGCCGAGCGCCTCGGCGATCAGGTCGGGCATGGTGAGCACGGTGGGGCCGGTGTCGAACTCGTACCCGTCCACGCTGAGCCGGCCGGCCCGGCCGCCGGGCACCGGCTCGCGTTCCAGCACGGTCACCTGCCGGCCGCTGCCGGCCAGGTGCAGCGCGCAGGCCAGCCCGCCCAGGCCCGCGCCCACGATCACCACCCGGTCCGTACGCCCCTTCACGGTCCGCATGTGACCCCCTCCTCCGCAAATTCGCTCATCATGCCCGCCGCGTCGTGGCGGCGGTGGCGAGACCGGTCAGCGCGGTGCGCGCCGTCTCGTCGATCGACGCGGTGGCCAGCGCGGTCAGCGCCTCGGACACCCGGTCGGAGATCATGCGCTCGACCCGGGCCACCGCCCCGGTGTCGGCGACCAGCTCGGCCAGCCGAGCCACCTCGCGGGCGCCGGTGACCTTGCCCGCCCGCTCCAGCGTCCGCCGTTGGCCGGGGGTGGCCAGCTGCCGGGCCAGCATCAGCAGGGCGGTCGGCTTGCCGGTACGCAGGTCGTCGCCGGCCGGTTTGCCGGTGGTCGCCGGGTCGCCGTAGACGCCGAGCAGGTCGTCGCGGAGCTGGAACGCCTCGCCGACGGCCAGGCCGTAGCGGGTGTACGCGGCGATCAGCGGCGCCTCGGCGGCGACGCCCGCCAGGCAGGCGCCGAAGAGCAGCGGACGCTGGACGGTGTAGCTGGCGGTCTTGTAGCGGGCCACCCGCAGCGCCCGGTCGACCGACCAGTTCGCCGCGTCGTTCTCGCCGAGCACGTCGAGGTACTGCCCGGCGACCGTCTCGACCCGCATCTGGTCGTAGCAGCGTCGCACCTCGAAGAGGTGGGCGGGCGGGAGCGTGGCGTGGCTGAGCAGCCGGTCGGCCCAGACCATGCAGAGGTCGCCGATGAGCACGGCCACCGCCTCGCCGAAGCGGTCCGGGTCGCCGTCGTGGCCGGCGGCCCGGTGCCGGGCGGCGGCGGCGCGGTGCGCGGTGGGCAGGCCACGCCGGGTGTCCGAGCCGTCCATCACGTCGTCGTGCACCAGGGCGAAGGTGTGCAGCAGCTCCAGGGCGGCGAGCGCCGGCAGCACCGACGGCAGCGGTCCGTCGCCGCCGACCACGCCCCGCCACCCCCAGTACGCGAAGATCGGCCGGACCCGCTTGCCGCCGGCCAGCACGTTGTCGCGCGCCGTCGCGGCGAAGCCACCCATGGCTGCGTCGATCTCGGTGAGCGAGTCGACCTCGGCGGCCAGGAAGGCCGCGAGGGTCTCCTCCACCCCCTTGACCAGGTCCGTGGTGAACGCGGCCAGTACGCCGCGGACCGGATCGTCCGTCGCTCCCGGCTGTGCCGGCGCGACGCGGAGCGCGTTACCCGCAACTGCGTCGTTGGCCATGCGGGCGAGCGTACCCTAGGGTTACGAGTTGCGTCGATTGCTGCGTCGAAATTTGAGGAGGGCCGGTGGACACCGATCTCACCGCTGCCTATGCCCGCTGCCGTGAGCTGCACAGACACCACGGGCGTACCTACTATCTCGCCACTCGGCTGCTGCCCGCCTGGAAACGGCGACACGTGCACGCCCTGTACGGATTCACGCGCTACGCCGACGAGATCGTGGACCGGACCGAGGACCTGCCGCCGGCCGAGCGCGCCGCCCGGCTCGACGAGTGGTCGGCCCGTTTCGTCGCCGGGCTGCACGGCGAACCGGTCGACGACCCGCTGCTCCCGGCCGTGCTGCACACAATCGCCGTCTTCGACCTCGACCGCGGCGACTTTGCGTCGTTTCTGCGCAGCATGGCGATGGACCTGACGGTCATGTCGTACCCGACCTACGACGACCTGCTCGACTACATGGAGGGTTCGGCGGCGGTCATCGGCACCATGATGCTGCCGATCCTCGGCAGCTCCGACCCCGCGGCGGCCCGCGAACCGGCCCGGCAGCTCGGGTTCGCCTTCCAGCTCACCAACTTCATCCGGGACGTCGCCGAGGACCTCGACCGGGGCCGCACCTACCTGCCCGACGAGGACCTGGCGAAGTTCGGCGTCACCCGGGACGACCTGCTGGCGGCCAAGGAACAAGCCCGCACCACCGGGCGGATCCGCGAGCTGATCGAGTACGAGGTGAGCCGCGCCCAGGCCCACTACGAGGCCGCCGCGCCGGGCATCACCCTGCTCGCCCCCGCCTCACAGGCCTGCATGCGCACCGCGTACGCGCTCTACGGCGGCATCCTCGACGAGGTCGCCGCCCAGGACTACGACGTCTTCGTGCGGCGTGCCCTCGTACCCCGGCGACGCCGGATGGCGGTGGCCGCGCGGTCGCTGCTCACCCCGGCCGGCACACCGGTCGTGGTGCCCGGGCCCGTCCTGCCGTGAGCACCCGTACGGCGATCGTGCTCTTCACCCGCGACCTGCGGGTGCACGACCACCCGGCGCTCGCCACCGCCTGCGCCGCGTTCGACCGGGTGGTTCCGCTGTACGTCCTCGACCCGACGCTGGCCGGGCACTCACCCAATCGCACCCGGTTCCTGCACCAGAGCCTCGCCGAGCTGCGCGAGACGCTGCGCGGGCTCGGCGGCGACCTGGTGGTGCGCCGCGGCGACCCGGTGGCCGAGACGGTCCGGCTGGCACGGGAGGTCGGCGCCGAAGGGATCGGCCTCTCCACCGACGTCAGTCGCTACGCGCACCGCCGGGAACGCCGGCTTCGCGAGGAGTGCGAGCGGCACCGGCTCTTCCTGCGGCTCTTTCCCGGCCTCACCGTCGTCGAGCCCGGGGCGCTGCGCCCCACCGGCGGCGACCACTACCGGGTCTTCAGCCCGTACTTCCGCGGCTGGACGCGGGCCGAGCGGCGGTCCGAACTCGCCGCGCCCCGACGCGTCACGCTGCCCGACGGCCTCCAGGCCGGCCGGCTGCCGGCCCTGCCGAAGGGCGAGTCCCCGGACGCGGCGGTGGGCGGTGAACGCGTCGCCCAGCGACGGCTGAGGGAGTGGCTGCCGACGCTGGACCGGTACGACGACATCCACGACGACCTGGCCGGCGACGAGACCTCCCGGCTCAGCCCGTACCTGCGGTGGGGTTGCCTCTCCCCGCTGGCCGTCGCCGAGCGGGCCGGCGACCGGGAGGGGCCGTTCGTCCGGCAGCTCTGCTGGCGGGACTTCTACTACCAGGTCACCGCCGCCTTCCCGGAGATCTCCACCGTCGCCTACCGTCGCGGCGCGAAGGAGGAGTGGCGGTACGACGCCGAGGCGATGGCCGCGTGGACCGAGGGACGCACCGGCATGCCGATCGTGGACGCCGGCATGCGGCAGCTGCGCGCCGAGGGGTGGATGCACAACCGGGCCCGACTGATCACCGCCGGCTACCTGACCAAGGTGCTGGGGCTGGACTGGCGGCCCGGCGTCGAGGTCTTCTCCCACTGGCTGCTCGACGGGGACGTGGCCAACAACTCCGGCAACTGGCAGTGGGTGGCCGGCACCGGCAACGACAGCCGGCCGTACCGGAGCCTCAACCCGGTCCGGCAGGCCGAGCGGTACGACCCCGACGGCGGGTACGTCCGCCGGTGGGTCCCGGAGCTGGCCTCCGTCCAGGGCAGGGCCGTGCACCAGCCCTGGCGGCTGCCGGACGAGGTACGCCGGAGGCTCGACTACCCGCCGCCGCTGGAGGTGCCCGGCGCCGACCCGGTCTGGCTGCGCTGACCGCTGCCCGTCACAGGCAGGAGTGCAGGACCTCGACCAGCTCGTCCACCCGGTCGTGCCCGGCCAGCCGGGAGGTCGCGTACGCGAAGGTGTAGCCGCGCTCCGGGTCGGCCCAGGCGCTGCTGCCGCCGATCCCGCCCATGCCCCAGCTGCCGTCCGGCTCCCGCTGCATGCCCAACGTCCAGCACGCCCGCCGGTCCAGGACCAGGTCCGGCCCGTCGTACTGCACCAGGGTGGCCTCGGCGACCAGCTCGGGGCTGAACAGGCGCACCCCGTCGAGGGTGCCACCGGCGAGCAGGCCGGCGTAGAGCCGGGCCAGGCCCGACGCGGTGGCGTGCAGGTTGACCGCCGGGACCTCCGCGCCCCGCCACAGCGGGCTGTTCAACACCGCCAGGTCCAGTCCGCCGGCCGGATTGCCGATCGCCCGGGCACGCAGCGACCCCGGCTCGCCGAGCATCCGCTGCGGCCAGTCCGGCTCGCCGTACGACAGGTCGGCGCAGCGCCGCTGGTCGGCCGCGCCCAGCCCGTAGCCCAGGTCGAGGCGCCACGGTCCGGCGATCTCCTCGGCCAGGAACCGCCCCACCGGCCGCCCGTCCACCCGCCGGACCAGCTCGCCCACCAGGTGCCCGTACGTCCAGGCGTGCTCGCCGGCGACGCTCCCCGGCTCCCACTCGGGCTCGGCGGCGGCCAGGTCGGCGCAGAGCAGCGGCCAGTCGGCGACCGCCTCGGCGGGCCGGGGCACCGGGAAGGCCGGCAGCCCGGCGGTGTGGCTGAGCACCTGCCGCACCGTCACCGGCGCCCGGAACCCCGGCCAGTACGTCGCCACCGGCGCGTCCAGGTCGACCCGTCCCCGGTCGACCAGCATCAGCAGGCAGAGCGCGACCACCGGCTTGCCGACGGAGTAGACGCCGACCAGGGTGTCCGGCCGCCACCCCGGCCCGGCGACGAGGTCGACCACCGGCACGCCGTCGTACCGGACGGTCAGGCCGGCGCCGGTCTCCCGACCGGTGGCGAGCAGGTCGTGGAAGCAGTCCCGGACCGGAGCGAAGCGTGCGTGCATCCGGCCACCGTAGGCGGTGGCGATGATTACGGGCGCGGGAATTCGGGTGTCTTTCCGTGGTCCGGCCCCCGCCGTTGGGGGATGCTGGCGGCATGGCGGAGCCGGAACTGGTGGACGTGGTCGTGGTCGGGCTGGGCGTCGGCGGCGAGGAGGTGGCCGGGCGACTCGCCGAGGCTGGCCTCAGCGTGGTCGGTGTGGAGCGGGACCTGGTCGGCGGGGAGTGCCCCTACTGGGGGTGCATCCCCAGCAAGATGATGATCAGGGCGGGGAACGCGCTGGCCGAGGCGCGCCGGGTCAACGAGCTGGCCGGGTCAGCGCAGGTGCAGCCCGACTTCGCCCCGGTGGCGAAGCGGATCCGGGAGGAGGCCACCGACAACTGGAACGACCAGGTCGCGGTGGACCGGCTCATCGAACGGGGTGGCCGCTTCGTACGCGGCAGCGGCCGGCTCGACGGCCCCGGCCGGGTGCGCGTCGGTGAGCAGGTCTTCCAGGCGCGGCACGCCATCGTCTTCGGCACCGGCACCCGGCCCTCGATCCCGCCGATCGACGGGCTGGCCGACACGCCGTACTGGACCAACCACCAGGCGACCGAGGTCGACGAGCTGCCGGAGTCGCTGCTGGTCCTGGGTGGCGGGGCGATCGGGCTGGAGCTGGCGCAGGTCTTCGCCCGGTTCGGCGTCCGGGTGACCATGCTGGAGGCGCTGGACCGGGTGCTCGCCATCGAGGAGCCGGAGGCGTCCGAGGTGACCGCCGCCGCGCTGCGCGCCGACGGGGTGGAGATCCACACCGGCGTCAAGGCCGAGCGGGTCAGCCACGACGGGTCGACGTTCACCGTGCACTCCGGGGACGACACGTTCACCGCCGCACGGCTGCTCGTGGTGACCGGTCGCAAGGCGCAGCTCGACGAGTTGGGCCTGGAGACGGTCGGCCTGGACGCCTCCCACCGCTACCTGCCGGTCGACAACCGGATGGTGGTGACGGACGGAATCTGGGCGGTCGGCGACGTGACCGGCGAAGGCGCCTTCACCCACATCGCCATGTACCAGGCGGCCATCGTGATCGCCGACGTGCTCGACCACGTCCGGCACGCCAAGGGCGCCGTGGACCCCAGCGGCACCGCCAACATGGTGGGCGGCGCGATGGGCGCGGCCAGCGCGGTCGGCGGTACGACGGCCGCGGCCGGGGCGGGCGGCGCGGCCGGCACCGTCCCGCGCGCCGACTACCGGGCGCTGCCCCGGGTCACCTTCACCGACCCGGAGGTGGGCGCGGTCGGCCTCACCGAGTTCCAGGCCCGGCAGCGCGGCATCCACGTGCAGGTCGGGTTCGCGCCGCTGACGACGTCGGCCCGGGGCTGGATCCACAAGACGGGCAACGAGGGCTTCATCAAGCTGATCGCCGACGCCGACCAGGGCGTACTGGTCGGCGCCACGTCGGTCGGCCCGGCCGGCGGTGAGGTGCTGTCCGGGCTGGTGGTGGCGGTGCACGCGGCCGTCCCGCTCAGCCAGCTCCGGCACATGATCTACGCGTACCCGACCTTCCACCGGGCCATCGAGGACGCCCTGCGCAACCTGCGCTGACGCCCCCGCTCAGCTGCCGTGGCGGCCGGCGCCGGCCGCGAACCGGGCCGCGCCGGCCGCCGCGTCCGCCGCCAGGGAGTCCATCCCGTACGCCAGCTCGGTCGCGAGCGCCTCCGGCTCGGTGCGGCCGGCGGCCGCCAGGACCGAGGCGCGGTCGTTGCGCAGGCAGGTCTGCGGGTGCCCGGCGATCTCGGCGGCCAGCCGCTCGGCCGCCGTCCGGGCCTCACCCGGCGGGACCAGCCGGTTGACCAGACCCATCGCGTACGCCTCCTCGGCGGGCACCGGACGGCCGGTGAGGATCAGGTCCATCGCCCGGCTCTGCCCGATCAGCCGGGGCAGGCGCACCGTCCCGCCGTCGATCAGCGGTACGCCCCAGCGCCGGCAGAACACCCCGAACGTCGCGTCGGTCTCGGCGACCCGCAGGTCGCACCAGAGCGCCAACTCCAGGCCGCCGGCCACGGCGTACCCGGAGATCGCGGCGATGACCGGCTTGGAGAGCGTCATCCGGGTGGGGCCCATCGGGCCGTCGCCGTCCGGTTCGACGCGGTTGCCGCTGGCGGTGCCGATCGCCTTGAGGTCGGCGCCGGAGCAGAACGTCCCGCCGGCGCCCCAGAGCACGGCGACCGCGGCGTCCGGGTCCGCGTCGAAGGCGCGGAACGCGTCGGCGAGGGCCCGCGCGGTCGGTCCGTCGACGGCGTTGCGCGACGCCGCCCGGTCGAGGATGACCGTGGTCACCGGTCCGTCGTGCGCGACGTGTACGGCCATCGGGACAGCATGCCCTCCGGCGGCGCCGGCACGCCAGGGGCGGCCGGCGCCGTCCGGGTCACCGGCCGCAGGCGGTGTCCAGTGCCTTCAGGGTCGGGTCCAGGTCCGGGGCCTCCACCTTGGTGGCGTCCGGGCCGGTCAGTCGCTTCTCGATCGCGCCGGCCAGGTTCTCCACCGCCGCGCGCAGCTGCGGGTCGGCGGCCCGGGCGGCCTCCTTGCGCAGCCCTTCCGCCATCTCGGTGTAGTGGGCGCGGACCTTGGCGCCGGCCTCCTTGGCGCTGACCGGCTTGTCGATGGCCGCGATGGCGTCGTCCGCCATCCCGACGAAGTGCTCCTTGGACACCGCGAGCGCGGCGTCGCAGACCTGCTTGCTGTTCGCGGCGACGTCGACCGTGGGGCTGGGCGCGGTGCTCGCCGACGACGCGGCGGCAGCGGGCTTCTTCTCCTCCGTCTGCTGGCAGCCGGCCACGACGCCGGCGGCGACGACCAGCGTCAGGACGGTACGGACGACGCGGGCATGGTTGTTCATGGTGGTTCCCCCGTTTGGTGTGCGACCCCGGCGGTCGGATCGGCCTCGGGGTCTCGCCACTGTAGGGGGTGGTGGCCCCGGTGCGCATGCC
The DNA here is from genome assembly GCF_036902725.1 of Micromonospora psammae. NCBI lineage: Bacteria > Bacillati > Actinomycetota > Actinomycetes > Micromonosporales > Micromonosporaceae > Micromonospora > Micromonospora psammae. Next base: position 353,626 of record NZ_JBAKHM010000003.1, on the reverse strand, counting down.
CGTTCCGCCGTGCCGGGCCGCTAGCATCGCCGATGGCAATGATCATGCGAGGTGCCCCGCGTGCGCGGGGAGAATCGGGAAGCCGGTGCGAATCCGGCACGGGCCCGCCGCGGTGACCGGGGAGCCACCGTCCACGCGCGAGAAGGCGCAGCCACTGGCCGTACGGCTGGGAAGGCGGACGGCCAGGCGTCGATCCGGGAGTCCGAAGACCGGCCTCGCGTCGACCGCCCACCCCGCCGGGAGTGGGCCGAGCAGCGGGAGCCTGCCATGGACCTGTACACCGCCATCCACCGTCGCCGGGACGTCCGGGCGCAGTTCACCGGGGAACCGGTGCCGGACGAGACCCTGCACCGCGTCCTCGACGCCGCGCACGCCGCGCCCAGCGTCGGCTACTCCCAGCCGTGGGACTTCATCCTGGTCCGGAACGCGGAGCTCCGCCGCCGCTTCCACGCGCACGTGCGGGACGAGCGGGACGTCTTCGCCGCCACCCTCTCCGGTGAGGCCGCCGACCGCTTCGCCCGCATCAAGATCGACGGGGTGCTGGAGTCGACCCTGTCGATCGTGGTGACCTACGACCCGACCCGGGGCGGCCCGGCCGTGCTCGGTCGGCACGCCATCGCCGACGCCGGCCTCTACTCGGTCTGCCTGGCCATCCAGAACCTCTGGCTCGCCGCCACCGCCGAGGGGCTCGGCGTCGGCTGGGTCTCCTTCTACCGGGAGCCGTTCCTGGCCGGGCTGCTCGGCATTCCTCCGGGCATCCGGCCGGTGGCCTGGCTCTGCGTCGGCCCGGTGACGCACCTGGAGGAGGTGCCGGACCTGGCCCGGCACGGCTGGCGGCAGAAGCGCCCGCTCGCCGAGGCCCTGCACACGGACCGGTGGACCGCCGACCGCTGAACCAAGCCCCACCCGCCCGCATCGGTCACCCGGTCGTCAGGCCGGGGAGTGCGCTCGCGTCCGCGGAGTGCTCGCCGCGTACCCAGGAGCGGACCGGTCACCGTCCACACCCGCCAGCCGGAGGTCCCGGGTGGGGCTGATGTCCACCGGGCGGCGGAATTCGTCCCCGCCGCCCGGTTTGCGACCGCGCCTGCCGGGAAGTCGGGGAACGTGCGAGCGCTGATGAACAGGATCGAGCAGAACGCGGCGTTGGACCCGGCCGGATACCGGCTCCAACGCGTCGTCCAGTCGACGCTGCGCGGGCAGCGGGTCCGCGACCTGCTGCACGGGGTCTGGCTGGGCCATCCGCTGCACCCGGCGATGGTGCAGGTGCCGGTGGGCGCGTGGATCAGCGCCGCCGTGCTCGATCTGCTTCCCGGCCAGCGGCGGGCGGCGACCACCCTGGTCGGCCTCGGGACGGTGAGCGCCCTCCCGGCCGCCGTCGCCGGGCTGAACGACTGGGCCGCCCTGGCCCGGGACCAGCGCCGGGTGGGGCTGGTGCACGCCGCCTCCAACTCGGTTGCGCTGGTGTTCTACGCCGGCTCGCTCGCCGCCCGGCTGCGCGGCCGGCACGGCATGGGGCGGGCGCTGGCGTACCTGGGGTTGAGCGCCGCCAGCGCCGGGGCGTACATCGGCGGGCACCTGGCGTACAAGCAGGGTGCGCAGGTCAGCCAGAGCATCTCCGAGCTGCACCGGATGCCCGACGAGTGGAAGGCGATCGCCGACCTGGCGACGCTGCCGCAGCGCGAGCTGGTCACCCGCGAGGTCGACGACGTCTCGGTGATCCTCTACCGGCACGGCGACGAGGTCACCGTGATGCTGGAGCGCTGCCCGCACCAGAGCGGCCCGCTCGGTGAGGGCGAGGTCCAGGAGATCGACGGGCACGCGTGCGTGGTCTGCCCGTGGCACGGCTCCGCGTTCCGCCTCAACGGCGGCGAGGTCGTGCACGGTCCGTCCGCCAACGACCAGCAGATCCTGCCCACCCGCGTGGTCGACGGGGTGCTCCAGACCAAGCTGCCCTGACCGCCCACCCCTCGCCGCCGGGCCGCCTGGCCGCGGCCGGGCGGGGCCGGGTTCGCGCTCGCACGCGCACCAAGATCACGCTCGAACCGGGAAAGAGTGGCCTCCCACCACGGTGGAGGCCACTCTTTCCTGGAAACAGCGGGACCGGGGGTGCCCCGGTCAGTCGCGGCGGTGGCGGCCCGTGACCAGTGCGCGGGCGGCGGTGACCCGGGCCGGGCGGCGCCGCAGCCCGAGCACCGCGCCGATCTGCGCCCCGACGATGCTGGCGACGGCGAGCACGGCCGAGACGGCCAGCGGCCGGTTCATCCCGTCCTCGCCGCCGGCCCGGGCGGCCCCGGCGCTCATCGCCGGGGACTGACCCGCCGGTCGTTCCACCTGCGGCTTCACCGTCTGCGGCGCGGGCTGCTGCCCGACGTCAGCCGGCCCGGCCTTTCCGGGGGTGGACGGACCCGCCTTCCCGGGCGTCGCCGGGCCGGCCGGCGCCTTGCCCGGCGTGGTCGGGGTGACCGTCCGGGGGTGCGGGGACGGCTTGCGAGGCGTCTCGGGCCGGATCACCAGCCGGCCGGCGGCGTGCTCCCGGGCGCCACCGTCCCGCGCCTGCGGGGGCAGCTTCAGCAGCTGACCGGGACGGATCTCGTCGGCGTCACGCAGCCGGTTCAGCTTCGCCACGTCCCGGTAGCGGTCGAAGTCGTCGAGGTACCGCTCCGCCACCTCGCCCAGGTGGTCGCCCTTGGCGACCCGGTAGACCGGGGGCGCGGCCGTCGGCTGCGGCCGGCCCGTCCCGGCGGTGGTGGCGGCCCCCGGCAGAGCCGGCGCCGGCTGAGCGGTCTGCGCCGCCGCGCCGGCCGGGGCGGCCTGGGTCGTCACGGCCGCGCTGGCCGCTGCGGGCTGGGTCATCGCCGCCGCGCTGGCCGGGGCGGGCTGGGTCACCGCCACCGCGCTGGCCGGGGCGGGCTGGGTCACCGCCGCCGCGGCGCTCGCCGCCGGGCTCACGGCGAGGATCAGCGCGACCGAACCGACCAGCGCCGCCGCCGCCCGCTGCTGCCGGCGCATCCCGGGCAGTCGCGGCGCGGGCCGCCGCGCCGCCTGCGCCCCCAACTCCACGAGCACGGAGAAGGTGAACGTCGCCCAGCCGACCCAGCCGACCACCGCCAGCGCCCGCAGGAAGAGCTGGCCGTCGTCCCGGCTGGTCAGCGCGGTGCCGACCTCGGCCAGCGTGGGTAGCTGGTCCGGCAGTGGATTGCCGGCGAAGGCGAGCAGCGCCACCGGCGCCCCGGCCAGCAGCGCGACCAGGACGACCAGCGAGCCGAAGCCGGTGAGCAGCTGCCCGGCGCGCCGGGCGGCGGAACCCCGCGGTGTGGTCATGGCGGCCTTCCCTTCCTATGGTCTGTCGGTCAGTGCGCGTGCGGTGGCCGTACCGGAGACGGTGACGGTGCGGTCCATGCCGAAGAGGCCGAGCATGTGCCGGCGGTAGACGACGGTCACGCGGACGGTGATCTGTTTCTCGTCGGCCACCACGGGGAAGGTCACCCGGTAGCCGGTGACGTCGGCGTTGTCGCCGAGGTACTGGGCGACGGCGGCGCGGGCGCCCGACTCGTCGATCACCTTGGGACGGCCCTCGATCGCCGCGGCCCGGTCGATCACCTGGCCGCCGCTGCGGGCCGCCTCGGCGGCGAGGTCGTCGGCCCGTTGCAGGGTGCGCAGCTGACCCGCCCCGTCGTACGCCACGCCGATGATCATCAGCACGCCGAGCATGGTGACGGCCAGGAAGAGACTGACCCGGCCCTCGTCACGGGTGCGGCGGGCGGTCATCGACGGCTCCGGTAGCGGTCCAGCGGGGAGGCGAAGGTCGCCTCGACGCGCTTCGTCCCCGACCAGCCCGACAGCCCCGGGAAGCGGATGTCGTTCAGGGAGACCGCACAGCTCACCCTGACCCAGACGCTGACCGGCTCACCCAGCGGCCGCCGGAACGCGGCGGCCACCGACACCCGGTCGTCGGTGGCGGTCGAACCCCAGACGGAGACCTGCGGGGCACCCGCGCAGTTCAGGCCCCGCCAGTCGAGCTGCCGGCGGGCGGCGTCCCGGGCGGCCCGCTCCGCGGCGCCGGCGCTGCGGGAGATCGACGCGGCCCGGGCGGCGTCGTGGGCCGCGGCCTCGACCGCCTCGTCGGCCACCGCTACCCGGCCGGTCACCCCGGCCAGCACCATCAGGGCGATGAACGCCGGGGCCAGCACGGCCACCTCCACCGAGACCGAACCCCGGGTACGACCCGTCGCGGCGCTCATGGGTTGGTCCACCGTTCGGCGGTACCGTGCGCGGTCTGCCGTACCCGGAAACTGACGCCCGGGACGACGGACAGGGACCGGCCGGTGACCGTGCAGGTCACCTCGGTGTCGCCGGCGACGCACCGGGACCTCCCGTCGACCAGCCAGTCCCCGGCGGTCCGCAGGAACCGGTCGGCGCGGTCCTCGCCGGCGCCCGGAGGCGCCTGGAGCACCCGCTGCGCGTTCACCCCGCTCTGCGCCGCGTTAAGGGCGGTGGACCGGGCCACGAACCAGACCGCGACCTGGACGGAGGCGAAGAGCAGCACCAGCACCGCCGGCATGACGACGGCCAGCTCGACGGGGTTCGCGCCCCGGTCCGTACCCGCGTCGGTGAGCCGGCGGCGGACGGCCCGGACGGCGGCGCGCAGGCCACGCCCGACGCGCCCGGCGCGGGCCGCCACCCGACGCGGCGTGGCCGGGCCCGGGGTCGACGGGAGCGTGGCCGGGCCCGCAGCCGACGGTGGAGCGGCCGGGGCCGGGCCCGGCGGCGGTGCGTCCCCGCGCGCACGCCGGGGCCGGGCGATGGGGGTCGCCCGGTCCCGGCGCGCAGCCTGCGGGTGGGTGCGGATCACTGGTTCGGGATGCCGTTCATCCAGGTCGTGGCCTTCGTCATGACCAGCGCGGTGACGGCGATCCCCGCCGCCACCAGGCCAGCGATGATCACTGCGGTCGGTACCGGGCTGTCCCCCCGATCCGCCTCGCGGCGCAGCTCGGAGAGACGGGCCACCGTGGCGGCGTAGAGGAACGTGACGAGGTGCATGGTGGGGCTCCTTCTCGGGGTTGGTGGATCAGAGACGGGCGACGAACGGATAGAGGACGAAGCCGAGCAGGACGAAGACCAGCAGCGAGCCGGGAATGTCGAGCCGGCTGGTGATCCCCTCGGCGCGGCTCAGGTTGTCGGTGCGGATCTGGTCGCGCAGCGAGTCGGCGCGGCTGCGCAGGGTCTCGTGCACCTGCGCGCCCTCGCTGCCGGAGGAGCGCATGATCGCGCCCACGTCGCCCAGTTCGTGGATGCCGATCCGCTCGGCCAGCTCCTGGAGCTCGTCCCACGGCGAGTGCATCTGCATCTGGGCGATCCGCAGCGACTCGCGGATCCGGTCGAAGACCCAGCCGTCGCAGACCGCCGCGGCCCGCTCCAGCGACTGCACCGGGCCGTGCGCGGCCGACAACTGCAACGCCACCAGGTCCAGGTAGGTGCAGATCGCCTGGCGGAACTCCTCCCGGGCGGCGTCCGCCTTGGCCAGCACCGCGCGGTGGGCCAGCAGCGCGCAGACCAACGCCATCCCGACGCTGCCCAGCACGGGTACGGCCAGCGGCAGCGGCACCCCGGCCAGGAAGAGCACCGCCGAGAGCACGGTCGGGACGGCCAGCCCCAGCAGTGCGGAGAGCAGCACCGACAGGGCGTACTGCTCGGGGGTCCGGTCGATCAGGGCGAGCTGCCGGTGCGGCGGGCGCAGCCAGCGGGAGAACCCGCCCAGCCAGTCGGCGCCCCGGCCGCCCGCCACGGCGGTGCCGGGCGGCTGGTGCAGCCGGCGAAGCGCGGGGGCGAGCGCCGGCGCGGCCGGCAGCGCCTCCCGGACCGCCAGGAAGAGGCCGAGGCCCACCGCCGCCCCGCCGAGCACGGCCATCGCGAGCTGCCAGTTGATGATCACGCGACCGCCTCCTCGGGGTCGGGGGCGGGCAGGAAACGGGCCGGCGGCGGGGGCTGGCTCATCGACCGCACCCAGACCAGCAGCCCCACGAAGGCCACGCCGAGCACCGCCATCACCAGCTGCCCGAAGGCGGTCCCGTACGGCCGGATGTACTCGGTGTTGACCAGCCCGTACGCCAGCACGGCCAGGGTCATCCCGGTGAGGAAGCGGACCGCGAACCGGGGCTGGGTGCGCTTCGCCTCCACCTCGCGCCGGGTGGCCACCTCGGCGGCGGCGGCCGAGGCGATCGAGCCGAGCACGTCGCCGAGCCGTTCACCCCGGTCGGTCAGGTGCAGGATCAGCGCGGCCACCACCTGGTCGCAGACCGGGTCACCGATCTCGTCGGCGAAGGCGAGCAGCGCGGTACGGGCCGTCCAGCCGGCCTGGAGGCGGGCGGCCAGCAGCCGCACCTCCTCCTCGATCTCCTCCGGGACGCTGGTGATGGTGCCGACGATCGCCTGCTGGAGGCCCTGGCCGGTGGCCGAGACGTCCTTCAACCGGCGGGTCCACTCGCCGACCGCCTCGATCCGGGCGATCGCCCGCTCCTCGGCCCGGCCCACCGAGAAGAGCCACGGGGTGCCCGGCACCGCGACCGCCACGATCAACCCCACCACCGGCAGCCCGGTGAGCAGGAACGCCAGTGCGCCCGCGACCACCGCCGCGCCGAGCAGCAGTTGATGGCTGCGCTGCTCACGGCGGCTGGTCCCGGCGCCGAGCCAGAGCCGGCGCAGCCCGTTCCCGCTGGACGCGGCCGGCCGGGCGGGGGTGCCGCTGCCGGCCAGCGCGGCCACCGCCAGCACCAACCCGGCGACGCAGGCCGCCCCGGAGACGAGGGCGATCAGTTCGAGATCGGTCACGGGACCACCTCTGTTCGCGGCTGCGGGGCTCGCAGGACCGGCTCACTCCTCGCGCTCACCGGGCCATCTCCGTTCGCGGCTGCGGGGCTCGCAGGATCGGCTCACTCCTCGCGCTCACCGGCGCACCGCCGGGGTGAGGCGGGTGTGCCGGGGGCGGCGCCAGGCGCCGGCGCCGGCCTCGATGAACCGGGTGAGCAGCCGGGCGTCGTAGCCGACCCGCAGCAGCTGGGCGCGGATGCGCTCCGGCAGGTGGCGAGGGACCGCCCGGCCGTCCGGGCCGGGGCCGAAGACGCTGGTGGTGACGATCCGGTTGCCCTCGCCCACCCCGATCACCTCCTCCACGTGGGAGACGAACCGGTGCTTGCGGCCGCCGATCGCGGTCTCGTCCTCGACGGTGACGTAGACGATCAGGTCGAGCGCGTTGCCGGCCATCCGGCGGGCCTGGTCGACCGTCATCTCCCGGCCGTGGGCCAGGGCCAGCTCGATGATGCGTTCGCTCACCCCGGCCGGGGTGCGGGCGTGGATGGTGCACATCGACCCGCGGCTGGTGGTCATCGCCTGGAGCATCGGCACGATCTCCCGGGACCGCACCTCGCCGACGATGATCCGCAGCACGCCCATCCGCAGCGACACCGGGATCAGGTCGGCGATGCTCACCTCGCCGGCCGGTCGCCCGTCCAGGCCACGTTCGCCGTGCCCCTCCCGGGACTCGAAGCTCATCACCGCCCGGTGCTTGCGTCCGCGCCGGGCCGGCAGCAGCTCCCGGCTCTCCTCCAGCAGCACGTACGGCTCGTCGGCGGGGATCTCGTCCATCAACGCCCGGATGACCGTGGTCTTCCCGGCCCCGGCCAGCCCGGCGACCATGATGTTCAGCCCCGCCCGCATGGAGGCGCGGAGGAAGTCCCGCAGCAGCGGGTCGATCATCTCGTCCAGGTCCGGCCGGGAACCGGTGATGTCCTCGAGGCTCACGTCCAACGTGTTGTGCTTGCGGATCACCGCGTACGGGCGGTGGCTGACCAGGAAGACCGCGGCGAGGCGACTCCCGTCCGGCAGTTGCAGGTCGAGCGTCGGCTTCGAGGTGGAGAGCGAGCGTTCGGTGGCGCCGGCCCGGCGGGCGGCGGCCTGGAGGATGTCCACCAGCTCGTCGTCGCTGTCGGCGATGGGTTCGATCCAGTCGACGCCCCCGCCGTGCCGGGTGACGCGCACCTGGTCGCAGCCGAGGATGTGCACCTCCTCGATGGTGTCGTCGACCAGCAGCGTCTGGAGCCGTCCCAGGCCGACCAGCTCGGCGGTCACCTGGTCCAGCAGGAGGCGTTCCTCCTCGGCGGTGAGCGGCGTGCCGGCGCGGCGCACCGAGTCGGCGTACCCGGAGACGACGGCGACGGCGAGCCGGGCCCGCTCGACCTCCTCGGCGTTCGCGTCGAACTCCCGGCCGCGCTGCCAGTGGGTGAGCCGTTCGCTCAGCTCCCGACGCAGCTCGCGGACCACCGCGAAGTCCACCCGGGGTCGGGGCGGCGGGGCGGGCGCCGGTGGCGCGGCCGGCGGCGGCGCCGGCACGTGGTGCCGCCCGTTCGGCGGGGCCAGCGGTGGCATCGTCGAGGTCGCGCCCGGGTGCTGGCCGCGCGGATCGTGGTGGACCGGCTCAAACCGCATGCTGGGCCTCCGTGGGCTGTTCAGACCGCATCCGGCACCTCCTGCGCCGCCGGCCAGGCCAACCTGGCCCGACGGCGGTCCAGCAGCGCCCGGACCGGCACCTCCAGCGCGCCGGCCGCGCGCATCAGCGGCCGTCCGGCGCGCACCGTGCCGCCCAGGCTGAGCACCTCAGCGGTACGCCGGTCCTCCGGCAGCTTGGCGATCACCGGCACCCGCAGCGCCTTGCTGATCTCGCCCTTGCCGTGGCCGTCCCCGGCCACCAGCAACCGCAGCGTGCCGGGCGGCACCCGGTGCTCCACGAAGTCCCGCTCGATGGCCCGGATCATCGACCGGGTCGCGGAGAGGTCGGGCAGTTGCGCCCGGGTGACCAGCAGCACCACCGCGGCGGCCCGCAGCACCGGCCACGGTGGACCGGCCACCTGGAGCCGTCCGCAGTCGACGATCACGTCGTACGGTGGTTGGCCCTTCTCCAGGTCGCCGAAGAAGTCGGCGAACCGCTGCCACAGCGGGGTGACGCTGCCCGCCTGGGCCGGGTCGACCACGCCGGGCAGCAGCAGCCGCTCCCGCCTCGGCGCGTCCAGATCGACCAGTTGGGACCAGAACGTCGACTCCAGGCTGCCGTCGCGCAGCTCGCCGACGGCCAGCTCGCCGAGTCCGCGGGGCCCGTCGAGCGCACCGCCCAGGTAGCCGGCGAGGATCGTGCCGCCGGACGGGTCGCACTCGGCGAGCACCAGCCGCCGGTGCCAGGTCAGCGCGCAGGCCAGCGCGGTCGTGGTGACGCCGGGGGAGCCCTTGGCCGAGACCAGCGCGATGATCGCCATGCTCAGGCCGCCTCGGTGAGGACCAGGGCGATCCGCTCCTGCGCGGCCAGCACCACCACGGCCGGCACGTCCCGTACGGGCAGCGCCAGGTAGACCACCACGTCGTCGTTCTCCGGGGTGGCCGTGTCGATCACCGTGCCGGTGAACCGGGTGCTCGGCGCCGGGTCGTCGGAGTCGTCGCCGGGGGTGCTCACCAGCAGCACCTTGTCGCCGGGGTGCAGTTTGCGGGCGGGCACCTGGGCCGGCGTGAGGCCCAGCGCGATCTGCTGCTGCCCCTGCCCGAGCAGCGGCGCGTCGGTGAGCTGCGCCATGGTCAGCAGGGTGCCCGGGGTGAGCGAGACGGCGGCCCGCTTGCCGACCACCTCGTCGAGCCGCTTCGCCGGCACCGGGGCCAACCCCCGACCGCCGGAGACCTGCACGGTGACCAGGTCGTCGGCGCTGAGCTGGCGGCCCACCTCGACCGGGCGGGCGACCGCCAGGTAGCTGCCGGTGGCCTTGACGGAGGTGACCGCGAAGGCCGCGCCGAGCCCGCCCAGCGCGATCAGCAGCACGGCCAGGCCGAGCAGGCCGGGCCGGGTCCGGCGCTGCCGGACCACCCGGGGCGGGGCGACGGGCGCGTCGATCGGGGTTCCGTTTCGTGTGGCCAGGCTCATCGGGCAACCACCTGTAGCTCGTCGATGTCGATCGGGACCGTTCCGCTGGTCCGGGTCTGCGGGATGACGCCGCTCTCACCGCCACCGGACCAGGTCACCGACCAGTACGTGGTGGCGCTGACCCGATAGGTGTCGGCCCGGTCGTAGCCCCGGTCGTAGCCGCAGTCCGGCGAGGTCTTCCCGGCGCGGGGCCCCTTCGGGTCGTACGGGGTGCCCTCGTCGGCGCAGGTGACCGTGACGCCGTTGCCCATGGTCCAGACGATCCGGTCGACCTTGGCGGTGATGTCCACCCGCAGGCCGCGGTCGGAGTCCCCGGCGTGGATCGGGCCGAAGTAGTTCCGGCCCGGGCTGGCCCACATCCAGACCGGCAGGCCGACCAGGCCGGGGCCCTTGCTGCGCCGGGGCGCCACCGCGACCCGGGGCGGGAGCAGCTTGATCGAGGCGAGCACGCGCCGGGCCAGCTCCTCCGGGTCGGGCGGGGTGCCGAACCCGGCGGGCGGGCCGTCGAGCGGCACGAGTACCTGGCTGCCCAGGTCGCCGCCGTTGCAGGTCTGGACGTACCACTGCTTGCCCTCGGGGGCGTCGGGCTGCGGTTCGGCGAGCTTGTAGTAGCAGCCGTCGCCGTTGTTGAACCACCCGAGGAACTCGTTGTAGCAGGGCAGCGGCTTGCCGTTCCACTGGCACTTGGGGGCCGCGCCCGGGCCGCTCGGCCCGCCGGGGCCGTCGTCACCGCCCGGGTCGCCGGGGATGCCCGGGTCCTCGTCCCAGACGTTGCAGTCCTCCTGCCCGATCGGGCATTTGCCGCCCGGGTCGGCGGCCGAGGCGGGCAGCGGGGCGACGACCGCGACCAGCAGGGCCAGCAGCGTTCCGGCGAGCAGCCGGCGGGGCGTCCCGGCCCGGGCCGGGACGCGCCCACCTCCCCAGGTCAGCACGGCTGGTCCTCGTGCCCGGCGCCGGTGCTGATCAGCCAGCGGCCGTCCGGATACCGGGTTGCGGTGGCGGTGGCCAGGTGGCGGCTGCCGCCGGAACCGGGCACCACCCGCTGGTCCTTGGCGTAGACCAGCCGGTAGGCCGTGGCGTCCAGGCAGTCCTGGATCTGCACGGTCGGCGGGACGGAGTCCAGACTGACCGAGGTCACCGCCGGGTCCGAGCGCAGCGTCCCGGTCCGCAGCGCACCGTGCCGCCGGGTCTCGTTGATCGCCATCCGTACCCGGGTGAGCAACGGATCGGCCAGGAAACGGGTCAGCGCGGGATGCCGGGGATCGCTTTTCCGGCTCGCCTCGCGGGATGCCTCCAGGTAGCCGGAGTACGCGGCGAGTGCCGCTTTCTCCGCGTTCCGCTCGGCCTCGCTCGGCCGCTGCCCGGCGGCGTCCGCGCGGGGCGCCATGGCCGGGGCGGACGTCTCCGCGGCGCTGCCACAGCCGGCGGCGGAGCCGACTGTCACAGCGATGACCAGGCAGGTTGTCCATCGGCGGGATTGCCGTGTACGCACGCCGTGCCCTCCTCGGTGTTACCCGGTGGTCACCGGCGCGGCGACCTCCGGGCATGCGACAGCGCGCCCGGATGACGGTGTCCGGGCCTGAATGTGGTGCTGGCGCATTTACCTGTGCGGATCTTTTGACGAAATGTGGAACCCGATGTCTGTGTTGGCCTCCGACGCGTCATGGCGGGGGTTGCGTCGTACCCAAGGGGCGAGCATAGGCTGACGTCCGCCGATGCAACAGAGGCAATTCAATCGAACACTCTCAGTGATGAGTGGAGGTGGCCGGGGGTGGTTGACGTCCCGAGCGGCGGGCCGGTGCCCCTGGCGGCGCCCGCGCCGCCGGCCGGTACCGCCGATCGGCCGGACCCGGGTGCCGGTCCGGCCGCCTCAGGAGGGGAAATGGGGTCCGTCGATGCGGCTCGCCCGATCCGTCCCCCTGGGCCGACGGCCCGGACGGAACGCGGTTCGGCCACCGCGGGGTCGGTCGAAGTGCACCCGACCGACGTCGGCGCGACGCGGGAAGATCACGCCACGATGATCGGAAAATCACCCTCCGTGTTCCCGCTGACCCGCCTCCTGGCCGTGGTGAGCGTCGCCCCGCTGCTCCGGCTCGCCGTCGCCCGGTACGCCGTACCCCCGGGCGCGGCGGCCCGGACCGCCTGCGGCGGCTGCGGCGCGCCGATCGGCCTCGGCCACCCGGGGCTCGGCCCGGCTGCCCGCTGCCCGGCCTGCGCGACGCGGATCGGGGCTCCGCCCGCCGCCGTCGAGTTGGCCCTGCTCGCGGCGCTGGTGATGCTGCTGTTCGCCGGCGGCGGTCTCGCGGAACGGGCCGCGCTGGCCTGGTGGCTCGGCTGGGCGGTCCCGCTCGGGTTGGTGGACCTGGCCGTGCACCGGCTGCCCGACCGGCTCACCTGGCCGGCCGCGCTCGGCACCTGGGCGCTGCTCGGGATCGCCGCGCTGACCGGGGCGGGCAGCGGCCCCTGGCTGCGCGCGCTGGTGGCCGGGGTGGCGCTCGGCGCGGCGTTCGCGGCCACCACCCTGTTGCTGGGGCGGCGCGGCTTCGGGCTGGGCGACGCGAAGCTGGCGCTGGGCGTCGGCGCGCTGCTCGGCTGGTACGGCTGGCCGGTGCTGCTGGCCGGGCTGGTGCTCACCTTCGCGCTGTCGGCGGTGGTGAGCCTGGGACTGCTGCTGGCCCGCCGGGTCAGCTGGACCAGTCACCTCCCCTTCGGCCCCTTCCTGATCGTCGGCACCGCCGCCACCCTTGTCCTCGCCACCTGAGCCTCGCCCGCCCTGACCCCGGCCGCCTGCCCCGCCGGGCGCCTGCCCCGCCGGGCGCCTGCCCCGCCGGGCGCCTGCCCGGGATGCGGCGTGTCGGGGTGTCCCCAGGACGGGATACCCCGACACACCGCAAACGGGGTCGATCTTCAGCGCTGGGCGGCGTTGGACGGCGGCGGGCGGCGTCGGGTCGACGACCAGGGGGACGGGTCAGTGGCGGTCGGCGCCGAGGGGGACGGGGTGGAGTGGGCTGCTCCCCAGCGGCGCAGCGGCTTGGCGAGCGGCCCGGCGGCCAGCGGGGTGGCGACCGCCGCGAGCAGGGCGCCGAGGAGCAGGCCGGCGCCGACGTCGTGCGGGTAGTGCACCCCGACGAAGACCCGGGAGAGCGCGGCGACCAGCGCCAGGACCGCCGCGACCAGCCCGAGCCGGCGGGAGAGGAGCAGGGTGGCGGCGGCGAGCGCCCCGGCGATGGTGGCGTGGTTGCTGGGGAAGGACCAGTCGCCCGGGGGTGGGCACCGGGCGGCGACGATGTCGATCGCGCCCCGGCACGGCCGGTCCTGGTCGAAGACCAGTTTCAGCCCCTCGCTGGACGCGTACGCCAGGACGACGGTGACGGGCGCGACCAGCGCGACCGCCCGTTGCCGCGCGCCGCCGTGGCGCAGCCGGGGCACGGCGGCGAGCAGGAACAGCGCACCGAGCAGCAGGATCGCCCCCTCGGTGAAATGCCCCGCGAACCACTGCACCGGGCCGGGTGCGGAGTCGGCCACCTCGACGAAGTCGCGGTACCACTCCTCGCTGATGTCGGGAACGTCCGTCGTGCCGGTATGCACCATCACTCACCTCACCAAATGTTCATACCCCGTTCACCTGCGACGGACGGTACGAATCACCGAGATGGACGGCATCGTGCGATGGTGAGGGTTTGCCTGCGACCTTCGTCGGGCGCGGACGGAAGCCGCTAGGGTGGCGCGATGCCCGACCTGCAACGGCTGGCGCCCCACCACGCCGCCGCGCTGCTGAGCTTCGAGCAGGAGAACCGCGCCTACTTCGCGCGGAGCGTGCCGGATCGGGGCGACGACTACTTCGCCGCGTTCGACGCCCGGCACGCGGCGCTCCTCGCCGAGCAGGACACCGGCCGGTGCCGGTTCCACGTCCTGGTCGACGACGACGGGGCGGTGCTCGGTCGGTTCAACCTGGTCGACGTCGCGGACGGCCGCGCCGAGCTGGGCTACCGGGTCGCCGAGCGGGCCGCCGGACGCGGCCTCGCCACCGCCGGCGTACGGCAGGTCTGCGCGCTCGCCCGGGACGAGTACGGCCTGACCGGGCTGACCGCCGCCACCACCCGGGACAACCCGGGCTCACTGGCCGTGCTGCGGCGCACCGGGTTCACGCCCGTCGGCGAGGTGCTGCTCGACGGCCGTCCCGGGCTGCGCCACGTCAGGGAGTTGACCCCCGGCTGACCCCGCCGTCCATCTGTTCCAGCACCGCCTCCAGCGCCTCGAAGGCGTACGCCCAGTTGTGGCACTTGAAGCTGCGCAACCCCTCGATCGGGGTGTGGCAGTCCACGCAGTGCACCCCGGCGATGGCGTCCGGGACCTCGGTGTTGACGTACTTGCGGTCGCCGAGGATCACTGTGGCGATCATCGCCGGGTCGTGCACGCCCTTCAGCGCCGACGAGACGATGTCCAGCCAGCTCTGCCGGCGGCCGCACGTCGGGCAGTCCGGCTCGTCGCCGCTGACCCACAGCGGCGCGCCGATGCTGCGCGCCGGCATCCCGAGCAGCTTCTCGATCCGGCGTACGTCGTGCTCCGAGGTGGTCCAGCGGTGCCGCCCGGGCAGCGACGCGGGCGAGTCGTAGACCGCTCGGAACACGACCGGATCGACCTCCACGGTCTCCCGCTGACTGGTCATGGCGTACCTCCTCGGCGACGCGGCCGCCGTCCGGGCACGGCTGCCCGCGACGGTCGCTGCTCCCGTCCTACCCGGGTGGGCGGCCGGCCGCAGCCGGATCGCCGACACCGCGGGTCAGCGTGGCGTCGCCGTGAGTGCTGGACATCGAGGTGCGACGACGTCCCGCCGACGGAGGGAGGGCCGGTGACCGTGCCGACCGACGCCGAGCAGAGGCCGAACGTGGCCCGGATGTACGACTACTTCCTCGGCGGCTGCCACAACTTCGCCGCCGACCGGGCCGCCGCCGAGAAGGTCCTGTGGTCGACCCGGGGCTGGTGCCGGTGGCCGAGTGGCGGCCGGACGGCGAGCCGCAGGAGCGGGTCTCGCACGGGTACGCCGGAGTCGGCGTCCGCCGCTGACCGTTCCCGGTCGACCGGAAAGGCGCGCAGGTCAGCCGGCCGGCGACACCGCGCCGCGGCGGACCGCCTCGCCGGCCAGCCGGGACCGGCGCCGGTCGTCGTTGGTCACCAGGCCGAACTTGTCGTACAGGTGGGCCAGGTGTTTCTTCACCGCGCTCTCGCTGACCCCCAGCGCGGTGGCGAGCGCCCGCGTCGCCGGCGGCTCCGGGAACGGCGTGCCGCCCACGAGATACGGGCCGCAGAGCACCTCGAGCAGTTCCCGTTCCCGCCGGGTGAGCGCCGGTGGCGCCGGTGGTGGCTCCACCCCCACCGTCCGGGTCCCCGCCAGCGACGGCGCGTGGAACACCAGCCGGGCCGGGCCGATCTCCACCCGGTCGCCGTCGCGCAGCAGCCGCGCCTGCCGCACCGGACCGCCGTTGACCGTGGTGCCGTTGGTGCTGCCCAGGTCGCGGATCGTCCAGCCGGACGGGAAGCGCTCGACCAGGGCGTGCAGGCGGGAGACCAGCTTGCTGTCGACGGTCAGCTCGTTGCCGGGGGCCCGGCCGATGGTCAGCGCCGCGGCGGTCAACGGCACCAGCCGGACGCTGCCCACCCCGTGCACCTCGAAGTAGCCCTCCACCCCGGTCAGCGCCCGCAGTACGGCTCGGTGGTCGCCACGCTGACCTCCTCGGACCGGGCGCTGGTCACGGTCGCCGTCGCGGTGGTGCACCGGCCCGCCGGCCGGTACGGCTCGGTCCACAGCTCGTACGGCTGCCCGCCGGCCCGCTGCCGGGACGTCGGCCGGTCGGTCCGCACCGCCAGCTCGACGCTCCAGGTGCCGCCGCCGACCGAGGCGTTGTCCCGGTACTGCTTCCACACCCACACGTACGCCATGGACGCCTGGCAGCTCGGGGACCAGTACTGCTTGACGGAGATCGCCTTCAGGCCGCCCGCGTACCCGTAGGCGGAGGTCCCGACCTGGTAGGCGTCGGCGTAGCAGGGGCCGGGCGGGGCGTCGTCCCGGCTGGCGCGGCGGGGCGCCGCCGTGCCGACCAGGGCGGTGGAGAGCCGCCGGCCGTCGGCGGTCAGCTCCACCGACGCCCGCAGCGGCCCGACCGTGCGCGGCACCACCACGAGCCGGATCTCGCAGCGCGCTCCCGGGTCCAGCGGCCGGGTGGTGCAGCCGTCCGCGCTGACCTGCACGTCCCCGCCGGACGGCCCGGTCACCGTCAACCCGGTCAGCCGGAACGGACGGCCGTCGCGGTTCCCGACGGTGAGCACCTGTTCGGGGGACTGCGCGTGGAGTTCCAGCTCGCCCACGCCCAGTTCGGCCGGCACGGCCGGCGGGACGGGGGGTGGCGGGCCGTCGGGCCGGCCGATGGCGAGCACCGCGGCCAGCGCGGCGAGCAGGCCGACCGACCGGACCAGCGCGGTCCGGCGTACCCGGGACGGCTGGCGCCCGACGGTGGCCGACAGCGCCAGGGCGGCCCGGCGGCGGTCGGTCAGGGACAGCGGCGGCGTCGGCTCGACCGGCCGGGCCGGCCAGGGCCCGGCGGCGGCGTCGCCGCCGCCGAGGACGAACGGGGTCGCCGGCTGCCCGGCCGCCGCCTGCGCGGCGCACAGCTCGTCGGCGAACGCGGCGGCCGTCGCCGGTCGCCGCGCGGGGTCCTTCGCCATCGCCCGTTCCAGGGCCGCGCAGACCTCCTCGGGTACGCCGAGCGGGCGCAGGTCGGGCGGCGGGTCGGCGGTGATCCGGCGGAGCAGGGAGTCCAGCGGCTCCCCGGGGGTCGGGGCGAAGGCCGGGGTGCCCCGGATCCAGTGCAGCACCGTCGAGGCGAGCGCGTAGACGTCGGCGGTCACCGTGGCGGGCGCCCCGCGCAGCACCTCGGGCGCGGCGTGCAGCACGCTCGCGGTGACCTTCCCGCCCGGGCCGCCCGGCTGCGGCGAGCGGGGTCGGGCCTGCCCGAAGTCGGCCAGCTTCAGCTCGCCGTACCCGGAGATGAGGATGTTCTCGGGCTTCACGTCGCGGTGCAGCACGCCCGCGCGGTGCGCGGTCTCCAGCGCCCCCGCCACCGTGATCCCACCCGCGACGGCTTCCCGCCAGTCGCCCGCCGCGCCGCCGGCCAGCCGGTCGCCGAGCGAGCCGCCCTCCTCGTACGCCATCAGCAGGTACGGGTTGCCGGCGGCGGTCCGGCCGGCCTGGTGCAGGGTGACGATGTGCGGGTGGTCGGAGAGTCGGCCCAGCACCCGCAGCTCCCGCTCGAAGCGGGCCCGGGACGGGCCGTGCCAGTCGGCGGTGAGCACCTTGACGGCGACCCACCGGGAGAAGTCGGGCTGCCAGGCCCGGTAGACCACCCCGAAGCCGCCCCGCCCCACCTCGACGGCCTCGGTGCAGCCGTCCACCCCGAGGGCGACGCCGGATGCGTGTGTCACCGACTGTTCTCTGTGGATCATCGCCGGTGAATGCTACCGATGGGTCTTGCGAGTGGTGTCAGCCGTTCGGACCCCGGACAGATCAACGCGGTGGGGCGCCCCGGCGAGGCGGGACGCCCCGGCCCGATCAGTGGTCGTTGTAGAACCTGTAGTTCTCGCACTCGCCCGCGTGGCCGTCCTTGTACCGACAGAACTGGAAGCCGATGTAGCGGTTCTCCGGCAGGTTGTAGACGCCACCCTCGCTGGCCTGGTGGGTCGCGCAGTTGCCCTCTCCGCCTCGGGTGAACGAGTACAGCGGCGCCCCGTCCGCGTTGTCGAGCGCGACGTACATCTTCACCGCGTACCCGTCGGCGTCGGTGTCGCAGATCTTGACGATGTCGCCGTGCTCGGTGAAGTACGCCTCACCGCTGTAGTCGAAGACGGGGCCGCCGAACGCGTCTCCGGTGTTCATGACGTGGTATGAGTCCGACGCCATGGCCGGGCTGGGCAGGGCGACGGTGAGCGCGGTGACCGCTCCGGCCACGCCGAGCGCCTTCCGCACGGTGAACTTCATGCCGATCCTTTGGGGGTGCCGTTCCCGGTCAGCAGACCTTGCTGGTCGAACCGCCCGTGCCGTTGAGGTAGCCGGTGACGTGGGTGCACTCCGACGCCGTGTCCGCCGGAGCGCCCCACAACTCGGCGCGGGTGGTGTTGTCCAGCCGGCCCACGCCGTAGTCGTTGCCGCTGTCCGAGTGGTTGATCACGTGGACGTAGAGGTCCCAGTTGGAGTGGGTGTTGCGGTACTGCTCCCAGACGTAGATGTAGGCGTAGTTGTAGCCACAGCCGTAGTACTGCTTGACCGAGGCGGCCTGCATGCCGTCGACCGTCAGCACCCGGGTGGTGCCGATCTGGCGGACGCTGGAACAGCTCGACGGCGTGCTGGCCAACGCCGGCGACGCGTCGACCAGCGCGACGGCGGCAGCGGCGAGGGCCACGGCCGAGGTGGCGACGGCACGGCGGGGAAGTGACATGTCAGCCCTGCTTTCTCTCGATGTGCGGATGAGGAAACCAGGGCTCAAACCCCGCCGACAGGTGACGAAGAGGGGAACGTTTCCTCCCCCTGGCCCGGATCTCGCGGCGGACGGCGCTCGCCATCAGGCGCTCCAGCCGCGCCACGTTCCTGATCGGTCCCCCCGCCTGTGCCTCTGCCCATCGCTGCCCGTCCACGCCACGCTCACCCGGCATCGCCGGGGTTGGCACATAATGATCATGTGAGCAAGGAATCGGAGATGGCGATCGACGCGGTGCGGCGCTACGCCGCCGCCCTGCGGCACATCCGGTCCCGACTGTTCGACGCCTACCCGGAATTTCGAGACATCCGTGACCTGATGACGGCGGTGCGGCACACACGAACCCTCCCCCGGGAGGGCACGTCGAGCACCGGCGTCGAATACTCGATCCACGGCGCGGGCTGCCGGATGACGGATGAACAGGGCCGGGAGGTCGACGTCGACCTGGTGGACGGTGTGGAGGCATTCGACGCCTGGCGAATCGGGTTTTTCCTCGACGACGAAGGTTCCGACGCCCGGCTCTCGGACGAGGAGCTGTTCGCGGCGTGCGCTCACCTCGCCGGCACCGGCGAACTAGCGGAGGTGCGGCCGGGCCGCTGGTACGCCCTGCCCGAGGCGTGAGGCGGGGCGCCTGACACGGTTCTCATCCCAGCGCCCGTCCGCGACATCGACACAGCGAGGGTGCTGCACCAGGGTCGCGGCGACGACCTCACCGGAGTCGAAGTCCGGCCACCGCTCGCCCCGGCCGGTGTCCGGGGCCGTGCTGACGGCGACCAGGCTCATCGCGGCGTCGTCGTCGAGTTGCCTGACGAACCACGGGCCCGGTGTGGCGGCCCGGTGCAGCTCGTCGAGTTCGTGCAGTTCCTCGTCCCGCATGCTGACGCTCACCCGCTCTCAGAGGTTGGGTCGCCGAAGGGCTGGTGCAGCTCTTGGCGCCGCCGTCGGCTGTCCGATCGAGAAGAGGATCGCGTGGCTGCGCGGGCACTGCCAGCAGGCGACCCCGTCGACGAGCGCCGCGGTAGGAGGATGGGTGTGGCCGGACAGACACCCGGGCCAGGTGGTGTCGCCCTGGTCGAACTCCTTCTCCTGCAGCAGGTCGGCCAGCTCGACGACGGCCCGCTCCAGGTCGCCGGTCACAGGCAGGCTGCCCAGGATGTCCTCACCCGTCTGCCCCCGCCTGCCGACGCGCACGTGTAGGGCGTCGAGGGCGTCCAGGTCCACACCCAGCGGGTGAACGACGGCACCTCGCCGGGCGAAGTCCTCCGCCACCCGGCGCGCCGCTCGCTCGTAACACTCCAGCGAGCCGAGCACCAACTCGTCGTACTCGTCGCCATCCGACACCGGGCCAGGCTAATGCTGAGAGCGATAGCGCATGACCTGGTGGTGAGGGCGGGGCCGCGGTCGGTGGTGGCGCTGTGCCAGGGTGCGGGCGTGAGTGACGCGGGACAGACGGATCGGGCGACGGCGGCGCCGGAGAAGCTGGATCAGTGGCGCGACTTCCGCAAGAGCGTCGCGCTGGTGTCGATGGTGCTGTTCTTCTTCTGTGTCGTCGCCCTCGGCCATGTGGTCTACCAGCTGGTCATCGTCGGTGACGAGCGCGGGATCTTCGACCCGTGGTCGTTTCTCGCGGTCATGTCGGTAGCCGTACCCCTTGGTGTGGCGGCGGTCACGGGCCTGGGTGTCCATCGGGCGGCCAGCAATGCCGAGTCGAAGCGACGCGGCCGGATCATGGCTCTTGCTCTGCTGGTCGCCGCGGTCCTGCTCGTCGTGACGGGCGTCGTCGGGGACCGTCTGTCGTGAGCTTCTCCGGTCGTTGCCGGTGCCCGTCGACGAGGACGGCGTCCCGCTCAACGTGACGGACCAGAACTGGCCGCGGGTGGAGCTTGATCTCGTACGGCGTCCTGGGCCTCGCCGTCCTGCGCCAGCGTCCGCCGGTGGTTTCGTACGTCCCGTCGCTTTGTCCCTGAGCTTTTGTCCCGATTTTGGCAGCCGCTGAATTGGCGTGTGACAGTTGCCGACGAGCCGGACAGGTAAGGGGCATGGACAATCAAGAAGAGCCGAGATGAGCCGCGCTGACGCGAGCGCCCGGGAGGAGCGCTTCCGTTCTCTGCACGTCGAGACATATGCCGACCTGCTGCGCTTCGTCGAGCGGAGGGTCCCGGTCACCGAGGCTGAGGACATCGTCTCGACGGTCTTCCTGACGGCCTGGCGGCGCTTCGACGAGTTGCCGGACGATGCTCGACCGTGGCTGTTCGCGGTGGCCCGCAAGACCATGGCCAACCAGACGCGGGGATGGCTGAGGCGCCAGGCCCTGGACGTCCGGCTGGTGTCGCTGGAGGCGGGCGAGGTGTCCGACGACACCGCGGGTGCCGCGGCGCGAATCGACCTGGAACGCGCCTGGCGGTCTCTACGCCCCGCGGACCGCGAGGTTCTCGCCCTGGTCGCGTTCGACGGATTGACCGCCGAGCAGGCGGCCACCGTGCTCGGCTGTCGCCGGTCGACCTTCGCCATGCGGCTCGGCAGGGCCCGGCAGCGGCTGCGGGCCGTTCTGGAACCGGCCGCAACTGTCCCCTCTTCGTCCTTCCGCCCTCACGAGTTCAAGGAGCAGCAGTCATGGAGCCGAGCATGAACGACGACCTCCAGCAGCTGGCCGTGCTCGACCCGGCGCGCGGCCGCACACCAACCCAGATGGAATGGACCCGTTCGAAGGCGTCCATCGAGCGGTTGATGGCCGGTCAGGCTGCGGCGACGTCGGCTCGTCGGCCGGTGAAGCGTCGGTTGGTGATGGGTCTGGCCGCGGTGGCGGCGGGGGCGGCTGCGGTGGTGGCTGTGCCGGCGTTGCTGCCGGGGGCGGCGGAGAAGGCGATGGCGGCGTGGACGCCGACGCCTGGTTCGTTGACCGGTGCTCAGGTGCTGCCGCAGGCTCGGGAGTGCGCGGGCAGCGACGTGGGGGGCAGTTCGTCGGCGGTCAAGGCGGAGGATGTGCTCCTGGCCGAGCAGCGGGGGCTGGCGACGCTGCTGATCATGAAGAAGAGCAGCGGCGTGATCGTGGAGTGCCTGAGCGCGGGCGACGGCGACCAGTTGGCCTCGATGGGGCTGGCCGACGGTCCGCTGCCGGTGGTGCCGGCGGGCAAGGTGGACCTGCAGACGATGAGTTCCATGGGTGACGGCGACGAGCAGTTGTCGAACATCGTGGGTCTGGTGGGCCCGGAGGTCACCCGGGTGGACGTGGCCCTGGACAACGGCAAGGTCTTCCAGGCCAGTGTGAAGTCCGGTTGGTGGGCGGCCTGGTGGCCGGGTTCTGAGGGTGGCGAGGTCGACCGCCTGACGGTGACCGTGCACACCGCCAAGGGAACGACCAGCTACCGTCCTTCCGAGCTGGCCTGACCTGACCCGGCTGCGGCGGCCCTCCCCGGCCGCCGCAGCCGGACCTTCACCACTGCCTGTCTTCGACCCGCCCTCCTGGGGCGCGGGCGCCGCAGCCCGGTGTGCCACGTCGAACGGACCTTGAAGCAGGTTCGGGCGCTGGCGACCTACGTCCGTTGGCTGCCGAAGACCGCCCGCGCGGCGTCGTCGGCCAGCTTCTACGGCAGGCCGCCGACAAGCACCCCGGCTAGTGCCCCGTCATGCAGCCTTGAACGGGTAATCGGGGTGGCGGATCTTGGAGCCTGCGGCGAATCCGGATTTCGGTCTGGCGCGTTGGTTGAGCCAGCGGATGTAGTCGCCGATGGCGGCGTCCTGCTCGGGGTGGCTGCGGTGGTCGGTGCCGTTGAGGGCGAAGTAGCGCACGGCAGCGAACTCGGCCTCGATCCAGTTCAGCCACGACGCGTAGGTCGGTAGGAACACCAGCTCGACGCGGTTGGTCGCGCACCAGGCGCGGACCTCGGGGTGCTTGTGCGGGGAGAAGTTGTCCAGGATCAGGTAGAGGCGCTGGTCGGGCCAGCGGTGGCGCAGGGTCTTGAGGAAGGCCAGGAACTCGCGCCAGCGTTTGCGGTCGCGGATGCGGTAGTGCAGCTTCCCGGTGGCCAGGTCGAGGCCGGCGATCATGTGCCGAACGCCCTGGTCGCGGGTGTAGGTGGCCCGCAGCCGTACCGGTTGGCCGTGGGGTCGCCAGGAGCGGCCGGGGCGGGGTTGCAGGTTCAGCGGCCCGAACTCGTCGACGCAGAGCACCCGGCCGTCCGCGGGTGGCTGGTCGTAGAGGTCCAAGATCCGGCGCATCTTTGGCGTGAAGTCGGGGTCGATGCTGGCCTTCCACGTCTTGGTGGCCTGCCACGACACACCCCGCTCGTGCAGGATCCGCCGGGCGGTCTCGACGCTGACCGTGGTGACGTAGCCCGCCTCGATCAGGTAGTCACGCAGCTTCGACAGGGACCAGCAGGAGAAGGGTTTGCCGAGGAAGCGGGGGTCGCACCGGGCGATGACGCAGATCCAGGCGCGGGTCTGCTCATCGATCCGTCTCGGTGCGCCCCCGCTCCGTTTTGGGTCCAAGGCGTCGAACCCCCGCTCGTTGAACGCGTGGATCACGTCACGGACGTAGTCCTCGCTGGTCTTGAGCGAATGAGCGATGTCCGGGGCCGGCTGCCCCTGGGCGGATATCAGCACCACGATCGCCCGCCGCAGCTTCACCGGATCCTTCGCGGTCCGACCGATGCGCTGCAACCGCTGACCCTCGGCCATCGACACCTGCCGGACGAACACCTCCGGGCGTCTGCCCACCGGGCACCACCTCCCACCGTGAACGATGAGAGGCAGCTTGCCCGACACGTCCTCAGAACCGACGGATTACAGGATCAACTTCGTCGTCCTGGGCGTCGCTGATGGGGTCGTAGAGGTCGGGGTAGCGCAGGACGTCGGGGCCTTCGTCCCAGTCGAGGCGGTCGGGCCATTCGCGGTACTCGGCGATGGGTGATGGCGCGGGTGGCACGGCGGCGTGCACTCCACCAGAACATGGCTTACACAGGTACTAGACTAAACAAGGTACCTGTCGTAATCTCCATGCGTGAATCAGATCCACGACCCGCAACTGCTCAAGGGCGTGCTGTCACCGCTGCTGCTGTGGCTGCTCGCCGAGCGGGAGTCCTACGGCTACGAGTTGGTGCAACGCCTGCGCCAGATCGGGCTTACCGGGATCGCCGACGGCACTGTCTATCCGGCACTCGCCCGACTGGAACGCGAAGGCCGGGTCAGCACCCGCCTCGTCGCCTCCCGCTCCGGCCCCGCCCGCAAGTACTACCGGCCCACAGACGACGGCTACGCCGCCCTCACCGAGAGCACGGGGAACTGGCTGTCGCTGACCGAGATCGTAAGCCCGGTGCTCGCCCGCCCGGTTCCACCCCAACCCGCGCCACCCGCAGAGGAGAACTGACATGGACCGGCCCACCCACACCGAACTGCGCCTGGCCGACCGGCTGCGGATCGAACGCGCGGTCTGGACCCTCAACGCCCACCTCGACAACCTGCCCAACCGTGCCAAGCGGGCCAGGCGGCGCGAGACCCGGGCCAACCTCTACGCCGCCGCGGCCGAGGTGGGCGCGGCCGAGGCGATCCGAGGCCTCGGCGACCTGCGCCGGCTGGCGGCCGAGTACCGCACCGCCGAGTACGGCGAAACCGGCCCCCAGCCCTCATACTCGGGCGCAGTGGTCGGCCTGCTGCTGGTCCAAGTAGCCGCCAGCGCCTTCATGCAAGGCGGCACGCACGCCTTCGTCGCTGGCCTGCTCGCCGCCGCCCCGGACGCCACCGGCACCTTCCAGTGGTCGGGCATCCCCTACCTGACCGCCCCCGTCACCGTCACCGCCGTCGACGGCACGCAACGCACCGCTGGAGGCGCATTCACCTCGCTGTTCTACCTGCTCTGGCTGGCCGCGTTCGTCCTCGGCGGACGGCTGTGGCGACTCCTGCCGACCTGGCGCCGCTGGCGGGCAGGAGACGCCGCCGCACCGGCACCCGGTGTGTAGTGCCCAGTCGCGTTGTTGACGCGGCGGGACTGTCAAGTTATCGGCTCTGTCTCACTTCGGTGTTGGCGGCCCGCCCACTGGCCGCGCGCCCGACCCTGGCTCGCCCACTGGCCTCCCGGTAGTAAGCGGCCCAAAACCAACGACAACGCTGGTCAGAGCCGATGCATCACACGGTGATGGCCACTCGTGGTGGCAGCCGGTTGACCAGCGTTGCTGTTGCTTTGGGGCTGAAGCTACTTCTGACGCTACTCATCGGAAGCGGCCTGTCCAACACCGAGATCGCGGCACAGCTGTCGATCAGCGTGGCCACGGCCAGGTCATACGTCACCCGGCTGCTCACCAAGCTCACCGCCCGCGACCGCGTCCATCTAGTGCCTCGTCTTTGGCGCCAGACCGAAATCCGGATTCGCCGCAGGCTCCAAGATCCGCCACCCCGATTACCCGTTCAAGGCTCCATGACGGGGCACTAGCCAAGGTCCCAGCTAGTTTGTCCCTGGTTACGCCCGATGATCTCTTTCCGGCGTCTCGCAGTTCGGAGGCGGTGCGTCAGCTGGTTGGCCGCCAGGGACTCGAACCCTGGACCTATGGATTGCCGGCGAGCCGGCCGGATCGGGTGGGATGCGAGGTCATCCGGTCTGTTGTCGCGCGTCTCGGTCCGGTTCGGCTGGCACGGTTGCTGTACTTCGCTGTGAGGTCGCAGGGTTTGCTGTACTTCCCCGTCGTACGGCACTGGGGTCATGGCATCTACTCGTGCCACCACACCTCAAGAAGATGAGCCGCGCCTGCTCGACGGGCTCGCCAAGCCAAGCGCTGATCGAGCTTGCTCACCTGCGCTCGAAGGTCGCGGGCGGCGGGAGCCGACAGCATCAGCATGACGTTCTCCAGACTCCTGCGTCCGAAGTCGGTCGGGCCGCAGCAGTCGCATCCGTCGTAGAACTCTCCCGCATCTCCAACAAGTGCGACACGATCCAATGTTCTTGTGGGCCCTCGAACGAAGCGTCCCCATCGCTCCCAGGCAGCTTGCACGTCTCCTGGGCAGAGCCGGCTTCGCTCCAAGCGCGAGATCTCTGTGACGGTGCCGCTGGAGAGTCCAGGAATCCTGGAAGTCATCTTCGACGCCCGTGCTCCGACATGCTCGCGACGAAGGCTGTTGGGCCGCCTACGCGGCATGGCTCCTTAGATCGGTCATCCCGCCATGATGATCGATCGCGAGCGCCGCTGCAACGGTCAGGAGCTGACCATGATCGTCGTGCCGGTGGCCGCGTGATGCGGCTACTCGATGGTGTGGAGCGCGCCTTCGGCGAGCACGTGCGCCGCCTTGATCCCGTCGGGCACACCGGGAGCCTTCAGCCACTCCGGCTCCAGATGGTCGGCCCAGCCGACGATCTCCGTCGCGAGTGCAAGCGCCTGCTCGTTGCGGCCGTGCACGAGTTCCAGGGCGAGCCGCACGTACGCGCCCTGCTGCGTCCCGTCGAGTTCGGCGGCCAGGGCGGCGATCCGGTCGGCGGCCCGCACCCCGTGATCAGGATGTTGCGCGGCGAGGACGGCGAGCACGAACCGAATCCCCTGCGGCTCGGCGTCCCACCGGTCCAGCAGCACTGGAATCTGGTCGCCGACGGTCCGGAAGACCTCCTCCGTCCAGGCGCCCGGCTGGAGCGGCTCCCCCTCGTCCCGGGCGAGCTCGGCGAACCCGATCAGGTTGTCGTTGCGGCGGCCACCGGCGACCATCAGCCACAGGTAGAGATCGCGGCGCTGCGGCGCCGGCACCACGTCCGCGACGATCAGCTCAGTCAGGAACGGCAGCATCGGGGCCGTGGCCTCGTAGCAGTCGCCCTGGTGCAGCAGGTTGTCGCCGAACAGCTCGTCGAGGACCTCGTCCCATTCCTGCGTCCCGCCCGCCAGCTCGCGTAGGAGGTCGGGCACGTCGTCGGCGGAGCCGTGCGCGTGCTCCAGATCGGCCCACGGCACGTCGTCGAGCCCCGTCAGCTTCACCGTCCCAGGCGCGGAGGAGTCCGGCGTGAGCGCCAAGGGCTCCAGGGGCGGCGCCGGGACGATGGTGACCTCCGGGACCGGTGGACGCGCCTTGGTGCCGATCACCTCGATCGGGGCGGTCCAGGTGCGATGCTCGGCGATCCGGCTGACGTCGAACCGGCTGCCACCACGGGGCCGTCCGCGGTGCGCTCGCGCGATCGCCGCCGCTTCGCCGCTCACCGCCTCGATTTGCCGGTGGCCCACGGTGTCGACCGGATAGGGGCCCTCGTCGAGCGCCATCACCAGCCAGCCGCCGTCCCGATGCGGGCGGGCGAGGACGCGCGGGAATCCGTATGCCGCGAGCTCCTCAGCGGACGCCTGTGCGGCTGCCTCGTCCGGCACGACGAAGTCGTGCATACCTGCCATCGCGCTCCAGCCCGCCACGCGCACGTCTCCATCCTGCCGCCGATGCTTCTGCCGCCTGCCAGCCTGCCAGTTCGGCCGTCCCGGTACGCCCGGCGGCCCCCGATCACAAGCCTCGGCGGTCGCGTCCAGAGCCATAGATCGGCTCCTGAGCTATCCGCCGAAGTTGGGTGACCCCTGCCCTGCAGAGGCGGCTCAGAGACACTGGAAGTTGCCGACGAGCGGTAGCGGCACCCGCTGGGTCACGATCGCACCGGCGGCTGTGCCGGTTCCGAATCCGCTGGGCGGCGATGCAGATCTCCCGGCACGCTCAGTTCGCCATCACCATGGAGATCTACACGGTGGTGTCGTCGGTGGCCACCCGCGACGCGCTCAAGCGGCTCGGCAGCGCGCTTGACCGGTGAACGGCCTACTGCTGTACGAGCCAAGATCACGGCCCAAGAGATCCACGAGGGGCCCTTGGCCTGCGGAAGAGTGGGCCGCCAGGGACTCGAACCCTGAACCTATGGATTAAAAGTCCACAGCTCTGCCATTGAGCTAGCGGCCCGCGCCCTCAGGCTACCGGACCTCGCCAGGCGATTCCTTCCGGCTTCCGGCCGCCCGTCGATGCCCGCGCGACCAGGACGTCCACGCATGCGCCCGAGCCTCTCGGCCATGGTCAACGAAGGCACGTCACGCCACGCTGGGGGTATGAGGACCTTCTTGCTGGCCGCCGCCACCGGACTCACCGGGCTGATGGCGGGGCTTTTCTTCGCGTACGCCTGCTCGGTCATGCCGGGCCTGGCCGCGGTCGACGACCGGACGTTCGTGGGGACCATGCAGTCGATCAACCGGCGGATCCTCAACGGCTGGTTCCTCGTGGCGTTCCTCGGCGCGGCGTTGCTGATCGGGGTGGCGGCCGCGCTGCACCTGACCGTGGGCGGTCCGGTGCTCGCCTGGACGGTCGCGGCGCTGGGCTGCTACGGGGCCACGCTGGTGATCACCATGCGTTTCAGTGTGCCGCTGAACGAGCGGCTGGACGCGGCCGGGCCGGTGGATCGGATCGCCGACCTGCGGGCGGTGCGGGAGAGCTTCGAGTCGACGTGGGTGCGGTGGAACCTGCTCCGCACGGTCACGAACGTCGCCGCCTTCGCCTGCCTGGTCGCCGCGCTGCTGTCCCGGCGAACCTGATTCCGGGCATGGGAGGTCGTTCGGGGGGAACCAGGGACGGCATGAGGATGAGCGGTACCCCGGCCGTCGCGGCGTCCGGCGAGGAGATCGGGTCGGACGGCGTACGGCAGCCCGGCGGCGAGGTGCACGCCTGGCGGCCCGGCCAGAACTCCACGGTGTGCGGGCTCCAGCTGAGCCGCACCCGGCTGCGACGCTTCCCGCACGTGCCGTTCGACTACACCTCGACGGACGTGCTCACCGAGGCCGACCCGGTCGGCTCCATCTGTCCGCGCTGCCTGGCCGCCACGCAGGGCCGCCGCGGGCGGGAGAGGAGCTGGGTGCGCCAGTCACCCCGCCCCTGACCGTCGGGGGTTGGAGTGCGGTCCAGCGGGTACCGCAGCCCGCATGCGGATCGTCATCGTGGGGGCCAGCGGCAACGTGGGGACGGCGCTGCTGCGCCGGCTGCGCCCGGAGTCGGGGCTGGAGCTGGCCGGCGTGGCGCGGCGACTGCCCGGCCCGGACGCCGGTGAGCCGTACGACCAGGTGGAGTGGCACTCCTGCGACATCGGGGCGCCGGCCGCGGTGGGCAAGCTCGCCGAGGTCTTCGCGGGCGCGGCGGCCGTCGTGCACCTGGCCTGGCAGATCCAGCCCAGCCACGACCAGCGCACCCTGTACCGGACCAACGTCGGCGGCAGCCGCGCGGTGATCGACGCCGTCGTCCGGGCCGGCGTTCCGGCCCTGGTGTACGCCTCGTCGGTCGGCACCTACGCGCCCGGCCCGAAGGACCACCCGATCAGCGAGCGCTGGCCGGCGACGGGGGTGCCCGGGTCGTCGTACAGCCGGGACAAGGCCGAGGTCGAGGCGATGCTCGACGAGGTCGAGTCCGAGCATCCCGCGCTGCGCGTGGTGCGGCTGCGGCCGGGGCTCACCTTCCAGCGGGACGCCGGCACCGAGATCACCCGGTACTTCCTGGGGCCGTTCGCCCCCGTCCGGCTGCTGCGCTACGGGCGCATCCCGCTCGTACCCGCCAACCGCCGGCTGCGGATGCAGGCGGTGCACGCCGACGACATCGCCGACGCGTACGCGAGGTCGGTCCTGGGTGACGCGCGCGGCGCCTTCAACATCGCCGCGGACCCGGTGCTCACCCCGGAGCTGGTGGCCCGCGAGTTCAAGGGCTGGACGGTGCCGGTGGCCGCCCCGGTGCTGCGCGCCGCCGCGCTGCTGACCTGGCGGTTCCGCCTCCAGCCGGTCGACGTCGGCTGGGTGGAGCTGGCCCTGAACGCGCCGCTGATGTCCAGCGAACGCGCCGAGACCGAACTGGGCTGGCACCCGAAGGTCGACGCCGTCACCGCCCTGCGGGACCTCTTCGCCGGCATGGCCCACGGCGCCGGCACCACCGGCCCGCCCATGTCGGACGCCAACGACCTCCCCGGCCGCCCCGGCGGCCTGCTGAAGGCCCGCACCCCCGGCCACGGCAACCCCTACTGAGGTACGCCCTTCCGCCCGCGACCCTCCGCTGATCATGAAGTTGTTGGCAGGACACGTCGGGGCGGCTGGCAACAACTTCATGATCGACGCGGTGGTCGGGGTCGGGCGCGGTGGGCGGGTCAGCGGAGGGTGGAGCCGGTGACTGTCGGGGGGCGGGCGCCGAGGAAGAAGATGCCGGGGAAGCCCTGCGTCTCGAAGCCGTCGCTCGGGTTGCGGCGCAGCGTCGAGGACTCGATCCGCATCGTGCCGGTGCGGTTGTTGCTGACGAAGAAGATCGCGCCGCCGCCCTCGTTGGCGTGGTTGTTCTCGATGATCGTGCCGGCGATCCGCACGGTGAACTCGTTGCCGTCGCAGTAGATCGCGCCGCCGCTGCCGCCGCCCGGGGTGCCGGCCTTCGCCGGGTTCGCGCCGTTGCCGACCGCCTTGTTGCCGCTGAGCACGCTGTTCAGCACCACCCAGGAGACGCCGATGCTGCTCAGCGCGGAACCGTTGGAGCAGACCCCGCCGGTGAAGGTGCTGTTGACCACGTACACCGGCTTGTTGTCGTACTGGCTGAGCACCCGCAGCGCCGCGCCACCCAGGTCCGGGCCCGTCCGGTCGCAGCGGTTGTCGACGAAGCGCGAGTTGACCACCTTGAACCGGCCGCCGCGTACGAAGATCGCCCCACCGCCGCCGCCCTCGGTCCCCTCGCCCGTGGAGTTGCCCCGGGTGAAGGTCAGGTTCTGCACGGTGAGCTGCGGGTGGTCCTGGTTCTGGCAGTGCGGGGTGGTGAAGCCCTGCGCGCTGTCACACGTGTTCATGTAGAGGATCCGTCGGGCCCCGCCGCCGGAGAGGGTGACCTTGCCGCCGCCGTCCAGGACGATCCTCGGCCCGTTGGCGTTGCGGACCTTCGCGGTGGCCTTCATCGTGATGGTCACCGGGTCGGGACCGCAGTCGAAGGTGATGATCCCGCCGGCCGCCACCGCCTTCACCACCGCCTCGGAGGTGCAGCTCGCCGGGGTGCCGCTGCCGATCGTCCTGGTCGGACGGGAGGTGTCCACCGCCCGCGCCTCGGCCGGCACGGACGCGCCGCCCCCCGGGTTGCCGGCCTTGAGCGTCGTGCCAGTGGGTCGGGACGGCTTCGGCTTGCCCGGCCCGCCCAGGCCGCTGCGGGACGACGGGCTGGCCGACGGGCTGGCTGAGCGGGCGGGGACCGGGGTGGCGCCCGTCGCGGCGGCGTCGGCGCCCGTCGCGGAGACGCTCACCGGCTGGCGGTCGTCAAGGGCATCGGAGGCACCTGAGTCGCCGCAGGCCGGGAGGGTCGCTGCGGTGACACCGAGGACGAGCAGGGCGAGAACGGACTTCATACGCACCCGCCGATGCTATGGGGCGGGTGCCCGGAAGCGTGCACCGACTGCCGACTCTTAACCCGCACCTAAGTTGTCCGTTGATCGACTCGGTTTGCGGCGGGTCGGGGTGTCCCGCTCGGCTGATACCGCGACACGCCGCAGAACGGCGGGCAGCGGCCGGTGGGCCGGGGGCGGCCGGGGAGGGTCACCCGTCCGGGCAGGGGTGGGGTCAGAAGTCGGCGAAGAGGTACGGCAGCTCCCGCGGGAAGAGACGGCGCAGCTCGGCACCCGCCGCCGGGCCCACCTCGCCCAGCCCGCGTACGTCCACCTCGGCCGGGTCGAGCACCCCGTAAGCCAGCGCGGAGAGCCCGGCGGCGGTGAGCGTCGCCGTCGGGGCCGGCCCGCCGGAGGTCAGCTCCAACTGGCCGGTGGTGCCGTCCATCAGGTGGGTGCCGGCGAGCCAGCGGTCGCCCACCAGCTCCACCCGGACCCGCCCCGGGCCGCAGGGCAGCCCGGCCAGGGCGTCCAACGACAGCAGCCGGGCCATCGGTGCGGCCGAACCGGGCCGCGCCACCCGCGCCTGGACGTGCACCGCCAGGTCGGTCAGCCACAGCTCGGGCAGCTCGTCTGCGGGCACCAGGAGGCTGACCCGCTCGACCTGGTCGACGTGCCGGGCGAGGAACTGCAACAGCAGCGCCCGGGCGTACGGGTCGGTGGCGAGCAGGTCGTCGCCGACCAGCTCGCCGCCGTGGTCGTCGATCCGGTAGGTGAGCGCGCCGACGGTCGTACCGTCGATCTTCGCGCTGATCAGCCAGCGGTCGTCGCGGTCCCGCAGCCCCACCGCGCGGAACTCGGGGAAGACCGCGAAGCCGTGCCGCTCCCGCAGGCAGCGCTCGGTGAACGCCCGGTATCCGGCGTAGCCGGCGCCGATCCGCTCCCAGGTCACCTCGCCGGGCAGCTCCGCCCGCAGCAGCGGCGCCAGGTCGGCCGGGGAGAACCGGACCGTACGCGCCTTGGGCAGCCCGACGTAGCCGAACCGCTCGTAGAAGCCGGCCCGGAACGGGTAGAGCGCGGTCAGCGGGTGCCCCTCGTCGCGCATCTCGTCGAGGAGCCGGTGCAGCAGCTCCCGGACGTGGCCCCGCCGACGGGCCAGCGGGTGGGTGGCGACCCCGGCGACCCCGGCCATCGGCAGCACCTCCCCGCGCAGGTTCTGCCGCATCGGGATGGCGCTGGCCGCCGCCCGGGTCTCCCCGCACTCCTCGACGACGAGGGTCCGGTTGCCCTTGTTGTACGGCAGGTACTCCCGGAACGCCTCGACCCGCGCGTTGCTCAGCGGGGACGCCTCGAAGGCGTACGCCTGGAGCGGGAAGCTCGTCGTCAGGCGTTCGTCGGGGGCCAACCGGCGGAGGATCATCCGTCCATCCCAACCCGGGGGGCCACCACCCGCAACCCGATCGGTCCGACTCAGGCCGCGGCCACGTCGGAGACCACCACGGTGACGTTGTCCGGTGCGCCGGCCTGGTGGGCCAGCTTGACCAGCTGCTCACCGCACTGCTGCCGGTCGCCGTACATGGTCAGGGCGGCGTGGATCGCCTCGTCGGAGACGTAGTCGGAGAGCCCGTCGCTGCACAGCAGCAGCCGGTCACCGGCGAAGACGGTCAGCACCCCGATCGCCGGCGGTGTGTCGGAGCCCTGCACGGCGCGCGTCACCAGCGACCGCTGCGGGTGGTGGCGGGCCTGGTCGGGGGAGAGCGCACCCTGGTCGACGAGCGTCTGTACGAAGGTGTCGTCCCGGGTGAGCTGGGTCAGCTCACCGTCGCGCAGCAGGTAGCAGCGGGAGTCGCCGACCTGGGCGAGGACCAGGGCGTCCCCGGCGAGTAGGCCGGCGGTCAGGGTCGTACCCATGCCGTCGCGCGCGGGATCGGCGGAGATGGCGGCGCGGATGCGTTGGTTGGCCGTGGCGACGACGGCGCGCAGCGCGTCGCCGGCCTCGGCCGGAACGGTCGGCGGCACCAGCTCGTCCAGGATCCGGATGACGATCTCGCTCGCCACCTCGCCCGCGGGCAGTCCCCCCATGCCGTCCGCCACCGCCAGCAGGCGGTCACCGGCGAGGGCGGAGTCCTCGTTGTTGGTGCGGACCAGGCCGACGTCGTTGAGGATGGCCGAGCGGAGGATCAGCGTCATGGGTCAAGCTTGCCAAGAACACCCTGCCTTCGTCTCTACGCACTAGTGCGTAGGGTGGAGAAATGATGCCGGTGTCCATGGTGGGGCGCGCCGGCGAGCTTGCCGAGCTCGACCGTGCCTGGGCTGCCGTGGCCGACACCGGTCGCCAGTCGCCCGCCGTGACGGTCATCACAGGGGCCGCCGGAGTGGGCAAGAGTCTACTGGTGGCGGCCGCCGTGGAAGGCCTCTCGCCCCGTCCGGCCGTGGTCCTCTGCGGCGCCGCGCGGGTGCACGACCCGGCCCCGTACGACTGGTTGGCGGCCGTGCTCAGCGGGCGGGACACCGGCGGGCTCGACCTGCCGGCCGACGCGTTGGCCTGGCTCGCCCAGCAACCCACCGCGCCGCGCGAGCGCTACGCCCCGGGCACCCTGCTCCGCCTCGCCGTGCGGACCGTGCGGCTGCTGGTCGGCGCCGGGCCGGCCGTGCTGGTGGTGGAGGACCTGCACGCCCTCGACCCGGCCAGCCTCAACCTGGTCGCCGAGCTGGCCACCGCCCCGGAGCTGCCGGCCCTGCTGGTGGTGGCGAGCCGGCCGCCGTCCGACGCGGTCGCGCCGGAGCTCACCGTCCGCGCGCTGGCCCGGCTCTGCGGGGTACGCGGCGCGGTGCGCCAGCACCTCAACCCGCTCGGCGTCGCCGAGGTCGCCGAGGTGCTGACCCAGGTGTACGACGGCTCCCGGCCCGCGGAGCGGGTCAGCCTCGCGGTCTGGCAGCGCACCGGCGGCAACCCGTACGCCCTCACCGAGCTGCTCGCCGCGCACGCCGGTCAGGGCCCCGACGCGCTGGTACGCCGCCCCATGCCGGAGCACCTGCGGCTGCCGGCCGCCCGGGTCGCCGCCCCGCCCGACGCCGAGCTGACCGGCCGGGAGGAGGAGGTGCTCGGCTGCCTGGTCGCCGGGATGTCCAACAAGCAGGCCGCCCGGGCGCTCGGCATCTCGGTGCGGACGGTCACCGTGCACGTGTCGAACCTGCTCCGCAAGACGGGGGCGGCGTCGCGGACCGAGGTGGCGCTCTGGGCGGTCCAGCACCGGGTCCCGACCAGCTCTCGCTAGGGTGGCCGCTGACCGGCCGCTGAGACGGGGGTGTGGCGATGGGGGAACGGCTGCAACCGGTGCTGGCCGGCGTGGTGACCGCCCTGGTCGGCTTCGCCAGCTCGTTCACGGTGGTGTTGGCGGGGCTGCGGGCGGTCGGCGCCGACGAGACCCAGGCGGCCTCGGGCCTGCTCGCGGTGAGCGTCGCGTCCGGTCTCTGCGCGCTCTGGCTGGGGCTGCGGCACCGGATGCCGATCGCCGTCGCCTGGTCCACCCCCGGGGCGGCGCTGCTGGTGGCGACCGGGCCGGTGCCCGGCGGCTGGCCCGCCGCGGTCGGCGCATTCATCCTCTGTGGACTGTTGATCGTCGCCGCGGGGCTCTTCCCGGCGCTCGGCCGGGCGGTGGCCGCGATCCCCGGCCCGGTGGCGGCGGCGATGCTCGCCGGGGTGCTGCTGCCGCTCTGCACCGCACCGGTCCGCGCCCTGGTCGAGGTGCCGCGGCTGGCCGCCCCGGTGATCGTCACGTGGCTGGTTCTGCACCGGTTCGCCCGCCGCTGGGCCGTACCGGCCGCGCTGGTCGCGGCGGCGGTGGCGATCGGTTTGACCACGTCGGGCGGGGGCGTGGGCGACCTCCGGCCGGTGGTGGCGTTGACCGCGCCGGCGATCAGCGTGCCGGCGGTGGTCGGACTGGCGCTGCCGCTCTTCCTGGTCACCATGGCCGCGCAGAACGTGCCGGGCGCGGCGGTGCTGCGCGGCTACGGCTACCGGCCCCCGCTCGGCTCGGCGCTGCGGGTCACCGGGCTGGGCACGGTGCTGGGCGCGGCGGCCGGCGGGCACGCGGTCAACCTGGCGGCGATCACCGCGGCCCTGGCCGCCGGCCCGGACGCCCACCCGGACCCGGACCGCCGCTGGATCGCCTCGGTCACCGCCGGGATCGGGATGGCGCTGCTCGGCCTCGGCGCGGGTGCGGCGACCGCACTGGTGCTGCTCTCCCCGCCGGTACTGATCGAGGCGGTGGCCGGGCTGGCGCTGCTGGGCGCGCTGGCCACCGCGGTCTCGGCGGCGGTCGCCGAGCCGGAGAGCCGGGAGGCCGCCGTGGTGACCTTCGTGGTGACCGCCTCCGGGGTCAGCCTGCTCGGCGTGGGCGGGGCGTTCTGGGGCCTGCTGGCCGGCTGGCTGATGCTGCTGCTCTTCCGCCGCCGCCGCGCCACTCCACCGCCGCCCGCGCCGGTCCGCCCCGAGGCCGCCGAGACCGGCGTCGTCGAGCCGTCCACCCCAGTGCGTCGCTGATCGCCTGCCGGCCGGGTCGGCGCGGATGCGCGAGGGTGTGGGCGACTGGCTGCGCGGTCCTTGCGCACCGAGGGCGTGGGGCGATTCATGCACGCGGTCCTTTAGAGCTGATGACGTAAGCGAATCGGGGGGACCAACTCGGAGCTTGACGGATCGTCGGGTGGCTGCTCCGCGTTGTGATTCGTCTACGTCATCAGCTCTAAAGGACGTCGAGGAGGTGAGTGGGGCCCGGGGCGGATGCTGCTGGGGCGTCGAGCTTGTGGGGCCGGAGGCGGCTGGAGTTGGCCGGCCGGAGCGGAGAACGCCGGGGGCTACTCCTCAGGGGGGAGGTCGCCGGCGGGTACGTCCAGGCGTACCTGGTCGTCGGTGACGGTGGCGATCTGGTCGGCCAGCACGTAGACGGCGCCGGTGCGGGTCAGTTCGGTGGAGACCTTCAGGTAGCCGCGGCGCAGCAACCGGGCCGCCAGGTCGGCCGGGACGTCCGGCTCCTCGACGGCCGCCGTCTCGATCAGCTCGTGCAGGCTGCCGCCCGGGTCGGCGGTCGACGCCTGCACGGTCACCGCGTTGGGGTCGCCCCGCTGCACGAGGTCGACGGTGCCGACCTCCACGCCGACGGTGTCCACCACCCGCATGCCGGTGGTGACCCGGGAGATGACCGCGTGTCGCTCGGTGCCCTGCTGCTTCATCACCGGGCGGTTCCCGGGCCCGCCGGACCGTAAACGCCGGACGTGGCTCCGGGCCGCCGGGTGGTCAGTCGCCCGTGGGCGGCGCCCAGGCACTGGGCGGGCGCGGGGAGAGCTCGCGCCAGGTGTCCGGCCCCTCCAGCAGTGCCCGCACGGTCTCCTCGGCCTCCTCGACGCTGGGGTACTCGTAGAACTGGGAGACGCCCTCCGCGCCGCCGGCCCGCTGCTCGACGTGCCAGCGGTCGGCGTCCACCCGGAGGAACACGTCCCGCCGGGCCAGTCGTCCCCATTTGCCGTTCCACCAGTGTCTGCGTTGCTCCATGGCCGGACTCTATCGAACACCTGTTCGAGACAGGGCGGCCCCTGTGGGATTCCCACAGGGGCCGATGTGCGTGGCGGTGCGTCAGCGCGGGGCGGGCGGCTCCGCATGCCGGCCCAGCACGTCGTCCAGCGCGCCGCGCTGCTGTCCCGGAGTGGTGTGCCCGGCGGCGACCAGCGTGTCCCGGATCTCGGTGAGCAGCTTGACCTCCTCGCTCGGCGCCTTCGGCGGCGGCTCCTCGCCCCGGTGCCGCCGCTCGGCCAGCTTGTTCATCGGGAACACCACGAGGAAGTAGAGCACCGCCGCGGTCAGCAGGAAGGTGATCAGGGCGTTGACGAACGCGGCCCATTCGAACACCTGCCCACCGATGGTCCACTGCCCGGCCTTCAGCGAGTTGCCGCCAGCAACCACCCTGATCAGCGGTTCGAGGAACGACTTGGTCAGTTGCGTGACCACGCCCGTGAACGCGGCGCCGATGACGACGCCGACCGCCAGGTCGACGACGTTTCCGCGCATGATGAAGTCTTTGAAGCCCTTGAGCATCCGTACTCCCGTGCTGTCCGGTTTTCGAGGTCCGGCACAACCTATGCCCCGGGAGGCGGCTCCAGAAAAGCGCCGGCCTCGATCGCCGCGCGTGCCGGATCGCCGTCCCGGATCGCCTCGACGAGTCGACCGTGGTCGACGTACCGCTCGGGCTCCAGCGCGTCCCCCATGGCCTGCGCCACGGTGCTGCGCATGGCCGCGCCGACCGAGGCGTAGAGCTCGGCGAGCATGCCGTTGTGCGCGGCGGCCACCACGGCGGTGTGCAGCGCGGCGTCGGCCTCCACGAACTGCGCCACCCGGCCCGAGCGCCAGGCCGCCTCCCGGG
This sequence comes from Micromonospora psammae, assembly GCF_036902725.1. Taxonomy (NCBI): domain Bacteria; kingdom Bacillati; phylum Actinomycetota; class Actinomycetes; order Micromonosporales; family Micromonosporaceae; genus Micromonospora; species Micromonospora psammae. The sequence continues at coordinate 316,420 of NZ_JBAKHM010000003.1, read as the reverse complement.
CGGCCAGCGCCCCGTCGAGCGCCGCCAGGTCCTCCGGGGTACGCCGCACCGCGGCGAGCCGGGCCGCCTCCACCTCGAAGGCGCGCCGGACCTCGACCACCTCGGCCATCCGGTCGTCGGTCAGCCGGCGGGCCACCACCGGGGCCAGCTCGTCGGTCGACACCACGTACGTGCCCGAGCCCTGCCGGCACTCCAGCACCCCGGCGTGCACCAGCGCGCGGACCGCCTCGCGGACCGTGTTCCGCCCCACCCCGAGCGCGGCGACCAGTTGCGGCTCGGTGGGGATGCGCCCACCGACCGGCCACTCGCCGCCGAGGATCCGGCCCCGTAGCTGCTCGATCGTCTGGCGGACCCGGTGACCGCGCGGCGGCACGGCGACAGCACCGACGGCGGGTGTCACCGGTTACAACTCCTGCCGAAATTCATCCCATGATTGTAGGTTCGAGGTCATGACCCCGCCACCCACCACCGTCACGCCCGGGCCGGCGCCGGCCGCCGTGGCGCCCCCGACCCGGGCGTCGTCCCCGGCCACCGGCGGCGCGCTGGTGCTGGTCGGGATGCTGCTGGTCGCGCTCAACCTGCGGGCCGCGGTGACCAGCCTCGGCGCGCTGCTCGACGAGGTCCGCGCCGGCCTGGCCCTCTCCGGGGCGATGGCCGGCTTCGTCACCACGCTGCCGACGATCGCCTTCGCCGGCCTCGGCGCGCTCACCCCGTGGCTGGTCCGCCGGTACCCGCCCGCCCGGGTGCTGATCGTGGCGATGCTCGCCCTCACCGCCGGCCAGCTGCTGCGGGTGGTCACCGACTCCGCGCTGGTCTTCGTGCTCACCAGCGCGCTCGCCCTGGCCGGTATCGCGGTGGCGAACATCCTCCTGCCGATGCTGGTCAAGCAGCACTTCCCGCACCGCACCGGGCTGGTCACCGGCGCGTACACGATGGCCCTGACGGTGGGCACCACGGCGGCCGCCGCCGCCGCGGTGCCGGTCGCGCACGCCTTCGGCTCCTGGCGGGCCGGGCTCGGCGTCTGGGCCGGGCTGGCCGCGCTGGCCGTACTCCCGTGGGTGCCGTTGGCGTTGCGAGCCCGCGCCGCCCGGCGGGCCGCGACCGCGACGGCGGCCCCGGCCGCCCGGGTGCGGATCCGGCCGGAACGCACCCGGCTCGGCTGGGCGATGGCGGTCTACTTCGGCGCGCAGTCGCTCAGCGGATACGCGATCATGGGCTGGCTGGCGCAGCTCTTCCGGGACGCCGGCTACCGGGCGGAGACCGCCGGACTGCTGCTCGCCGGGGTGACCGCGCTCGGCGTGCCGGTCGCGCTGCTGATGCCCACCCTCGCCGGCCGCCTGCGCACCCTGCGGCCGCTGGTGCTCTCCCTGACCGCGGCGTCCGCCGCGTCGTACGTCGGGCTCGCCCTCGCCCCGGACGGCCTCGCACCGCTCTGGGTGCTGCTGCTCGCCCTCGGCCAGGGCGCGTTCCCGATGATCCTGACCACCATCGGCCTGCGCGCCCGCACCGCCGAGGGGACCGTCGCGCTCTCCGCCTTCGCGCAGAGCACCGGGTACGTCATCGCGGCGCTCGGCCCGCTGCTGGTCGGGATCCTCTACGAGGCGACCGGCGGCTGGACCGCGCCGCTGGGCTTCCTGCTCGGCGCGCTCGCCGTGCAGACCACCGCGGGCATGGTGATCGCTCGTCCCCGGTTCATCGAGGACGAGCGCTGAGTCAACCGGTCAGGAGGACGCCGGGGTGGGGTCGCCCGCCACGGCCTGCTCGACCGTCGGGTAGGTGTGCAGCACCTCGACCAGGCCACTGACCTCGAGGATGCGCAGCACGCCGCGCTGCGGGGCGGCCAGCCGGACGACACCGCCGGCCTCGTCGGAGCTGTTCTTCGCGCGCACGAAGACCGACAACCCGGTCGAGTCGCAGAACGACACGTTCGCCAGGTCGAACACCAGCCGGCTGCGACCCTTGTCGAGCAGATCGGTGATCTGGTCCTGCAGCTGCGGTGCGGTCGCCATGTCGAGCTCGCCCGCGACCGACACGACGACGACATCGCCGCGCTGTTCCGTGTGCACCGTCAAGGACATTCGGACCTCCTGTTATCGGGGGAACGGTATCCCACGAACGGGGTGACACGCAGAACGGGAGCGCGTTCCGGTGGGCCTGATCATTCCTTTGCCTTGTGGCAAGTACCCGGAGCAGCGCCGGTGATAGAGTCCGGCCCGTCCAGCTCACAGGAGGTGACCATGGCGTTGACCACGGAAGAGAGCGGCCGGCTCGCCGATCTGCTCGGTGAGCACGACGAGCGGATCGCGCAGCGCTGGACCGACATCGTCGCGGCGTCGCTGCGCGGCCGGCTGAGCCACGCCGAGCTGCGGCTCCAGGTGCAGGAGCTGCACCGTAGCATGATCGCCGCCGGCCGAGCGGGGCTCACCGACATCCAGACCGAGTCGGCCGGTGAGCTGCGGGCCGTGCTCGCCGAGCTGTCCCGCGGCCGGGTCCGGCAGGGCTTCTCGGCCACCGAGACCGCGGTCAGCATCTACGCCCTCAAGGACGTGCTGGTCGAACTGGCCGAGTCCGGCGAGGTCGAACTGTCCCTGCGGGACGTCATCGCCTTCAACAGCCTGGTCGACCAGATGGGGCTGTACACCTTCGAGACCTACGTGCAGGCACGCGAGAGTCTCATCGCCGACCAGGCCGAGCAGCTCCTCGAACTCTCCACCCCGGTGGTGAAGATCTGGGACGGCGTGGTCGCGGTGCCGCTGGTCGGCACCCTCGACTCGGCCCGTGCCCAGGTGGTGATGGAGCGGCTGCTCCAGACGCTGGTCGACACCGGCTCGCCGTACGCCATCATCGACATCACCGGCGTGCCGGCGGTGGACACCCAGGTCGCCCAGCACATCCTCAAGACCGTGGTCGCGGCCCGGCTGATGGGCGCCGACTGCATCATCTCCGGCATCCGGCCACAGATCGCGCAGACCATCGTCGCGCTCGGCATCGAGTTCGGGGACATCGCCACCAAGGCCAGCCTCGCCGACGCGCTGCGGCACGTCCTGCGGCTCACCGGGGTCGAGACGGCCCGCCGCCACCCGCGCCGGGAGGCGTGATGGAGCGGGTGCCGATCCTCAAGATCGGCGACATCCTGCTGGTCTCCATCCAGATCGACATGTCCGACCAGACGGCCCTCGCCCTCCAGGACGACCTGGCCGAGCGGATCGTGGCCACCGGCTGCCACGGCGTCATCATCGACATCACCGCGCTGGACATCGTCGACTCCTTCGTCGGCCGGATGCTCTCCACCATCGCCGCGATCTCCAAGGTGCTCGACGCGGAGACGGTCGTCGTCGGGATGCGTCCCGCCGTCGCCATCACCCTGGTCGAGCTGGGGTTGTCGCTCAACGGCATCCGTACCGCGCTGAACGTCGAGCGCGGCATGGAGCTGATCGCGGCGACCCGTGAGGACGACCTTGGGTTCGGCGACGACGACCCCGAGGACGTGGAGTCCGGATCGGCGGCGACATCAGCATGACGGCGGGCATCGACCTGGGCCGCCCGCAGGCGCAGGCGATCGGCAGTGACGAGGACGTCGTCCGGGTCCGCCAGCTGGTGCGCACCGTCGCCGTGGCCGTCAAGCTCTCCCTCGTCGACCAGACCAAACTGGTCACCGCGGCCAGCGAGCTGGCCCGGAACACCCTCATCTACGGTGGCGGCGGCAGCGCCGAGGTGACGGTCGTCGAGGACGGCCGGCGGCGCGGCGTACGGATCCTCTTCGCCGACTCCGGCCCGGGCATCCCCGACCTCGCCCTCGCCCTCACCGACGGCTACACCACCGGAGGTGGCCTCGGCCTGGGCCTCAGCGGCGCCCGGCGACTCGTCGACGAGTTCGACGTCCAGACCACCGTGGGCGAGGGCACCCGCATCACGGTGACCAAGTGGTCCCGGTGAACTTCGATCCCGTCGCCGACCCCGGCATCTGGTTCCGTGTCGAGAACAGCAGCGCGGCCAGCTCCGTCCGCCGGGCCGCCGAACGCCTCGGCGGCCAGGTCGGCCTCGACGAGACGCGGACCGCTGAACTCGCCATCCTCGCCGCCGAGCTGACCAGCAACCTGGTCAAGCACGCCCAGGAAGGCGTGCTGCTGCTGCGGCCCACCCGCGCCGGCGACCACGCCGGCGTGGAACTGGTCGCCATCGACTCCGGCCCCGGCATGGCCGACCTGACCGTCTCCTCCCGCGACGGCCACTCCACCAGCGGCACCCTCGGCATCGGGCTGGGCGCGATCGCCCGGCAGGCGAGCTGGTTCGACGCCTGGTCACGGCCCGGCAAGGGCACCGTCTTCGCCGTGCAGGTGTGGCCGAAGGGCATGCCGGTCACCCCGCTCTGGGCGGCCGGGATCACCCGGCCCATCACCGGCGAGCAGGTGAGCGGCGACGGCCACGGCGTACGGGTCGTCGAGGGGCGGCACCAGGTGCTGGTCTGCGACGGTCTCGGGCACGGACCGCTGGCGGCCGGGGCAACCGAGGCCGCGCTCGCCGCCTTCCGGGCCGCGCCCGCCGCGCCCCCCGCCGTGGTGGTGCAGCACCTGCACGCCGCCATGTCGCACACCCGCGGCGCCGCCCTGGCCGTCGCCGAGCTGGACCCGTCCGCCGGGCTGCTCCACTACGCCGGGCTGGGCAACATCACCGGGGTCGTCCTCGGACCGGCCGACGAGCGGCGGGGCATGGTGTCGCTGCCGGGCATCGCCGGCCACCAGCGGCCCACCGTACGCGGCTACGACTACCCGTTCCCGGCGGGCGCGACGCTGGTCATGCACAGCGACGGCCTGGTCGACCGGTGGCGGATCGAGGACTATCCCGGGCTGACCACCCGGTCCCCGCTGGTGATGGCCGCCGTCCTGCTGCGCGACGCCGGCATCCGACGGGACGACGCCGGTGTCCTGGTCGCGAGGGCACCGGCATGACCGGCGAGGCGCCGCTGCTGCAGATGGCGCTCCGGGTCGAGCAGGACATCTTCCTCATCCGGCAGCGCGGCCGGGAGGTCGCCGCCGCCGTCGGGCTGGAGCACCAGGACCAGATCCGGTTCGCCACCGCGCTCAGCGAGGTGGCGCGTGACCTGCTCCGTACGGCCGACGGCGCGGACGTCACCTTCGTCGTCGTGGCCGGGGCGGACGGCCGTAGCGTCCTGCGGGTCGACCTGACGCCGCTGGCCCCGCTGCCCGGCGACCGGTACGAGCCGCAGTCCGGTGCGGTGGCGCGCCTGGTGGACACCCTGAGCGTGGTGGGCATGGAGGGGGATACGGTCGTGAGGATGTCCCGACGTGTCCCGGCCACCGCTGCGGCGCTGACGGCGGCGCGACTGGCCGAGCTGCGGGAAAAGCTCGGCCACAGCGCCCCGGCCAGTGCCCTGGACGAACTGGCCACGCAGAACGAACAGTTGATCGCCGCGCTGGACGAGGTGCGCCGGCAGCGCGACGAACTCACCGTGCTCAACTCCGAGCTGGAGGAGACCAACCGCGGCGTGATGGCGCTCTACACCCAGCTCTCGGAGGAGCTGGAGGAGACCAACCGTGGCGTGGTCGCCCTCTACGCCGAGTTGGACGAGAAGTCGGCCCAGCTGCGCGCGGCCAGCGAGTCGAAGAGCCGCTTCCTGGCCAACGTCAGCCACGAGCTGCGCGCCCCGGTGACCGCGATCATCGGGCTGGGGCGGCTGCTCACCGACCCGGCCTCCGACCCGCTCACCGCCGAGCAGGCCGAGCAGATCGGGCTGATCCGCTCCTCCGCGGCGGACCTGCTCTCCCTGGTCAACGACCTGCTGGACCTGGCCAAGGCGGAGTCCGGCCGGATCGAGCCGCAGTGGGCGGACGTCGACCTGAAGGCGCTCTTCGGCCAGCTGCGCGGCACGCTGCGGGCGTTGGCCACCGCGTCGGCGGTGGAGCTGGTGGTGGAGGATCCGCCCGCGCCGGCCGTGCTCCGTGCGGACGAGGTGCTGCTCGCCCAGGTGCTGCGCAACCTGCTGCACAACGCGCTCAAGTTCACTCAGCAGGGTGAGGTGCGGTTGCGGGCGGAGCGCGACGCCGACCGGTGGCGGTTCTCCGTCTCCGACACCGGCGCCGGCATCGCCCCGGAGCTGCACGAGCGCATCTTCGAGGAGTTCTACCAGGTGCCGGGCACCGACCGGCGCAGCGGCACCGGCCTCGGCCTGCCGTACGCGCGGCGGGTGGTGAACCTGCTCGGCGGCAGCATGACGTTGACCAGTGAGCCGGGCCGGGGCAGCACCTTCACCGTCGACCTGCCCGCGGACGGGGTGTGAGGGTGGCCGGCGCACCGGCGACCGTCCTGGTCGTCGACGACAGCCGCACCAAGCGGTACCTGCTGGTCAACTGGCTGACCCGGGCCGGCTTCCAGGTCCGCGAGGCGGAGACCGGCACCGAGGCGCTGGAACGGGTCGGGGTGGACCCGATCGACCTGGTGGTGCTCGACGTACGGCTGCCGGACCTGAGCGGCTTCGAGGTGTGCGAGCGGATCAAGGCGGTCCACCCGGCGCTACCGGTGATCCACGTGTCGGCGCACGCCGTGGACGTGGAGGACCGCACCCAGGGGCTGACCCGGGGCGCGGACGCGTACCTGGCCGAGCCGATCGAGCCGGACGAGTTGGTCGCCACCGCGCACGCCGTGCTCCGCTACTACCAGGCGCGGCAGCGGGCCGAGCTGCTCGCCGAGCGGCTCACCGGGCTGGCCGACACGACCGTGGCGGTGCACGCCGCCCCGACCTTCGTCCGCCTGCTCCAGGAGGCGGCGGCGGGCGCCGCACGGATCTTCCGGAGCCCGGCGGCCGTGATCGCGGAGACCTTCGACGGGGACTGCCTGGCCGGTATCTCCACCGGGATGGACGCCACGCCGAAGGTCGTACCGTGGGTGGTGGACGACACCGGCGTGCCGACCGGGGCCACCGTCCGGGTGGAGGACCCGGCCAGCTGGTCCCTGGTGCCGTGGCCGGCGGAGGACACGGTCACCGTGGCCGCCGCCCGGCTGCGGGAGGATCGCGCCCCGCTGTACGTGGTGGTGCCGACGGCCACCCAGACCGCGCGGACGCCGGTGCTGGTGCAGCTCGCCCAGGCGGTCGCGTCGGCCGTGGAGGCGCAGCGCTCCTTCGACGAGGAGCACCGGATCGCGGTCACCCTCCAGCGCAGCCTGCTGCCCCGGCGGCTGCCGGAGGTCGCCGGCCTCGACCTGGCCGTGCGGTACGAGCCGGCCAGCGCGCAGACCGAGGTGGGCGGCGACTTCTACGAGCTGGTGATGCTCGACGGGCACCTGCTGATGGCGATCGGCGACGTCGCCGGCCACTCGCTGCACGCGGCGACGGTGATGGCGGAGCTGCGGCACGCGGTCCGGGCGTACGCGGTGGAGGGGCACCAGCCGGGGGTGATCCTGGACCGGCTCAACGAGCTGATGCGGACGCTGCTCCCCAACGAGCTGGCCACTCTCTGCCTGCTGCTGCTGCATCCGCCGACCGGCCGGGTCCGGCTGGCCAGCGCGGGTCACCTGCCGGCGCTGATCAGCGCGGAAGGTCGGGTGGAGTACGTGCAGCAGACGGCGCCGCTGCTCGGGGTCCGCGCCGAGCGCCCCGCCGACCTGGAGTTCACCCTGCCGGCCGGCGCCACGCTGGTGCTCTACACCGACGGGTTGATCGAGCGGCGGGACACCACCATCGACGACGGCCTGGCGGCGCTGGCGGCGTCCGCGACCCGGGTGGACGACGACCTGGACCAGTTCTGCCAGCGGCTCCTGGTCGAGCTGGCCCCGCCGGAGATCCACGACGACGTCGCGGTGGTGGCGGTCCGCCGCCGCTGAGCCGGCCGCGCGTGGGTGGGATCGGAGCGGCCGTCGCCGCGTGGCTGTCGCGTTCGGTCGGACCACCTTCATAGGCTGGCCCCTATGGCTACGAATACCAGTGAACTGCTGGGCGCCGCCGCACCTCCCACCGTGGCGGTGGTCCGGGCGATCTCCGACGACCAGCTGGACCTGCCCACGCCATGCCCCGACTACACCGTCCGGGACCTGGCCAACCACCTGTTCGACGTGGTGGTCAACTTCCAGGTCCTGGCCCGGCACCGGGAGGTGGACTGGTCGACCAAGGCCGACCAGCTGACCGAGGGGTGGCGGGAGCGGTTCGCGGACGAGGCGGCGCGCCTGGTCGAGGCGTGGGCCGACCCGGCGGCGGAGGAGGGCGCCTCCCCCGGGATGGGGCTGCCACAGCGGACGGTCGGCCTGATGGGGTTGGTCGATCTCGCTGTGCACGGCTGGGACCTGGCCCGGGCCACCGGGCAGTCGTACCGGCCGGCGCCCGAGGTCACCGAGGCGGGGCACCGGTTCATGGACGAGATGGGACCGATGGGTCGCCAGATGGGTGCCTTCGGCGCGGAGGTGGAGACCGGCCCGGGCCACACCGAGCTGGACCGGCTGCTCGGCCGCTGCGGGCGCGACCCGGCCTGGGTCCGCTGACCGCATCGAAGGGGATTGACACCCACTATTCACCCGGTGAATAGTGGGCCGGTGTCCACGTCCCACGTCCTGCTGGGTCTGCTCGCTGCCGGCAACCGGCACGGGTACGAACTCAAGCGGGCCCACGACGCCCGGCTCCCGCGCGCCCGGCCGCTGGCCTTCGGGCAGGTCTACGCGACGTTGACCCGGCTCCAGCGGGACGGCCTGGTGGTCGCCGCCGGGCAGGAGCGCGACGGCGGCCCCGACCGGACGGCGTACGCGCTGACCGGCGCGGGGCGGGCCGCGCTCGACGGGTGGCTCACCACCGTCGAGCCACCCGTGCCCTACGTCTCCAGCGCGCTCTTCGCCAAGGTGGTGGTGGCGCTGCTGGTCGCCGACGTGGACACCGCCCGGTCCTACCTGGTCGCGCAGGCGCGCGCCCACACCGACCGGCTGCGCGAGCTGACCGGCGTCAAGACGGCGCCCGCGGCCACCCTCGACGACGTCGTCGCCGCCGACTACGCCATCGCCCACCTCGACGCCGACCTGAGGTGGCTGCGGACCACCATGGACCGGGTCGCCGACTGGCACCGGGAGGTGCACTCGTGACACAACTCCAGGCTCGCGGCGTGGTCAAGGCGTACGGGCCGACACCCGCGCTGCGCGGCGTCACCCTCGACGTGGCCGAGGGGGAGATCGTCGCCGTCACCGGCCCCAGCGGCTGCGGCAAGTCCACCCTGCTGCACTGCCTCGCCGGCATCCTCCGCCCCGACGCGGGCGAGGTGCTCTGGTGCGGCCACCGGCTCGACACCTGGTCGGAGGCGGCCCGGTCCCGGCTGCGCCGCACCGAGTTCGGGGTGCTCTTCCAGTTCGGCCAGCTCGTCACCGAGCTGACCGCGGCGGAGAACGTCGCCCTGCCACTGCTCCTCGCCGGCACGGGGCGGCGAGAGGCACGCACGGCGGCGCTCGGCTGGCTGGAGCGGCTGGGCGTGGCCGACGTGGCCGACGTCCGGCCCGGTGAGATGTCCGGCGGCCAGCAGCAGCGCTGCGCCATCGCCCGGGCGCTGGTCACCGAGCCCCGGGTGCTCTTCGCGGACGAGCCGACCGGCGCGCTGGACACCCTCAGCGGCGAGCAGGTGCTCACCCAGCTGGTCCGGCTCGCCCGCGAGCAGCGCACCAGCGTCGTGCTGGTCACCCACGAGCCGCGGATCGCCGCGTACGCCGACCGGGAGGTCGTGCTGCGTGACGGCACGGTCGACCACACCGGCCTGGGGCTCGACGCGCCGCTCACCGGCGGACACCGGTGAGGCCGGCCACCCTCGCCCGCCTCGCGATGGCGGGCACCCGCACCGACACCGCCCGGGTGGTGCTGACGGCGCTCAGCGCCGCTCTGGCCGCCCTCGCCGGCCTGGCGGCGCTCACCGTGCTGGCCATTCCCGAGGTGCCCGGCGACCCGCGGGCCGAGGCCGAGCAGTACGGCAACAGCCTGCTCCGCGAGCCGGGGCTGCGCGGCGGCACCGCGTTCGCGCTGCTGCTGCTCACCGTCCCGGTGCTGGCGCTGGCCGGCCAGTGCGCCCGGCTCGGCGCACCGGCCCGGGACCGCCGGCTGGCGGCGCTGCGGCTGGCCGGGGCCACCCCGGGCCAGGTGACCCGGGTCGCCGTCCTGGAGACCGGGGTGGCCGCCCTGCTCGGCACGCTCGCCGGGCTGGCGGCGTACCTCGCCGGCCGGGCGCTGCTCGACCGGCCCGACGCCAACGGCCGGCTCGCCCTGCCCACCGACGTGCTGCCGCCGGCCGGCGCGCTGGCGGCGGTGGTGCTCGGGCTGCCGGTGGTCGCGGCGGCGGCCACCGCGCTGCTGCTGCGCCAGGTCACCACCACGCCGTTCGGCGTGGTGCGCCGGGTGGGCCGGGAACGGGCCCCCCTGCCCTGGCCCGGGCTGCTGATCGGGGCGGGCCTGACGGCCGGCCTGCTCGTCACGCCGCTGCTGCGCACCGGCGACGGGCCGGAACCCTCCTCGCTCTGGTTGCTCGTCCTGGTCGTGGTCGGTGGCCTGGTCGCGGCGGTGGTCGGGGTGGTGCTCGGCACCGGCTGGATCTCCTACACCGGCGGGCGGCTGCTGCACCGCCTCGCCCGGGGCCCGGCCGCGCTGCTCGCCGCCCGGCGGCTGATGGCCGACCCCTGGGCCGGCAGTCGTACCTTCGCCGCCCTGCTGGCGGCGGTCCTCTTCGGTGCGGGCGCGGCGGGCCAGCGGGCCTACTTCGCCCTCAGCGACCAGGTGCAGCGGGAGGAGAGCCGCCTGTTCGGCCACGACGACGGCGCCAACCCGTTCTATCTGCGCACCATGGACCTGGTCGACCTGGCCGTGGCGGTGGCCGTGGCGATCGCCGCCGGGGGCCTGCTGGTCGCGCTGGTCGAGGGCATCGTCGCCCGCCGCCGGGCGTACGCGGCCCTGCTGGCGACCGGGGTGCCCCGGGGGACGCTCAACGCCTCCATCGCCTGGCAGGCGCTGGTCCCCGCCGTCCCGGCGATCCTGGTGGCGCTGACCGTCGGGTTCCTCATCGGCCGGGCCCTCGCCGGCCCGGTGCAGACCGGGACCATCAGCGGCACGGTCTGCGACGCCCCAGCCGAACTCTGCGCCGATCCGGCCACCGAGGCGCGCTACACCCGTCTGATCCAGCCCGTCCAGCGCCAGCTCACGCCGGACGTACCGGTGGAGCACCTGGCGTTGATCGGGGCCGGCGCCCTGGCCGCGGTGCTGGTCACCGTCGGGGTCGGCCTGCTCTTCCTGCGCACCAGCACCGCCGTCGAGGAGCTGCGCACGGCCTGACGCTCGCCACAGCGACCGGGGCCACGGCGCTTGTGCCGTCGACGCCGAGCGGGTACGCGCCGCGCTGGGTCAGCGGGGGTCGAAGAGGCCGGCGGACCAGGAGAGGGCCAGACCGAGCACCGCCGAGCAGCAGCAGACCAGCAGGGCGCCGGCGACCACGCCGACGATCAGCCCGGCCGACCCGCGCCGGGCCGCACCCGGTTCCGGCTCCGGCGACGGCATGTCGGGGCCGGGCGGCTCCTCGTCCGCCCGGCCCTCGTCGTGGCTGGTCAACCCGGCGGCTTCAGGCGCGGCCGAGCCGGTCGAGGGTCCAGGCGTTGATGAACGCCTCCTCGCGCCAGGCGTCGTACCGGCCGCTGGGGCCGCCGTGGCCGGCGCCCATCTCGGTCTTGAGCAGGTAGTCGCCCTGCGGGGCGACCGCGCGCAACCGGGCGATCCACTTCGCCGGCTCGTGGTAGAGCACCCGGGTGTCGTTGAGGCTGGTCACCGCGAGGATCGCCGGGTAGTCCACGGCGGTCACGTTCTCGTACGGGGTGTACGACTTCATGTACGCGTAGACCTCGGGGTCGTCCAGCGGGTTGCCCCACTCCTCCCACTCGGTGACGGTCAGCGGCAGCGACGGGTCGAGGATCGAGGTGAGCGCGTCCACGAAGGGGACCTGGGCGACGATGCCGGCGAAGGCGTCCGGGGCGAGGTTGGCCACCGCGCCCATCAGCAGGCCACCGGCCGAGGCGCCCCGGGCGACCAGCCGGTCGCTGGCCGTCCAGCCGGCCTTCACCAGGTGCCGCGCACAGGCCACGAAGTCGGTGAAGGTGTTCTTCTTGGCCAGCAGCTTGCCCTCGTCGTACCAGCGGCGGCCCAGTTCACCGCCGCCACGGATGTGCGCCACGGCGAAGATCACGCCCCGGTCGAGCAGGCTGAGCCGGGCGATGGAGAACCACGGGTCCATGCTCGCCTCGTACGAGCCGTAGCCGTAGATCACGGCGGGGGCGGAGCCGTCGCGCGGGGTGTCCCTGCGGCAGACCAGCGAGATCGGCACCCGGGTGCCGTCGTCGGCCAGCGCCCAGTCGCGGTGCTGCTCGTAGTCGGCCGGGTCGTACTCCCGTCCGTCCGGGCCGGGCCGGACCGGCTTGCGCCGGCGCAGCACCAGCTGCCGGGTGACCAGGTCGTAGTCGTACACCGAGTCCGGGGTGACCAGCGAGGTGTAGCGCAGCCGGATCTCCCGGGTGCGGTACTCCGGGTTGGCGTCCAGGCCGACGCTGTAGATCGGCTCCGGGAAGTCGATGTCGTGGTCGTCGCCGCCGCCGACCGGGATGACCCGCAGCCCGGTGAGGCCGTTGGTGCGCAGCGAGACCACCAGGTGGTCGGTGAAGGCGTCGACCGCCTCCAGCCGGGTGCCGGGGGAGTGGTCGATCAGCGGCACCCAGTCGCCCGGCGCGTCCGCGGAGGTCCACGCCAGCGCGAAGTCCTCCGCGCCGTCGTTGTGCAGGATCAGGAAGCGGTGGCCGTGGTGCTCCACTGTGTACTCGACGCCCTGCCGGCGCGGGGCGATCACGGCCGGCTCGCCGGTGGGGTTGCCGGCGGGGATGACCCGGACCTCGCTGGTGATCTTGCTGTGGATGTCGATGAGCACGAACCGCTCGGAGCGGGTCAGCTCGACGCCCACCCAGAACCGCTCGTCGTCCTCCTGGTGCGCCACCACGTCCTCGCCCGACGGGGTGCCGACGACGTGCCGCCAGACCCGGTTGGGCCGCCACGCCTCGTCCACCGTGACGTAGAACAGCACGGAGGCGTCGGCCGACCAGGCGGTGCCGTAGAAGGTGCCGGGCACCTCGTCGGGGAGCAGCTCGCCGGTGCTCAGGTCCTTGATCCGCAGGGTGAAGCGCTCGTCGCCGGAGAAGTCCGTCGAGTACGCCAGCCACCGCCCGTCCGGGCTGACGTCGAAGGCGCCGAGGGCGAAGAAGTCGTGCCCCTCGGCGAGCAGGTTGCCGTCGAGCAGCACCTCCTCGCCGTCCAGCGGGGCGCCGTCGGTGCTGACCGGGGGCGTGGTCTCGCCGTCGCGGACGGCCCGGCGGCAGTGCACGCCGTACTGCTGGCCCTCGACGGTGCGGGTGTAGTACCAGTGCCCGCCCTTGCGGGTGGGCACCGTCAGGTCGGTCTCCTGGGTGCGCCGGCGGGTCTCCTCGAACAGGGTCGCCCGCAGCCCCGCCAGGTGGGCGGTGCGCACCTCGGTGTACGCGTTCTCGGCGTTGAGGTGGGCGATCGTCACCGGGTCGTCCTTGGCGGCCAGCCAGGCGTACTCGTCGACGACGGTGTCGCCGTGGTGGGTGCGCTCGCTGGGCACTCGCTTGGCGACGGGCGGGGCGGTGTCGGTGGTCACGACGTCACGTTACCGGCCGGCCCGCGCCCGCCGCGCGCGTCGTCCGGCGACCCGCCGCCAGCCCTTTCGAACATGTGTACGATGACCGCCATGGCGGCAGCAGCGAGTTCGACCAGCGCGGCGGAGATCACCAGGCGGCTGACCGGGATCTGCGGTCCCACCTTCGCCCGGTTCGCCGGCGCCGCCGACGAGGTCGCCGGGCGGGCCGCCCGGTGGGTGGCCGTCCCCGGCGGGCCGGCCGCCGCGGCGCAGGTGCTGCGGCTGGCCGCCCGGCACGACCTGACCGTGGTGCCCCGGGGCGCCGGCACGAAGATCGACTGGGGGGCGGCGCCGGCGCGGGTCGACATCATGCTGGACACCGGCCGGCTCGCCGGCATCGGTCACCAGCCCGCCGGCTCGCCGGTGGTCGAGATCGGCGCCGGCACGCCGCTGCGGGCGGTGCAGGCGACGCTGGAGCGCACCGGCCGGCGACTGCCGCTGGATCCGCCCTCGCCCGGGGCCACCCTCGGCGGGGTGCTCGCCGCCGACGAGGCCGGCCCGCTGCGGCACCGGCACGGCACCGCCTGTGAGCAGCTGGTCGGCCTGCGCTGGCTGGACGCCGACGGTGAGCTGGTCGGCGCCGGGGTCGGCGCGGCGGAGGTGCCGGCCGGCCCGGCGCCGGTCGGGCTGGACGTGGGCCGGCTGCTCTGCGGCTCCCAGGGTGGGCTGGGGGTGCTGGTCTCGGCCACCCTGCGGGTGCAACCCGTGCCGGCCGGCCGGGTCTGGGTCGTCCGGCCGGTGTGGACGCCGCTGGAGGTGCACGACCTGGTCCGCACGGTGCTGGCCGACCGCCTCGACCCGGCCGCGATCGAGCTGGACCTCCCGGCCACCGGTCCGCTGCCGCGCCGGCCGATGCCGCCCGCCGAGGCGGCGGCCCGGGCCGCCCACCCGTCCATGGCGGGACGCCTCCGGCCGTTCCCGCCGGCCCGCGGCGGCGCCGGCGCGCTGGCCGTCCTGCTGGAGGGGGGCCCCGCCGACGTCGCCGAGCGGGCCGACCGCCTGGTGACGCTCCTCGGCGGCGAGACGAACGCCGGCCACACCGCCCCGCACTGGTGGCGGCGCTACCCGTTCGCACCCGGTGACACCGCGCTGCGGATCGAGGTGCCGATCCACGACCTGCACGCCGCCGTCTACGCGCTGCGCGACGCCGCCGGCACCCCCGTCCCGGTACGCGGCTCCGCAGGCCTGGGCGTGGTGCACGCCGCCCTGCCCGGGTCGCTGCCCGCCGACCGGGTCGCCTCGATCCTCGCCGCCGTCCGGGGCGTACTGCTCGCCCGGCGGGGCCGGTGCGTGGTGGTGGCCGCGCCGCCGGCCGTCCGGCAGGCCGTCGAGCTGTGGGGCGAGCCGGCGGTGATCCCCCGGCTCCGGGCGGCCAAGGAGCACCTCGACCCGCACCGCCGCCACGCCCCGGGCCGGCTCCCCGGCGGCCTCTGACCCCCGGCCCGTCCGCGACGACTCGTCCCTCGCGTGCCGGCGTCGCAACTTCAAGATCGTGCCGGATCCTGGAAGTAGTGGCGTTGCTGCGGCAGGGAGGCCACTACATCCAGGATCCGGCACGATCTTGCAGCGCCGAGCGCGGCGCGGAGCGCGGGCGGGGGTGGTCAGATGGCGTCGTTGCGGAGGACGAGGATGGCGATGTCGTCCCGGGGTGCCTCCACCGAGAAGTTGATCGCGGTGGCGCGCAGCCGGGCGGCGACCACGTCGGCCGAGTATCCGGCCAGCGGGGCGGCGGCGTCGCGCAGCCGCTCGGTGCCGAAGAGCTCCCGGCCGCGCCGCCGCTCGGTCACCCCGTCGGTGTAGAAGACCAGCGAGTCGCCGGGGTGCAGCGGGATCTCCGCGGTCGGCGAGGTGATCGAGTCGAGCAGGCCCAGCGCGGTGCCCCCGGCGCCGACGAAGGAGGCGCCACCCCCGCCGCGCAGCAGCACCGGGCGGTCGTGCCCGGCCAGGTGCAGGGAGACGTCGAGGTGCCGCCCGTCGCCCGGCCCGACCGCGGCGAGGGCGAGGGTGCAGTACCGCCCGCCGCCCCGCTCGCAGAGCGTCTCGTTGAGCCGGGCCAGCGCCTCGGGCAGCGGCTTGCCGTCCCCGACCAGCACCCGGATGACGTCCCGCACCAGCCCGGTGACCGCCGCCGCCTGCACTCCCTTGCCGGAGACGTCGCCGACCACCACCAGCCAGCGCCCGTCCGGCAGCGGCACCACGTCGTAGAAGTCGCCGCCCACGTCGGCGTCGTCCCCGGTCGGGACGTACTCGGCGGCGAAGCCGATGCCGTCGACCACGGGGAGCACCGGCGGCAGCAGCGACTGCTGGAGGGTCTGGGCGACCCGGCGGCGCTCGGCGTGGATCCGGGCGTTCTCGATGGCGAGCGCGGCCCGACGGGCCACGTCCTCCAGGACGGCGACCTCGTCGGGGTCGTGCCGGTGCCGCTGGTGCCGGCCCACGGCCAGGGTGCCGAGCCGCTGGCCCCGGGCGATCAGCGGGACGGCGAAGCCTTCCATGGGCGTACCCAGCGGGATCTGCGCCGCGCTGCGCGACGCCTCCCGCAGCCGGGCCTGGACGGAGTCCGGGCCGGTCTCCTCGAGCAACTTGTGCAGTTGCGGCAGCACCGACTCGTCGGCGTGGCTGGCGGCGGCCAGCCGCAGCCGCCCCCACTCGTCGGTGGTGTGCACCGCGCACCACTGACCGAGCCGGGGCACCACCAGCTGCGGGATGAGCGCCATGGTCAGCTCGACGTCGAGGGACTGGGCGAGCAGCTCGCTCGCCTCGGCCAGGAAGGTCAGCCAGGCCTGCCGGCGGACGTCGGCCCGGCGTAGCCGGTCGTTCTCCAGGTGCAGCGAGAGCCGCTCGGCGGCGAGCACGGCGAGCGGGCGGGCGTACGCCGACGGCGCCGCGTCCAGCTCCAGCTCACCGGCGTACGGCCGGTGCACGGCCAGCGGCACCCGGAGCAGCTCGTTGCCGGGGCGCGGCTGGCGGCCGTACCGGGCCAGCGGCTGCGGGCCCTGCCCGTCGCCGCGGTCCAGCCGGATCACACCGCCGGCGGCGCCGACCATCTCGGCGACCCGGGTGAGCAGGTCGGTGGCGAAGTCGGGCAGCGGGTCCTCGGCGTTGGGATCGGGGCTGGTCTGGGTGAGCTCGCTCATCGCCGCGGCGCTCGGCGCGGGGCTCCCCGGCGTGCTGTCGCCGGGCACGTGCGCCGGGTCGGGTGACGCCTGCGACGCCGCGCCGGGCCGGTCCAGCCGGAACCAGACCCCCTTGCCGCTGGGCAGGTAGGTGGTGCCCCACCGGCTGGCGAAGTGGTCCACCAGCAGCAGCCCCCGGCCCCGCTCGGAGACCTCGCCGATCTCGGCGCTCTCGTTGCGGACGCCCACCACCAGTTCGTCGACCGGGCCGGCGGCGAAGTCGGAGACGGTGACGGTGAGGCCGACCCGGTCGGCGACGACCTCGATGTCCAGTTCGGTGCGGGCGTGTTCCACCGCGTTGGTGGAGAGCTCGGTGGTCAGCAGCAGCGCCTCGTTGAGCAGGTCGTCGAGGTCGGCCTCGGCCAGCACGGCGCGGACCACCGCCCGGGCGGCGGCGGGCGTACGCCGGTCGGCGGGCAGGCGGACGCGCCGCACGTGCTCGTCCCGGCCCTCGTCCGGCACGGGCCCCGTCTGCGCTGACACCCTCGTATCCTCCATCGCCGTCGCGCCAGTGCCAAGCCGGACGAGCCGTACCGGTCCGGCTGATCGGGACGTAACCGGGCGGACGTGGCGTCCGTGGCATCGACACCGGCGCGGGCACAATGGTGGGATGGCGGCGTGTCGGCACGCGCCGGAGGCCCCGAGTCGAGCGAGGAATGATGACCGCGAAACAGTCGGTGACCGCGGACCCGTCCGCCGCCGAGCACGAGGCGCTCCTCGGTGAGTTGGCGGAGGCGCTGCGCCGGGTGCGCGGCGGCGACCTCAAGGTGCGGCTGCCCCGCCGGGCGGGCGCGGCGGGTGAGGTCGCGGACGCCTTCAACGACGTGGTGTCGCTCCAGGAGCGGCAGCACCTCGACCTGCGCCGGATCAGCCGGATCGTCGGTCGGGACGGGCGGCTCACCGAGCGCCTGGACGAGGAGGGCCTGGACGGCGCCTGGGCGGAGGGCCAGCGGGCAATCAACTCGCTGATCGACGACCTGGGCCGGCCGACCACGGAGATCGCCCGGGTGATCGTGGCGGTCGCCGACGGCGATCTCTCCCAGCACATGGCGCTGGAGATCGACGGGCGGCCGCTGCGCGGCGAGTACCTGCGCATCGGGCGCACGGTGAACACGATGGTCGACCAGCTCTCCTCGTTTTCCAACGAGGTGACCCGGGTGGCCCGTGAGGTGGGCACCGAGGGCAAGCTCGGTGGTCAGGCCGACGTCCGGGGCGTGGCCGGCACCTGGAAGGACCTCACCGACTCGGTGAACACCATGGCGTCGAACCTGACGTACCAGGTGCGGTCGATCTCACAGGTCGCCACGGCGGTGGCGAGGGGTGACCTCTCCCAGAAGATCACCGTGTCGGCCAAGGGTGAGGTGGCCGAGCTGGCGCACACCTTCAACTCGCTCACCGACACCCTGCGGCTCTTCGCCGAGCAGGTGACCCGGGTGGCCCGCGAGGTGGGCACCGAGGGCAAGCTCGGCGGTCAGGCGGAGGTGCCGAACGTCGCCGGCACCTGGAAGGACCTGACCGACAGCGTCAACTCGATGGCGTCGAACCTGACCAGCCAGGTGCGCAACATCGCCCAGGTCTCCACGGCGGTGGCCCGGGGTGACCTGAGCCAGAAGATCACGGTGGCCGCGCAGGGCGAGATCCTGGAGCTGAAGGACACCGTCAACACGATGGTGGACCAGCTCTCGTCGTTCGCCGACGAGGTGACCCGGGTGGCCCGTGAGGTGGGCATCGAGGGCAAGTTGGGTGGTCAGGCCCAGGTGCGGGGGGTCTCCGGCACCTGGCGGGACCTGACGGAGAACGTCAACCAGCTCGCCGGCAACCTGACCAGCCAGGTGCGGAACATCTCCCAGGTCTCCACGGCGGTGGCGAAGGGCGACCTGTCGCAGAAGATCACCGTCGACGCGCAGGGTGAGATCCTCGAGCTGAAGAACACCGTCAACACGATGGTGGACCAGCTCTCCTCGTTCGCCGACGAGGTGACCCGGGTCGCGCGCGAGGTGGGCACCGAGGGCAAGCTGGGCGGTCAGGCCCAGGTCAAGGGCGTCCTGGGTACGTGGCGGGACCTGACCGACAACGTGAACTCGATGGCGTCGAACCTGACCAGCCAGGTGCGCAACATCGCCTCGGTCACCACCGCGGTCGCCAAGGGCGACCTGTCGCAGAAGATCACCGTCGACGCCCGGGGCGAGATCCTGGAGTTGAAGTCCACGGTCAACACGATGGTGGACCAGCTGTCGTCGTTCGCCGACGAGGTGACCCGGGTGGCCCGTGAGGTGGGCACCGAGGGCAAGCTGGGCGGTCAGGCCCAGGTGCGCGGGGTGGCCGGCACCTGGCGGGACCTGACCGACAACGTGAACTCGATGGCGTCGAACCTGACCGCGCAGGTCCGCAACATCGCCCAGGTCTCCACGGCGGTGGCGAAGGGTGACCTGTCGCAGAAGATCACGGTGGACGCCCGGGGCGAGATCCTGGAGTTGAAGTCCACGGTCAACACGATGGTGGATCAGCTGTCGTCGTTCGCCGATGAGGTGACCCGGGTGGCCCGTGAGGTGGGCACCGAGGGCAAGCTGGGCGGTCAGGCCCAGGTCAAGGGCGTCTCGGGTACGTGGCGCGACCTGACCGACAACGTGAACTCGATGGCGTCGAACCTGACCAGCCAGGTGCGCAACATCGCCTCGGTCACCACCGCCGTCGCGAAGGGTGACCTGTCGCAGAAGATCACGGTGGACGCGCAGGGCGAGATCCTGGAGTTGAAGTCCACGGTCAACACGATGGTGGACCAGCTCTCGTCGTTCGCCGACGAGGTGACCCGGGTGGCCCGCGAGGTCGGCATCGAGGGCAAGCTCGGCGGCCAGGCCCAGGTGAAGGGGGTCTCCGGCACCTGGCGGGACCTGACGGAGAACGTCAACCAGCTCGCCTCGACGCTGACCACGCAGCTGCGGGCGATCGCCCAGGTGTCCACCTCGGTGACCCGCGGCGACCTGACCCAGCGGATCGCGGTCAAGGCGCAGGGCGAGGTCGCCGAGCTCAAGGACAACATCAACCAGATGATCGTCACCCTCCGGGAGACGACCAAGAAGAACGCCGAGCAGGGCTGGCTCGATTCCAACCTGGCCCGGATCGGCGGCCTGCTCCAGGGGCAGCGCGACCTGGGCGAGGTCTGCCGCATGATCATGCAGGAGGTGACCCCGCTGGTGGACGCGCAGCTCGGCGCGTTCTTCCTGGCGGACACCGCCGACGGCGTGACGCGGCTGCGGCTCACCGCCTCGTACGGCTACGTGGCGCGGGGCCATGACGTCACCTTCGGGCCGGGGGAGGGGCTGGTCGGGCAGGCCGCGCTCTCCCGCCGGACGATCCGGGTCAACGCGCTGCCCGACGGGCGGCTCACGCTGCGCTCGGGGCTGGCCGAGACGCCCCCGGCGGACCTGGTGGTCCTCCCCGTCCTCTTCGAGGGTGAGCTGCTCGGCGTGATCGAGTTCGCCAGCGTGGCCCGCTTCTCCGAGCTGCACCTGCAGTTCCTGGAGCGGCTGGTGCTCACCACCGGCATCGCGGTCAACACCATCCAGGCCAACCGGCGTACGGAGGAGTTGCTGGCCCAGTCGCAGCGGCTGGCCCTGGAGCTCCAGGACCAGTCGGCCGAGCTCCAGCGCACCAACGCCGAGCTGGAGGACAAGGCCAAGCTCCTCTCCGAGCAGAAGGGCAACATCGAGACCAAGAACCGGGAGATCGAGCTGGCCCGGCTCGGCCTGGAGGAGAAGGCGCAGCAGCTCACCCGGGCGTCGGCGTACAAGTCGGAGTTCCTGGCGAACATGAGCCACGAGCTGCGTACGCCGTTGAACTCGCTGCTCCTGCTGGCCCGGCTGCTGGCGGAGAACTCGGAGCAGAACCTGAGCCGCAAGCAGATCGAGTTCGCCCGCACCATCCACAGCGCCGGCTCGGACCTGCTCTCGCTGATCGACGACATCCTGGACCTGTCGAAGATCGAGGCCGGCCGGATGGACGTCGAGCCGACCGAGATCCGGTTCGAGGAGATCCGCGGCTACGTGCAGCAGGCGTTCGCCCCGCAGGCCGAGGAGAAGGGCCTGGACTTCCAGGTCCGGGTGGCCAAGGAGCTGCCGCCCGCGCTGGTCACCGACGCCCAGCGGTTGCAGCAGATCCTGCGCAACCTTCTCTCCAACGCGGTGAAGTTCACCGACAACGGCGCGGTGACGCTGCGGATCGCGCCGGCGCCGGAGAACGCGGTCTTCGACGTGCCGGCGCTGACCAACGCCCGGCAGGTGATCGCGTTCACCGTGATCGACACCGGCATCGGCATCTCGGACGACAAGCTCTCGATCATTTTCGAGGCGTTCCAGCAGGCCGACGGCACCACCAGCCGCCGCTACGGCGGCACCGGGCTGGGGTTGTCGATCAGCCGGGACCTGGCCCGCCTGATCGGCGGCACGATCAGCGTCTCGTCGGCGCCGGGGCAGGGTTCGACCTTCACCCTCTTCGTACCCGACGTGCTGGCGCCGGACGCGGTGGTGGCACCGCAGGCGCCCTCGCCGCAGCGCGCGGGCCTGCCGTCGTCGCTGCTGATGCCGCCGATGGAGCTGCTGCCCCAGCCGCAGGCGCCGGCGACCCGGCAGCTGGAGGGGGCCACCGTGCTGATCGTCGACGACGACGTGCGTAACGTCTTCGCCCTGACCTCCGCGTTGGAACTGCACGGCATGACCGTGCTCTACTCGGACAACGGGGCGGACGGTGTCCGCCTGCTGGCCGAGCATCCGGAGGTGGACATCGTGCTGATGGATGCGATGATGCCGGACCAGGACGGGTACGAGACCACCCGTCAGATCCGTCGCAACCACCGCTTCGCCGACCTGCCGATCGTCTTCCTGACCGCGAAGGCGATGCCGGGGGACCGCGAGTCGGCGTTGGCGGCGGGCGGCAGCGACTACATCACCAAGCCGGTGGACCTGGACGAGCTGATCGAGCGGATGGCGTCCTGGATCAGTGGCAGCCGAGGCGAGGAGACTTCGTGACGCAGATGGCCAAGGCGCTGCTGGTGGACGACCGCCGGGAGAACCTGATGGCCCTGGAGGCGATCCTCCAGGGGCTCCCGGTGCAGTCGGTGGCCGTGGAGAGCGGCGAGGCGGCGTTGAAGCAGCTGCTGGTGGACGACTTCGCGGTGATCCTGCTCGACGCCCAGATGCCGGACATGGACGGGTTCGAGACGGCCAGCCACATCAAGCGCCGCGAGCGGACCCGGCACGTGCCGATCATCTTCCTCACCGCCGCCGACAAGGACGCCCAGTTGGCGCTGCGCGGCTACGCGGTCGGCGCGGTGGACTACCTCACCAAGCCCTTCGACCCGTGGGTGCTGCGGGCCAAGGTGTCGGTCTTCGTGGAGCTGTGGGTGAAGACCCGGCAGTTGGCCGCGCAGTCCGACGTGGTGCGGGAGCGCGACGCCCAGTGGCGGGCGCTCACCGACGCGGTCGACGAGGCCACCATGATGCTGCGGGCCGACGATGACCTGGAGACCCGGGAGCGGGCGGTGGAGATCCTGGAGCAGGCCCGCTGGGGCAACACCCCCTGATCGGGTACGCCGCCCACCCGCCCCCAGGATCCGCTAGGCCACCGTCTCGACGGCCGCGCCCGCCGTGGCCCGCTCCCGCGCGACGCGGCGGCGCCGGGTCGGCATCCTGAGCGTCGGGTTCGCGACGCCCCAGGCGGCGCCCTTGCAGATCAGTTCCTTGTAGACGGCGGCGAGCCGTCCGGTCAGGGCCGCCCGGACGGCGCGGTCGTCGGCGGTGACGTACTGGATCAGGCCTTCCCTGCGGCCCAGCGAGATGCACTGGTTGAAGTAGCGGACCGGCATGTTCGGGAGCTTCCCGCCGGTCAGGCGCGCGGCAATCGCGTCGGCGGCCTGCCACGCGGCCGGGGTGCCCGAGGCGCACGACATCCGCAGCGGCTTGTTCCCCGGTCCCATCGCGTAGGCCGCGTCGCCGACGGCGTACACGTCGGGGTGCGAGACCGAGCGCATGGTCGCGTCGACCACGATCTGGCCGGCGCCGGTGACCTCCAGGGCGGTGGCCTTCGCGATCGGGTGGACCGCGAAGCCGGTGGTCCACACGGTGACCGCGGCCGGGATGGCCCTGCCGTCGGCGGTGGTGACGCGGTCGGCTTCGACGCCGGTGACGGCGGCGTGCTCGTGCACGGTGATGCCGAGCCTGTCGAAGACCTTCCGCAGGTGCCCGCGGCCCTTGGGCGAGAGCCAGTCGCCGAGGCCGCTGCGGGCGGCGAGGGCGACGTCGAGGTCCGGGCGGGCTTCGGCGATCTCGGTCGCGGCCTCCAGGCCGGTGAGGCCGCCGCCGACGACGGTCACGGTCTGCCCGGCCTCCAGGCGGGCCAGGCGCTCGCGCAGCCGGAGTGCTCCGGGGCGGCTGGCGACCTCATGGGCGTGCTCGGCGGCGCCGGGGACGCCTTGGGCCTCCCAGCCGCTGCCGAGGGCGTACACGAGGCTGTCGTACTCCAGTTCCTCGGCGCCGTTCGCGTCGATGACGGCGACGGTCCTACGGTCGACGTCGACGCCGGTGACCTTCGCGCACTTCAGCTCGACGCCGGTGCCAGCGAACATCTCGCTGAGGGGCCGGGGCTTGAGGTCCTGGCCGACCGCCAGTTGGTGCAGCCGGACCCGCTCCACGAAGTCGGGTTCGGCGTTGACGAGGGTGATGGCGACGTCCTCGCGGTGCAGCCGCCTGGCGAGGCGGCCGGCGGCGATGGCTCCGGTGTAGCCGGCTCCGATGACGACGATGCGGTGCTGCATCTCGTGCTCCTGTCTGACGCGGGTTCGCCACTTGAACCGGGCGACCCGCCGGTTCCTGACAGGAACGCGATGTGAAGCACCTCACACGAGGGGTCAGAAGGCCTTGAACAGCGGTTCCCCGTGGTCGGAGGCCGCGAACCGCTCGCTCGCGCGCTCCAGCTTGTCGGGGTTGACCTGGCTGCGGAACGCGGCGATGCCCTCGGTGGTGACCTCCAGGCACATGACGCCGACGACCCGGCCGTCGAGGACCGCCACGACGGCGGGGTCGCCGTTGGCGGTCCAGGCGTAGACCTCCGGCGCGCCGCCGATGATGGCGCGCTTGGCCTCGCCGGGTGTGAACAGGCCCCGCAGGAACTTCGCGACCGCGAGGGCGCCCTCGAACGCCTTGGCGCGGGCCGGGACCTTTCCGCCCCCGTCGCCGGTCGAGATCGCGTCCTCGGTGAGCAGCCGCACGAGCGGCTCGGTCTGGCCGCTGGTGGCGGCCGCCAGGAACTCCTCGACTATCCGCCGGGCGGCGGCCTGATCTACCTCGGTGCGGGCCTTGCCGTCCGCGACGTGCCTCTTGGCGCGATGGAAGATCTGCTGGCTGGCGGCCTCGGTGATGTCGAGGACCTCGGCGATCTCCCGGTGCGGGTAGTCGAAGGCCTCCCGCAGCACGTACACCGCCCGCTCCCTGGGAGAGAGGCGCTCCATGAGGGTGAGGACCGCGTACGAGACCGATTCACGCTGCTCGGCGGTGTCGGCCGGGCCCAGCATCGGGTCCCCGGCGAGCAGCGGCTCGGGAAGCCATTGGCCCACATAGGTCTCGCGCCGTGCCCGCGCCGAGGTGAGCTGGCTGAGGCACAGGTTGGTGAGCACCTTCGTGAGCCAGGCCTCGGGTACCTCGATGCGGTCGACGTCGGCGGCCTGCCAGCGCAGGAACGTCTCCTGCACGGCGTCCTCGGCCTCCCCGGCGGAGCCGAGGAGGCGGTAGGCGATGGTCTCCAGGCGGTGCCGGGCGGCCTCGAACCGGTCGACGTCCTTCGCGGTCAGGGCCATGGCCCCGATCCTAGGTGGGGTGGGGGCCGGGGTGGCCCGGGTAGCCGGTGGCCGCCCGCCGGGCCCGCCAGCGCTCGCCGAGCGCGTCGATTTCCTCCTGGACGAAGACGAAGAAGTCGCGCATCTCGGCGACCCGCTCGCCCGCGGGGGTCTCCCGGCCGTGCAGCGCGTCGACGCCGCCACTGGCGATGTCGATGAAGGTCTTGTAGAGGCCGGTCTTGGTGACCGTCGCCTCGTACCAGGGATTGTCGGGCATCCGGTAGCGGTCCCGTCGCGAGCCCTTCACCGGCTCGCGGATCAGCGTGCCGAACTGGGTCAGGTAGCGGACCGCCCCGGAGACGGCCGCGGCGCTGACCCCCAGCCGCTCGCCGATCTCGGCGGCGGTCAGCGGCTCGTCGGCGCTCATCACGGCGAAGAGCACCCGGGCGGCCATCCGGGGGAACCCGGCCTCCGCGAAGGCCATCGCCATCCGTTCGACGAAGAGGTGGATCTCCTCCTCGTTGCGGCTGGGGCGGCGATCGTCGGTCATCTGCGGGCGCTCCTCACTGCGGTCGGAATCTGATCGTGCCCCGGATCTCACAGTCTTCACAACTTTGTGAAACGAGTGTAGCTTCCGATGCATGGAAACTCCCATTGTGGTGACCGGCCTGGTCAAGACCTTCGGCCGGACCCGGGCGCTGGACGGTCTCGACCTCACCGTCCGTGCCGGTGAGGTGCACGGCTTCCTCGGCCCCAACGGCGCCGGCAAGTCGACCACCATCCGGGTGCTGCTCGGACTGCTGCGGGCGGACGCGGGGGCCGTCCGACTCCTCGACGGCGACCCGTGGCGCGACGCGGTCGCGCTGCACCGCCGGCTGGCGTACGTCCCCGGGGACGTCACCCTCTGGCCCAACCTCTCCGGCGGGGAGGTCATCGACCTGCTCGGCCGGATGCGCGGCGGGCTCGACCCGAAGCGCCGCGCCGAGCTGCTCGACTCCTTCGAGCTGGACCCGCGCAAGAAGGGCCGGGCCTACTCCAAGGGCAACCGGCAGAAGGTCGGCCTGGTCGCCGCCCTCGCCTCCGACGTCGAACTGCTCATCCTCGACGAACCCACCTCGGGCCTGGACCCGCTGATGGAGGAGGTCTTCCAGCACTGGGTGGGACGGGCCCGGCGGGACGGCCGGACGATCCTGCTCTCCAGCCACATCCTCGCCGAGGTGGAGGCGCTCTGCGACCGGGTGACGATCATCCGCAACGGCCGGACCGTGGAGACCGGCACCCTGGGCGAGCTGCGCCACCTGCACCGCACCTCCATCGACGCCGAGCTCAGCGGCCCGGTGGACGGCCTGGGCGACCTCGCCGGGGTGCACGACCTGCGGCTGGACGGCAACCGGGTGCGCTTCGACGTGGACACCGCCGCGCTGGACGCCGCGCTGCGCCGCCTCACCGAACTGGGCGTACGCAGCCTGGTCAGCCAGCCGCCCACGCTGGAGGAGCTGTTCCTGCGGCACTACGAGACGGCCGTGCTGCCGGCGGAAGAGGCGACCCGATGAGCGCCCTCGCCGGCACCCGCCACCTGGTCCGGCTGATCCTGCGCCGGGACCGCGTCCTGCTGCCGCTCTGGGTGCTGCTGCTGGGCGTGCTGCCGATGAGCTACGCCACCAGCTTCGCCGAGTTCTACCCGACCGCCGCCGAGCGGGCCGCGTACGTGGCCGGCACCGGCAGCAACCCGTCGATCGTGGCGCTGCTCGGCCCCGTCCACGGCGACAGCATCGGTGCGCTCACCGCCCAACGCGGCGGCTTCCTGTCGCTGGTCATCGGTTTGGCCAGCCTGCTGACCGTGATCCGGCACACCCGCACCGAGGAGGAGGCCGGCCGGCGGGAGCTGCTCGGCGCCACCGTGCTGGGCCGGCACGCCGGGTTGACCGCCGCGCTGGCCGTGACGTACGCGGCGAACCTGCTGCTCGGCCTGCTCACCGCGGCCGGCCTGTCCGCCACCGGGCTGCCGGCGGCCGGGTCGCTGGCGTACGGGCTCTCGGCCGCGCTGGTGGGTGTGGTCTTCGCCACCGTCGGCGGGCTGACCGCCCAGCTCACCGAGGCCGCGGGCGGTGCCCGGGGGATCGGGGTGACGGTGCTCGGCGTGGCCTTCGTGCTCCGGCTCGCCGGCGACACCGCGGAGCGGGACTGGCTGAGCTGGCTCTCCCCGCTCGGCTGGGCGCCGCGCGTGCGCGCCTTCGCCGGGGAGCAGTGGTGGGTGCTGGCGCTGCCGGTCGCGCTGAGCGTGCTGCTCGCCGTGGTGGCGTACCCGGTGTCGGCGCGGCGGGACCTCGGCGCCGGGCTGCTGCCACCCCGCCTCGGCCCGGCCGCCGCGGGTCCGGCCCTCGCCGGACCGCTCGGCCTCGCCTGGCGCCTGCACCGCGGGCAGCTGCTCGGCTGGTCGGTCGGCTTCGGCCTGCTCGGGCTGATCCTCGGCGGGGCGGCGGAGGCCGCCGGCAAGGCCGTCGAGGGCAACGCCCAGCTGGCGGAGATCATGGCCCGGTTGGGTGGCGCCGACGCGCTCGCCGAGGCGTACCTCGGTGCCACCCTCGGCTTCGTCGGGCTGGCCGCCGCCGGCTACGGCATCCAGGCCGCGCTGCGGATGCGCTCGGAGGAGACCGCCGGCCGGGCCGAGCCGCTGCTGGCCACCGGGGTGAGCCGGTCCCGCTGGGTCGCCTCGCACCTGGTCTTCGCGCTGGTCGGGCCGGTGGTGGTGCTCGCCGTCGCCGGGCTCTGCACCGGGGCGGCCTACGGGGCGAGCGTCGGGGACGTGCCGGGTCAGCTGCCTCGGATGCTCGGCGTGGCCCTGGCCCAGGTGCCGGCCGCCTGGGTGCTGGCGGGCCTGGCGGTGCTGCTGTACGGGCTGCTGCCCCGGTTCGCCGGGGCGGCCTGGGCGGCGCTCGCGCTCTGCGTGCTGCTCGGCCAGGTCGGCGCGGTGCTGGAGCTCAGCCAGTGGCTGATGGACCTCTCCCCGTTCACCCACACCCCGCAGGTGCTCCACGACGACTGGGTCGCCACGCCCCTGCTCGCCCTGACCGCCCTGGCCCTCCTGCTGACCACCACCGGCCTGACCGCCCTCCGCCGCCGCGACCTCCCCACCCCCTGAACCCAGCGTCGACCATGAGGTTGGCGGCACCGGAGGGGATCCTCCGCCGCCAACCTCATGATCGGCGGATCAGGGGGCGGTCTCGTTGCGGATCATCAGGGCGGAGCGCAGGCCGGTGATGTCGAGGACGCGGAGCAGGAAGTCGCCGACGTTGCTCAGCATCAGCAGGCTCCGCAGGTGACTGGCCTTGCGGCTGAGCACCACCAGGGTGCCCAGGCCCTGAGAGTCGCAGAAGGTGACCCCGCCCATGTCGAGCACGATGCGCGGCGGGGAATCGGCGAGCACCTCGTTCACGACGGTCGACAGTTGGGCGGCGGTGAGCATGTCGATCTCACCGGCGAGCTGAAGCACCGCTTCATCGCCCGTCCGATGTACCGTGATGGACAGTTCGGCACGATCCACCGCGTCAGCCTATCGCGATCTCCGTGACCCGGCCCGGTGAGGCGATCAACGACGGTCGTACGTGCCGGGGTGAGCCTGGTAACCCCAGCCCGGGGTGGCTGCCGATTCCCGGTCCGGCGCTGACACAATGGCGGCATCGTGACCGATATCTTTTCCGCCGGATCCGGCCGCTACCCGGCCGACGCGCCGGCCTCCGAGGCCCTGTTCGACCGCGCCAAGGCCATCGTGCCGGGCGGGGTGAACTCCCCCGTGCGCGCCTTCCGCGCCGTGGGTGGCACCCCGCGCTTCATGGTCCGGGGTGAGGGCCCCTGGCTGTACGACGCCGACGACCGGCGCTACGTCGACCTGGTCTCCTCGTGGGGGCCGCTGATCCTCGGCCACGCCCACCCGGAGGTCGTGGCGGCGATCCGCGACGCGGCTGGCCGGGGCACCAGCTTCGGCACCCCGACGCCGGGCGAGGTGGAGCTGGCCGACGAGATCGTCGCGCGTACCCCGGTCGAGCAGGTCCGCCTGGTCAACTCCGGCACCGAGGCGACCATGTCGGCGATCCGGCTGGCCCGCGGCTTCACCGGTCGCTCCAAGATCGTCAAGTTCGCCGGCTGCTACCACGGGCACTCGGACGCGCTGCTCGTCGCCGCCGGCTCCGGCGTGGCCACCCTCGGCCTGCCCGACTCGCCCGGCGTGACCGGCGCGGCGGCCGGCGACACCATCGTGCTGCCGTACAACGACATCACGGCGGTCGAGCAGGTCTTCGCCGCCGAGGGGCCGCACATCGCGGCGATCATCACCGAGGCCGCCGCCGGCAACATGGGCGTGGTGGCTCCCCGCGACGGCTTCAACTCCCGGCTCGCCGCGATCGCCCACGCGCACGGCGCGCTGCTCATCATCGACGAGGTGATGACCGGGTTCCGGGTCTCGCGGTCCGGCTGGCACGGCCTCGACGCCGCCGACGCCGACCTGTGGACGTACGGAAAGGTCATGGGGGGTGGGCTGCCGGCCGCGGCGTTCGGCGGGCGCGCGGAGATCATGTCGCGACTGGCTCCGGCCGGCCCGGTCTACCAGGCCGGCACCCTCTCCGGTAACCCCCTCGCCTGCGCCGCCGGCCTGGCCACGCTCCGCCTCGCCGACGACGCGCTCTACCACCGGCTGGACTCCACCGCCGCCGTCGTGGGCAAGCTCGCCGCCGACGCGCTGGCCGCCGCCGGGGTCCCGCACCGGCTCTCGTACGCCGGCAACATGTTCTCGATCTTCTTCACCGACGCCGACGTGGTCGACTACGACAGCGCCCGCACCCAGCAGGTGCCCGCGTTCAAGGCGTTCTTCCACGCGATGCTCGCCGCCGGCGTCTACCTGCCGCCGAGCGCGTTCGAGTCGTGGTTCGTCTCGGCGGCGATCGACGACGCCGCTCTGGAGCAGATCTCCGCCGCGCTTCCGGCGGCGGCGAACGCGGCGGCAGCGGCCGGTCACGGGGGGTAGGTAGCGGTGAGCAGCACGATTGTCCACGTGCTCCGGCACGGCGAGGTGTACAACCCGGACCAGATCCTCTACGGGCGGCTGCCCGGTTTCCGCCTCTCCGAGCTGGGCGTGCAGATGGCCAAGGCGGCCGCCCAGGGCCTCGCCGAGCGGGAGATCGTGCACGTGGTGGCGAGCCCGTTGGAGCGCGCCCAGCAGACCGCCGAGCCGATCGCCGCCCAGTTCGGCCTGCCCGTCGGGGTGGACGAGCGGCTGATCGAGAGCGCCAACTGGTTCGAGGGCAAGAAGGTCTCGCCGGGCGACGGCTCGTTCCGCGACCCGCGCAACTGGTGGGTGCTGCGCGACCCGGTCACCCCCTCCTGGGGGGAGGCGTACCAGGCGATCGCGGAGCGGATGTTCGCCGCCCTGCAGGCCGCCCGGGTCGCCGCCGAGGGGCGCGAGGCGGTGCTCGTCTCGCACCAGCTCCCCATCTGGACGCTGCGCCGCTACGTCGAGCGCAAGCGGCTCTGGCACGACCCGCGCCGCCGGCAGTGCGGCCTGGCCAGCCTCACCTCCTTCCACTTCGACGGCGCGAAGGTGAGCGGGATCGCCTACACCGAGCCCGCCGCGCACCTCATCGCTATGTCGGCGACCGCCCGGACAGCCAAGGGGGCCTGATGAACGCCCGCAGGTGGACCGCTGGTCTGCTCGCCGCCGTCACCACGGTGACGGTGGTTGCCTGCTCCTCGGCGAGCGGGGAGGAGGCCTGCGGCACCAACTCCGACGGTGTCATCGAGTGCGCCCCCGACCAGCGCTCGGCGGCCCCGAAGATCAGCGGTGAGCTGGTCACCGGCGGCAGCTACGACGTGGCGACGGACCGCGGCCGGGTCGTAGTGCTCAACTTCTGGGGCTCCTGGTGCAATCCGTGCCGGGCCGAGGCGGACGACCTGGAGAACACCTACCAGGCCACCAAGGACTCCGGGGTGACCTTCATGGGCATCAACATCCAGGACCAGCGGGACAAGGCGAAGGCGTTCGAGGAGGGCCGGGTCACCTACCCGAGCCTCTTCGACCCGCCGAGCCGGCTGGCACTGGCCATGGACATCCCGCCGAACACCATCCCGGCCACCGTCGTGCTGGACCGGGAGGGCCGGATCGCCGCGGTCATCCGGGCCGCGGTCAAGCAGGACGGCCTCCAGCCCATCGTCGAGCGGATCGCCGCGGAGTCGCCCGCGCCGACCGGCCAGCGCTGATGGGCGAGACGTTCCGCGAACTCGCCCAGTCCGGCCCGCTGCTGCTCGCCATCGGCGCGGCGGCGCTGGCCGGGCTGGTCAGCTTCCTCTCGCCGTGCGTGCTCCCGCTGGTGCCGGGCTACCTGTCGTACGTCACCGGGCTGGCCGGCGCCGACCTGGAGGGCCGCCGCCCGGCGCCCCCGGCCGACGACGCCGCCGCCGGTGGCGGGGTGGCGGTGCTCGAACGGACCGAGCGGGCCGCCGTCAAGGGCCGGGTGCTCGCCGGGACGATGCTCTTCATCGGCGGCTTCACCGTCGTCTTCACCGCCACCGCGATCCTCTTCGCCAGCGTCGGCAAGGTCTTCTTCGAGTACGAGCGCACGCTGGAGATCGTCATCGGCGCGCTGATCGTCGTGCTGGGGCTGGGCTACGTGGGGCTGGTGCCGGGCATGGAACGGGAGTTCCGGATCTCCCGGCTGCCCTCCGCCGGGCTGCTCGGCGCGCCGGTCTTCGGCGCGGTCTTCGCGCTCAGCTGGGTGCCCTGCGTCGGCCCGACGCTCGGCGCGGTGATCGGGATGGCCGCCGTCGGCGGGCAGACCGACCGCGCGGTGGTGCTCGCCGTGGCGTACTGCCTGGGGCTGGGGATACCGTTCGTCGTCTTCGGGCTGGGCTTCCAACGCCTGCTCGGGGTCTTCCGCGCCGTCCGGCGCAACAGCCGCTGGGTCACCCGGGTCGGTGGCGCCCTGCTGATCCTGATCGGCCTCGCGCTGGTCACCGGCGGGTGGACCAACGTCGTGATCTGGTTGCAGACCACCGTCGGGGTGGGTGAGGTGAGCATCTGATGACCGTCGTGGACGAGCGGCCGGCCCCGCTGGCCGGGGCGCCCCGGCGCCGGCCCAACCCGGTGCTGGCGCTGCTGCGCAACTCGTGGCGGCAGCTCACCAGCATGCGTACCGCGCTGGTGCTGCTCTTCCTGCTCGCGGTCGCCGCCATCCCCGGCTCGGTGCTGCCCCAGCGCGGCGTCAACCCCGAGGACGTCCGGGACTTCTTCACCGCGCACCCCGACCTGGCCCCGGTGCTGGACCGGATCGGCGCGTTCGAGGCGTTCGGCTCGATCTGGTTCTCCGCGATCTACGTGCTGCTGTTCACCTCGTTGATCGGATGCATCACCCCCCGGCTGCGCGAGCACGTCCGGGCGCTGCGGGCGAAGCCGCCGGTCGTGCCGAAGCGGCTGAACCGGCTGCCGCAGCACACGGTGCTGACCGCGCCGGAAGGTGGAACGGCGGCGATCGCCGAGGCGCTGCGCCGCCGGCGCTGGCGGGTGGTGGTCCGGGGTGACGAGGTCTCCGCCGAGAAGGGCTACCTCAAGGAGACCGGCAACCTGCTCTTCCACACCTCGATGGTGGTGGTGCTGGTGGGCGTCGCGCTCGGCTCGTGGTACGGCTGGAACGGCAACAAGCTGCTGGTGGCGGGGGCGGACAACGCTTTCTGCAACACCCAGCAGCAGTACGCCGAGTCGAAGTTCGGCCCGCGCGTGGGCAGCGGGGACCTGCCCGACTTCTGCCTGCGGCTGGACGAGTTCCAGGCCCGGTTCCTCGAGACCGGTCAGCCGGAGTTCTTCAACGCCACGGTGACCGAGTTCGACAAGACCGGCCGCGAGCGGCAGCAGGCCGACTTCTCGGTCAACTCGCCGCTGCGGCTCGACGGCGCCAACGTCTACCTGCTCGGTCACGGCTACGCCCCGGTGATCCGCTACATCGACCGGTTCGGCCGCAGCCAGACCAGCACGGTGCCGTTCCTGACCACCGGCGACATCGGGCTGACCAGCGAGGGCCTGGCCGCCTTCCCCGACGCCAACGTCGACCCGGCGACCGGCGGGCGGGACCCGAACCTCCAGGTGGCCTTCTCCGGCCTCTACCTGCCGACCGCACCCGAGTCGCCGCCGTACGCCCGCTCCGAGTACCCCACCGAGCGCAACCCCGCGCTGAACCTGGTGGCGTACCGGGGCAACCTGGGGCTGGACGCGGGCATCCCCGGCTCGATCTACGAGCTGGACCAGCGGCAGGTGCGGGCCGGCAAGCTCACCGAGGTCGGCACGAAGCTGCTGAAGAAGGGAGAGACCTGGACGCTGGACGACGGCAGCCGGGTCGAGTTCCTGGGCAGCGAGCAGTACATCACCATCTCCGTCCGGTACGACCCCGGCTCGACGCTGCTGCTGGCCAGCTCCGTGGTGCTGCTGGTCGGCCTGATGGGCTCGCTCTTCGGCCGGCGCCGCCGGGTCTTCTTCCGGCTCCTGCCGGCCGGCGCCGTCGACCCCACAGGTGGATCTCCGACGGCCGGTAGTAGTTTGGTCGAGGCCGGTGGCCTGCCGCGCACCGACCACCCCGGGTTCGCCGACGAGTTCGCGCAGCTCGTCGCCGCGGTCAGCGGTGACGGTCGGCCGGACGAGCGGGCCGGTGCGGGTCGCGACGGAAGCGACCCGGCCGGAGCGCGAGAAGGAGCCGAGTGATGTCCGCACTCTCCGACCAGCTGGTGACGTTCGCGATCCTGGCGTACCTGATCGCGATGATCAGCCACGCCGTCGAGTACGCGCTCGGCAACTCCCGCGGCCTGGCCTCCGCGGCGCCCGCCCGCGAGCTGGTCGGCGCCGGCGTCGGGGCGAGCGGCGGCGGAACGCCGGTCGCGCCGGCCGGGCCCGGGACGAGCCGAGCCGAGCGCACCGCGCACCGGGCCCTGCTGGCCGGCCGGGTCGCCGTCGGGGCGACCGTGGTGGCCGCCCTGCTGCACCTCGCGGCGCTGGTCACGCACGGCATCGCCGCCGACCGGATGCCCTGGGGCAACATGTACGAGTTCGTGCTGACGGTCTCGTTCATCGGCGTCGCCGCCTGGCTGGTGGTGCTGGTGAAGCGGCCGTCGCTGCGCCGCCTCGGGCTCTTCCTGACCCTGGTGATGGTGCTGCTGGTGGCGACCGCCGAGCTGGTGCTCTACGTGCCGATCGTGCCCCTGGTCCCCGCGCTCAACTCGTACTGGTTCATCGTCCACGTCTCGACGATCGTCTTCTCCTCGGGCATCTTCCTGCTCGGCGTGGTGCCGGCGGTGGCGTTCCTGATGCGGGCCGGCTACGAGCAGGGCAAGCGGAGCTTCCCGTACATCCTTGCGAAGCGGATGCCGGCGGCGGCGGCCCTGGAGCGGCTGACCTTCGTGCTGCACGCCTTCTCCTTCCCGATCTTCACCTTCGCGGTGATCGCCGGGGCGATCTGGGCAGAGGCGGCCTGGGGCCGGCCGTGGGGCTGGGACCCGAAGGAGACCTGGGCGTTCATCTCCTGGGTGGTCTACGCCGGCTACCTGCACGCGCGGGCCACGCCGAGCGTGAAGCGGAACGTGGCGACCTGGCTCGCCGTGCTCGGCTTCCTCACCGTGCTGATGAACCTGTTCGGCGTGAACATCTTCTTCGAGGGCCTGCACTCGTACGGCGGCCTCTGACGGAGCTGCTTCCGCCTGCGGGCGGCCAGCCGTCGGCGGTCCGGACGTGATCCTCGTCGATCTGACGCGCCTCCACGCCAGCTCGGCCGGTAGCGGCGACAGCCCGTCCGTGTCGCCGACAACGTACGCGTCCGACATGCGGCAACCCTCGCGCAGCTCGCGGCCCACAACCAGCACCCGAGCCTGCCGCTCATCACAAGATCTTGGACAGTTTCCGTTAGCACCTGACAGGAAGTGTCCAAGATCTAGAAGTTGGGCCGGTCGCGCGTTTGGCGATCAAGGCGGGAGCTGCGGCAGTCGGGGTGCGCGGGGTGCGGTCCGGCCGCGCGTAGCGGGAGAGATTGGTCCGGTCCTGGTCCTGCCCGGTCAGCCCCCGAACCAGCCGGGTACGTCGAGCCGCAACGGGTTGGCCGGCGTTACGGCCCGCAGGTCGTCCTCCATCGCCGCGACCCGGTCCGGGCCGAGGGTGGCGGCCCACCGCTGCCGCAGCCGGTCGAAGACGACCGCCGAACGGCGCAGCCCGTCGAGGCCGCGCGGGGTCATCCGGACCAGCTTCCGCCGCGCGTCGCGCGGGTCGTTGGCGCGTTCCAGGTAGCCGAGGGCGACCAGTCGATCCACCGTCTTGCCGGCGGCCTGCTTGGAGATGCCGAGGTGCTGGCCCAGCTCGGTGGCGGTGGTGCCGTCGGCGCCGACGGCCTGGAGCACGAAGCCGTGCAGCGGCCGCAGCTCCGGGTGCCCCTGCCGGGCCAGCTCCGCGTGCAGGTCGTCGATGAGCGTACGGAAGCCGGCCAGCAGCAGCAGGGGCAGTAGGTAGCCGGGCCGCTCGGGCTCAGTCGTTGCCATGTTCGACAACCGGGTTTACGATTTGGACAACCACGTTGACGACCTTACGTCACGCAGGATGCAGTCGCGTCCCCGCCGTCGCCCGCACCAATCCCGAGAGCAGGCCCACGTGTCCGTCTTCACCACGCACACCCCCGAGACCGCGCCCGCCGCCGCCCGCCCGGCCATCGAGGGGGTACGGCGGAAGTTCGGCTGGCTGCCCGCCCCGGTGGGGCTGATGGCCGAATCCCCGGAGCTGCTCGCCGGCTTCCTCACCGCCAACCGGCACTTCGAGTCCAGCGGGCTCGCCCCGCTGGAGCGCGAAGTGGTGGTGCTGGCCGTCGCCGGTCGCAACGAATGTCACGTCTGCGTCGCGCTGCACACCGCCACCCTGACCCGGCTCGGCGCCGACCCCGAGCTGATCGACGCGCTACGGGCCGGCACGCCGCTGCCCGACGCGCGGCTGGAGGCGCTGCGCCGGTTCACCCTCGCCGTGCTCGACCACCGGGGCGCGGTGCCCGACGACGGGGTGCACGCCTTCCTGGCCGCCGGCTTCGAGCGGCGGCACGCGCTGGACGTGGTGCTCGGCGTCGGCACGTACACCATCTCCACCTTCGCCAACCGGCTCACCGCCGCGCCGCTCGACCCGCCGCTGGCCGCGTACGCCTGGGAGCCGGCCGCCGCCTGAGAGGTCGCGGCGTCCCGGCGGGCTGGGATGCCGTCACGTGCGGGTGTCGGGTGGCGAACGGTTGCGTCGCGTCCGTCGATCCGGATCGAGGCGGCAGAAAGTGGCGTCCCGGATGCGGTCAGCGGGTGGGTGCCGGACCGTCGTGGACGGCCGCGAGGACCGCGTCAGGCGCCGATGCCCCGGCTCACGCCACCCGGAGTCGTCGTCGCCGCACCCGGTGCGGGAGACTGGGCGGCATGGCGGCTCGTGGCTTCCCGTACACCGATCTGAAGGACTTCCTCGCGGCGCTGGAGCGCGCGGGTGAGCTGCGGCGGGTGAGCGTCCCCGTCGACCCCACCCTGGAGATCAGCGAGATCGTCACCCGGACGGTCCGCGCGGGTGGCCCGGCGCTGCTCTTCGAGCATCCCACCCGCGGCGAGATGCCGGTGGCGATCAACCTGTTCGGCACCGAGAAGCGGATGGCGATGGCGCTCGGCGTCGACTCGCTCGACGAGATCGGCGACCGGATCGGCGCGCTGGTCAAGCCCGAGCTGCCGGTCGGCTGGTCCGGCATCCGGGAGGGGCTGGGCAAGGTCATGCAGCTCAAGTCGGTGCCGCCGCGCAAGGTGAAGACCGCCCCCTGCCAGCAGGTGGTCTACCGCGGCGACGACGTCGACCTCAACAAGCTGCCCGGCCTCCAGGTCTGGCCCGGCGACGGCGGGATCTTCCACAACTACGGGCTGACCCACACCAAGCACCCGGAGACCGGCAAGCGGAACCTGGGCCTCTACCGGCTCCAGCAGCACGGCCGCAACACCCTCGGCATGCACTGGCAGATCCACAAGGACTCCACCGCCCACCACGCGGTCGCCGAGCGGCTCGGCCAGCGGCTGCCGGTCGCGGTCGCGATCGGCTGCGACCCCGTCGTCTCGTACGCCGCCTCCGCGCCGCTGCCCGGCGACATCGACGAGTACCTGTTCGCCGGTTTCCTGCGCGGCGAGCGGGTCGAGATGGTCGACTGCCTGACCGTGCCGCTCCAGGTGCCGGCGCACGCCCAGATCGTGCTGGAGGGCTACCTGGAGCCCGGCGAGCGGCTGCCCGAGGGCCCGTTCGGCGACCACACCGGCTACTACACCCCGGTCGAGCCGTTCCCGGTGCTGCACATCGAGGCGATGACCATGCAGCGTGAGCCGGTCTACCACTCGATCGTCACCTCCAAGCCGCCGCAGGAGGACCACGGTCTCGGCAAGGCCACCGAGCGGATCTTCCAGCCGCTGCTCAAGCTGCTGATCCCGGACATCGTCGACTACGACCTGCCGGCCGCCGGGGTGTTCCACAACTGCGCGATCGTGTCGATCCGCAAGCGCTACCCGAAGCACGCGCAGAAGGTGATGAACGCGATCTGGGGCGCGCACCTGATGTCGCTGACCAAGCTGATCGTGATCGTCGACGAGGACTGCGACGTGCACGACTACAACGAGGTGGCCTTCCGCGCCTTCGGCAACGTCGACTACGCCCGGGACCTGCTGCTCACCGAGGGCCCGGTGGACCACCTGGACCACTCGTCGTACCAGCAGTTCTGGGGCGGCAAGGCCGGCGTCGACGCGACCCGCAAGCTGCCCGCCGAGGGCTACACGCGGGGCTGGCCGGAGGAGATGACCATGTCCCCCGAGGTCACCTCCCTGGTCGACAAGCGCTGGAAGGAGTACGGGATCTGATGACCGCCGTGCTGGAGCCCGTCGAACGCCCGGGCCGGGTGAAGTCCTTCCTCAAGCTGGTCGCGATCGAGCACTCGGTGTTCGCGCTGCCCTTCGCGTACCTGTCGGCGCTGACCGCCATGCAGGTCGACGGGGGGCGGGTGCGCTGGCTCGACCTGCTGCTGATCACCGTGGCGATGGTCGGGGCGCGGACGTTCGCGATGGCCGCCAACCGGATCCTGGACCGGCGGATCGACGCGCGGAACCCGCGTACCGCGAACCGGGAACTGGTCACCGGGGCGGTGAGCGTGCGGACGGCCTGGACCGGCGCGGCGGTCGCCCTGGTCGTCTTCCTCGCCGCCGCCGCCCTGCTCAACCCGCTCTGCCTGGTGCTCGCCCCGCTGGCCGTGATCCCGCTGGTCGTCTACCCCTACGGCAAGCGGTTCACCAACTGGCCGCACGCCATCCTGGCCATCGCCCAGGCGGTCGGCCCGGTCGGCGCCTGGCTCGCCGTCACCGGCACCCTCGACGGCTCCTGGCCGGCCTGGCTGCTCGGCGCCGCGGTGGGGCTCTGGATCGGCGGTTTCGACCTGATCTACGCCTGCCAGGACGCCGACGTCGACCGAAAGATCGGCGTGCACAGCGTCCCGGCCCGCTACGGGCTGCGCTTCGCGCTGCACGCCTCCACCGTCGCGCACGTGGTCACCTTCGCGCTCTTCGTCTGGTTCGGCGCGCTGCTCGGCTTCGGCTGGCTCTGGTGGATCGGGCTGGCGCTCACCGCGGTCGCCTTCGGCTACCAGCACCTGGTGGTCAGCCCCACCGACCTGAGCAAGGTCAATCGGGCGTTCTTCACCGCCAACGGGTTCGTCGGCATCGCGCTCTTCGCCTTCGCCCTGCTCGACCTGGTGATCCGGCTCGGCCTGCGCCCCTAACCGGCGGGGTAGCGGGCGGACTCCAGGGTCCAGTCGACGGTGCCGCGGACGGCGTTCGCGACCCCGTCGAGGTGGGTGGCGACCGACTCGTCCAGCGCCGGACCGAACGACGGCACGGTCGCGCGCAGCGCCACGAACCGCGCCATCGACTCCCGCCACCGCTCGGCCACCACCGCCACGGCGGCCTCCACGGGTACGCCCCGCTCGGCGGCGACCGCCAGCACCAGGTTGTGCCCGCCGGAGGTGGACCGGTCCCGGTCCAGCGAGGCCAGGTCGTTGTACCAGGAGAGCAGGTCGTTGCCGAGATCGCCGAGCCGGCGCAGCAGCGGGTGGTGGTAGACCGGGTCCGGGAGCGGCCGGCCGGTGGCGAACTCGATCAGCGGGTACGAGACGTACGCCGCCGAGGTGGCCCGGCGCAGCTCGACGTACTCGGCCACCCCGGGCACCCGACCGGCCCTCCGGGCCACCGACTCCCGCCACGCCCCGTCCAGGTGGTGGGCGACCGCGTCGGCGAACCGCACCCGCCAGCGCGCCGGCATCCGGCGGCGCGGCGCCCGCCACGCCTCCACCAGCAACCGGCGCAGCGGTCCGTCGAGGCCCGGATGCCGCCGGCGCGGGCCCTCGTGCAGCAGGCTCAGCGTCCCGCTCCGCAACGCACGTAACTGCGCCGGGCCGAGCGCGCCGTCGCAGGCGTCGTCGACCAGGAAGAACCAGGTGAACAGGGCGGTCAGGGTCCGCAGGTCCGGCTCGGTGGCGTCCGGGTAGAGCCGGCCCGCGTACCGGGCGAAACCGGCCCGGCGCACGGCGTCGACGTCCACCGGCAGACCCCACCGGGGCAGCCGGTCCATCAGCCACTCCTGCACCGCGTCCGCGTGCGGGGAGAGCCGGGGCGGGATCGGACAGGCGGACCGGAGCGACCAGAGGACGCCTTCGACCATGCCCGATCCTTCCCGTGCCGGCGCGGGTCGCCGACGGCAGCATGTCAGGTCCGTACCGGCGGCGCCGCCCCGGCCGGCGTCCCGGCGGTCACGGTACGGCGGCGACCCGGCGGCACGGGCCGCCCGCCGCCCGGGGGGCCGGCGGGCGGGGCCGGGCGGCCACCAGGCAGGCTGGACGGCATGCGCGAACCATGGGTGGTCGGAGTCTCCGGGGCGTCCGGCACGCCGTACGCGGCGGCCGTCGTCCGTGGGCTGCTCGACGCGAATGAACCGGTGGACCTGATCGTCTCCCGGGCGGCCCGGCTGACCGTCCTCGACGAGACCGGCCGGCCGTTCCGGGACGGCCACTGGGCCGAGGACCTGGCCGCCTGGCTGGGCCGGGACCTCACCGGCGCCGACGTGCGGCACTGGCCGGCCGGCGACCTGGCCGCCGGGCCGAGCAGCGGCTCCTACCGGGTACGGGGGATGGCGGTGGTGCCGGCGAGCACGGCCGCCTGCGCCGGGATCGCGATCGGCCTCTCCAAGGACCTGTTGCAGCGGGCCGCCGAGGTCAACCTGAAGGAGCGGCGGCCGGTGGTGCTGGTGCCCCGGGAGACCCCGGTGACCCGCAGCCACCTGGAACACCTGATCGCGCTGCACGACGCCGGGGCGGTGGTGCTGCCGGCGAGCCCGGGCTTCTACGGCGCCGGGGCGAACGCCACCGCCGGGCAGTTGGTCGACTTCGTGGCCGGCAAGGTGCTCGACGCCCTGGGCGTGCCGCACACGTTGTTCCGGCGCTGGTCGGGGCAGCTCGCCGCCGACCGTTCCTGAGCCCGCTCGCTCCGCTCAGACGGAGGCGGACCGGTCCTGACGGCCGGTCCGCGTACCCGTTCGCACCATTCAGTACATCCCGGCGTTGGCCGGACCCGGCCCGGTCGAGGCGGCCGGGCCCACGTTGCGTGGCTTGCCCATGTCCTCCGCCTCGTCCAGCATGCCCTCCCCTTCCAGCAGGGCCCGCACCTCGGATTCCCGAAACCGGCGATGCCCGCCTGGAGTCCGGATGCTGCCTATCCGGCCAGCCGCCGCCCAGCGCGTCACAGTCTTCGGGTCAACCCGAAACAGCGCGGCGACCTCACCCGGTGTCAGCAGGCGATCTCCAGTGTCCACAGCCCCCTCCTCGCGTCGACGAAGCCCCCGGCTGAACACACTGCCCCCGGCCGGTGCGAGCCCAGAGCCGTCATGAGGGACGTATGGCAATTACAGCACCAGCGACCTGGCCTGTCCGCCAAACGCGAAAAACGCACTGAGTGGGAAGTTAGTAAATGGTACCGGCGCCGGACCCCTTTCACCATCAGTCTGGGAACTGTGACACTGCGTGATGTTCAACGGGTGCCGAGCGTCGGACGTTACGCCCGGCCAGCTAAGGTCACACTCCGTGGACGCCATCGACCTGAGCCTCGTCGAGCTGCTGCGCGGCAACGCCCGCCTGTCGTACGCCGAACTCGCCCGGCAGGTCGGCCTCTCCGCGCCGGCCGTGCACGAGCGGGTCGGCAAGCTCGAATCCAGCGGCGTCATCCGGGCGTACCGGGCGGACGTGGAGCCCGAGGCGATCGGGCTGGGCGTGACCGCGCTGATCGGCATCGTCGAGGACTCCGGCGGGGACACCGACGACGTGCTGGAGGCTTTCCGGGTGATGCCCGAGATCGAGTCCTGCTACTTCATGGCCGGCGTCGAGTCGTTCATGCTCAAGGCGCGGGTCGGCACCATCGCCGAGCTGGAGCAGCTGATCGTCCGCCTCAACCGGACCCCGGGCGTCGCCTCCACCCGCACCGGCATCGCCCTGTCGACCAAGTGGGAGAACCGCCCCCAACCCGCCGAACCACCCGCCTGACCGCAGGCGGGTCACGAGCCCTTCCGCAGCGGCGGGTCGAGGGGCTACCTTGCGGCGGTGACGACGCCAGCGAGCGGGACCGCCGTGGTGACCGGCGCGGGCGGCGGCCTCGGTCGGGCGATCGCCGCCGCGCTGCACGCCGACGGCTGGCCCGTACTCCTGACCGACCTCGACGCCGACGCTGCCGCTGCCGCCGCCGCGCCGCTCGGTGGCTGGTCGCGGGGCCTGGACGTGCGCGACGAGGCGGCCTGCGCCGAGGTGGCCGCCGAGGCGGCCGGCCGGGGTGGCCTCGGGCTCTGGGTGAACAACGCCGGCATCCTGGTCACCGGCCCGTCCTGGACGCACGACGCGGCGACCCGGCGGCGGGTGGTCGAGGTGAACGCCCTCGGCGCGATGACCGGCACCCTGGCCGCCCTGGCGGTGATGCGCGGCCAGGGGCACGGCCACGTGCTCAACGTCGTCTCCCTCGCCGGCCTGATCGCCGCCCCGGGCGAGACCGTCTACTCGGCCAGCAAGCACGCGCTGCTCGCGTTCAGCCTCGGCACCCTCGCCGACCTGCGGATGGCCGGCCTGGCGGACGTACACGTGTCGTGCCTGTGCCCGGACGGGATCTGGACGCCGATGCTGCACGACCGGCTCGACGACCCCGGCGCCCTGGCCTCCTTCACCGGGACGATGCTGACGCCGGAGCGGGTCGCCGCGCGCGCCGCCCGACTGGCCCGCCGGCCCCGGCCGGTGGTCAGCCTGCCGCGCTGGCGCGGCGCCCAGGTACGGCTGCTCGACGCGCTGCCCCGGCTGGCGCTCGCGCTCACCCCGGTGGTCCGGGCCGCCGGCCGGTCCGGGCAGCGCCGCCAGCGCCGCCGGGCCGGCCCGGACCCGAGCTGACCTCGCTTGTAACGTTGCCGGCGTGACTCATCTCGACCGGTGCGACGAGGCCAGCCGGACGTGGGTGACCGAGGCGATCGCCACGGTCGAGGCGGACGCCAACCGCTCCGCCGACACCCACCTGCTGCCCTTCCCGCTGCCCCGGACCTGGGGGATCGACCTCTACCTCAAGGACGAGTCGGTGCACCCCACCGGCTCGCTCAAGCACCGGCTGGCCCGCTCGCTCTTCCTCTACGGGCTCTGCAACGGATGGATCGGCCCGGACACCACGGTGATCGAGGCCTCGTCCGGCTCCACCGCGGTCTCCGAGGCGTACTTCGCGCGGATGCTGGGGCTGCCGTTCATCGCGGTGATGCCCGCGTCGACCTCGCCAGAGAAGATCGCCCAGATCGAGTTCCACGGCGGGCGCTGCCACCTGGTCGACGACCCGGCCAAGGTGGTCATCGAGGCGCGCTGGCTCGCCGAGGACAGCGGCGGGCACTTCATGGACCAGTTCACCTACGCCGAACGGGCCACCGACTGGCGGGGCAACAACAACATCGCCGAGTCGATCTACGCGCAGCTCTCCCTGGAGCGGCACCCGATCCCCGCCTGGGTCGTGGTCGGCGCCGGCACCGGCGGCACCAGCGCCACCATCGGCCGGTACGCCCGCTACCGGCGGCTGCCCACCAAGCTCTGCGTGGTGGACCCGGAGAACTCCGCGTTCTATGCGGCCTGGCTGACCGCCGACTGGACCGCCCGCACCGGCCGGGGCTCCCGGATCGAGGGGATCGGCCGGCCCACCGTCGAGCCGTCCTTCCTGCCCTCGGTGGTGGACCGGATGACGCAGGTCCCCGACGCGGCCTCGCTGGCCGCCATGCGCGCCGGCTCGGCCGTGCTGGGCCGCCGGGTCGGGGGTTCCACCGGCACCAACCTCTGGGGCGCGTTCGGGTTGATCGCCGAGATGCTCGCCGAGGGGCGGACCGGCTCGGTGGTCACCCTGATCTGCGACGCCGGCGACCGGTACGCCGACACCTACTACGACGACGAGTGGGTGGCCCGGCAGGACATGGACCTGGCGCCGCACCTGGACACCGTCGAGCGCTTCCTCGCCACCGGGGCCTGGCCGGCCTGACCACCCGCCGTCGTGGTCGCGCGCCCGGGGATCTCAGCGGGCGTCGACCCGCTCGGCCAGACCCGGGTAGCGCAGCACCAGACCGTCGTCGTCCAGCTCCAACTCGGCGCGGAAGCTGTCGCTGGCGTAGCGGACCCGGTGCGGCCCGAGGGGCGTGTAGACCTGCCGGGCGGGCACGACCTCCAGGCTCGGCACCAGCACCCAGGCCACGGTGACCGTGCGGGGCAGGTCGGCCGGCGCGGCGGCCAGCCCGAGCCGGCGCACCGGCAGGCTGTTGAAGAGCGGGGAACCGCCCAGGTCGACGTCGAGGGCGTCGTGCAACCGGTCCGGGTCCTCGACGCCCGGCAGGCCGGCCGGCGGCTGGCCGGCGGCCCGCAGCGCCGCGTCCAGGTCACCCTGCTCGCCGGTGGTCACCCGCCAGCGGCCCGCGCCGTGCTCCAGGCGGACGCGGCGCGACCAGCCCGCCCCCTCGGCCTCCACCTCCAGCGACGTGACGGCCCCGTCCGGCCCGGTGGCCAACCGGTAGCGGCAGGTGTAGGCAATCGGGTCCACGGCGAGTTGGGTGCCGCGAGCGGCGAATCCGGGGCCGTCGTCGAGGACGGCGTGCTCGGCGCCGGCGGTGTCCGTCCGACTCCAGAAGAGTGACCTCGGCATGGGTCGGACGTTACGCGACCCGACCGACACCGGCAGCGCATGCGGAAACGCCGCCGCGGAGCGTGGGCTCCGCGGCGGCGTTCCGGGTGTCGCGTGGATCAGTGGGTACGCGCCGGCGGCCGGCCGCCGAAGCCACGCCGGTCGTCGCGCGGCCGGTCGTCGCGGACCCGCCCCTCGGGACGGAACCCGCCCCGGCGGTCGGCGC
The DNA here is from genome assembly GCF_036902725.1 of Micromonospora psammae. Taxonomy (NCBI): domain Bacteria; kingdom Bacillati; phylum Actinomycetota; class Actinomycetes; order Micromonosporales; family Micromonosporaceae; genus Micromonospora; species Micromonospora psammae. Next base: position 272,209 of record NZ_JBAKHM010000003.1, on the reverse strand, counting down.
CGCGCTGGTCACCGGCGGCCGCGCCGAAGCGCCGCTCGCCCCGGTCACCGAACGGGCGCTCGCCCTGCGGGCGGTCGCCGAAGGACTGCCCGCCCCGGGCGTCCCGGTCACCGAAGCGGCGCTCGCCGCCCCGGGACGTGTCCCGGTCGCCGAACCGCTCGCCACCCGGACGCTCGGCCCGGTCGGCGAAGCCCCGGTGGCCCCGGTCGCCGAAGCCCCGGTCACCGGTCGGGCGGTCGGCCCGGCCGTCGAAGCGCCGCTCGCCCCGGTCGCCGTAGGTCCGCTCGCCGGTCGGCCGGTCGCCGTAGCGCCGCTCGCCGGTCGGCCGGTCGCCGTAGCGCCGCTCGCCGGTCGGCCGGTCCCCGTAGGTTCGCTCGCCGGTCGGCCGGTCGCCACGGCCGTCGAAGCGCCGCTCGCCGGAACGCCCGTCGCGGGAGTCGCCCTGCGACCGGTCGCCGAAGCTCCGGTCGCCGGTCGGCCGGCTGTCGAAGCGCCGCTCGGGCCGGTCGAAGGACCGCTCGCCGCGCGCGTCACGGTCACCGAAACGACGGTCGCCGTACGACTGCTGGCGGTCGCCGTAGCGGCGCTCGCCGGTGGGCCGGTCGCCGAAGCGACGACCGTCCCGGTCACCGGAGCGGCGCTGGCGCGGCTCCGGCTCCTCCCGCACCGGGACGCCGCTGGGCTCGCGGGCGCCGGTCAGTTCGGTGAGCGCGGCGTCGCCGGCCCGGACCCGGCTCTCGGCCGGCGCGACGCCGGCCTTCTCCAGCATGGCCAGGGTGGTGCGGCGCTGCTTGGGCAGGACCAGCGTGGCCACCGCGCCCGACTCGCCCGCCCGGGCGGTACGACCCGCGCGGTGCAGGTAGTCCTTCGGGTCCTTCGGCGGGTCCACGTGCAGCACCAGGGTGACCCCGTCGACGTGGATGCCCCGGGCGGCCACGTCGGTGGCGACCAGCACGTTCATCCGGCCCTCGCGGAACTCGGCCAGGGTCTTGGTACGCATCCGCTGGGTCTTGCCCCCGTGCAGGCCACCGGCCCGTACGCCGACCGCGGCCAGCTGCTCGACCAGCCGGTCCACGCCGAGCTGGGTGCGGGCGAAGACCATGGTCCGACCGTCCCGCGCCGCGATCGAGGCCGCCACGGCGAACTTCTCGTGCGGCGGGATCAGCAGCATGTGGTGGTCCATGGTGGACACCGAGGCGGTGGAGGGTGCGGTCGAGTGGGTGACCGGGTCGGTCATGAACCGCTTGACCAGCGCGTCCACGTCACCGTCCAGGGTGGCCGAGAAGAGCAGCCGCTGCGAGCCGGCCGGCGTCTTCGCCAGCAGCTCGGTGACCTCGGGCAGGAAGCCCATGTCGGCCATCTGGTCGGCCTCGTCGAGGACGGTCACCTCGACGTCGTCGAGGTTGCACACCCCCCGGGAGATGAGGTCGCCGAGCCGCCCCGGGGTGGCCACGACGATCTCCACGCCGCGGCGCAGCGCGTCGACCTGCCGGTCGTACGGCACGCCGCCGACGGCCGTCTTGAGGAAGATCCCGACGGCCTTGCCGAGCGGCATGAGCGCGTCGTTGACCTGCATGGCGAGTTCCCGGGTGGGGACCAGGACCAGGGCCCGCGGGTGCAGCGGCCGGGCCCGGTTGCGCTCGGCGAGCCGGCCGATCAGCGGCAGGCCGAAGGCGAGGGTCTTGCCGGAGCCGGTCTGGCCCCGGCCGAGCACGTCCCGGCCCGCCAGGGCGTCCGGCACGGTGGCCCGCTGGATCTCGAACGGGGCGGTGATGCCCTGCCGGGCGAGCGCCGCGACCAGCGGCTGGGGCAGACCCAGGTCGGCGAAGCTGACGTCGGCGGTGGGAGCGTCCTCGACCGGCAGGTCGAGGGCGGACGGAATGGTGCCGGGAGCAGTGGAGGTGGTCAAGAAATGCCTTTCGAGCGGGGCGCATCTTCGCGATGGCCCGCCGCAGCTGTACGCCGCCGAATCGCCCGCAAGATCGCCCATGGGCGCGCGCCACGCGCGCCAGGTCAGTGATCAGACCCAGTGTACGGCGCTCCGGCGACGTCGCCAGTCGACCGCGACGGGGTAGTGGGCGGGCTCACCCCGACCCGACGCCGCCCGGTGGCGGCCGCCGGAGGCCGGACCGGCCCCGGCTCAGCTGCTGAGGACGTTGCCCACCAGCCCGTCCATGGCGTCGTTGGCGACCAGCACGACCAGCACGCTGATCGCCACGAGCAGCCCGAGGGACGCGGCCAGCACCAGCACCACCCGGGTGGTGTTGGAGCGCTGGGTGGGCGTGTCGGCCCAGCCCTGGGCGAGGATGTGCCCGGTCAGCGAGCCGGAGTTCTCCAGCGGGTTGCCGGCCGGGAAGGAGACGGTCGAGTAGCCCGGGCCGTCGGTGCCGCCGTACGCGGTGCTGGCCAGGTCCTGGCCACCCCGGTACGGGGTGCCCCGCGGCGGGGCGGGTGCCGCGCCGGCCGTACCGGGAGCGGAGTGGTCGGCCGTGCTGGACGGCGGCCGGGCCGGCAGGGCCGGTGCCGGCACGACCGGCGGGGCGGAGACCGTCGCGGCGGGCCCGACGGGCGGCGGCGGGGTGACGGCCGGGGGCGCCGAGGCTGGTGGGGCCGGTGGGGCCGGTGGGGCGGCGGGCGGGGCGCTCACCGGAGCCGAGGCGCGGAACGGCGGCGTGGCGGCCGGCGGAGCGCTGACCTGGGCCGAGGCCCGGTACGGCGGCGCGGAGGTGGGTGCGGTGCCGGCCGGCGGCGCGGAGGTGGGTGCGGAGAGCTTGGTCCCGGCGGGCATGGCCGGCGGCGGTGGGAATGGCGGCGCCGGCATCGGACCGGGCGGTGGCGGAGGCGGTGGCACCGGCGGGCCGGGCGGTGGCACCGGAGGTCCGGGGACCGGTGGGACCGGGCCGGGCGGCGGGGTGGGTCGGGGACCGGGTGGCGGGCCGGGCAGCGGCGGCACCGGCGCGGGGAACGGGCCGGGTGCCGGGGGTTCCGGCACCGGCGCGGGCGGGACCGGGTGCGGGGCCGGCTCGGGTGCCGGTTCGGGTTCGGGGGTGGGCGGGGTCGGCGGCTTGGCCGGCTCCGGGGGCTGGGCCGGCTCGGGCGGCTCGGGGTTGACCGGCGTCGACCGGTAGACGGTGGCCGCGCCGGCGCCGGCCCGTGCCACCGCGCCCGCCGCGGCTCCGGCGGCCTCCTCGGCGGAGATCCGGCTCAGCCCCGGCACGACGGCGCTGGCCCGGGCCGACGACCGCTGCCCGGGCACGGCCTGGGCGCGCGCCGGGTCGGACTGGGGAACCGGGCCGCCCGGGTCGTCCGTGCCGCCCGCGTCGGCACCGGGGGTGTCGGTGGACGAGGCGCCCGCGCGGTAGGTGGTGGCGGTGGCGGGGATCGCCGGCCGGGCGTCGCCCTCGGGCGGCGCGGTGACCGTGGCGACGCTCGCGCGGGCCCGGGCGAGCAGACCGGCCGACGGCGCGTCGACGGCGGAGGGCGCCGGGTCGGAGGCGGGCGGCGTCTCGGCGGACGACCTGTCGGTGGGCCGGCCCGGGGAGGACCCACCCACGGCGGAGTCGGGCACGGATCCGCCGTCGACCGTCTCCGCCGGAACCTTGTGCTCGGTCATGCTCGCCTCCGCGCCCCCACTCGCCTCCGGGAACCCGTGACGCGGGACCGGAAGTGTCTCGATGTCACGGTGCCACATTCCACCCCGGTGGCACAGCCGGAGCGGGTACGGGCCCCCGGTGCGGACCGCCCGGCTCAGCCGGCGGTGCTCGCCGAGGCCGAGGCCGAGCTGCTCTCCTGCGGGGTCGCGCTGCTGGCCGCGGTGCTCGGCGAGGCGCTGGTGACCACCGGGCTCGGGGTCGCGGAGCTCGACGTGCTCGCAGTCGGCGTCGGGGTGACCGACGGGGTCGGCGAGGGCGGCGTCGGCGTCGGCGTCGGGCTCGCGGGCGGGGTCGTCGGCGGGGTCGTCGGCGGCGTGCTCGGCGGCGGGAGCGTCGGCCGGGTGGGCCTCGGGGTGGGCTTCACCGGCGGCTTCGTGGGCGGCTTCGAGGGGGAGGGCGTGGGCTTGGGAGCCGGCGTGGTCGGGGCCGGTGCCGGGGTGGTGGGCGCGGGGACCGCTCCGACCACCCGGGTGGCGGCGTAGAGCCCGGACCAGCGGACCGTGGAGATCTTGACCACGTCGCCGCTCCGCGGCGCCTGGACCATCTTGCCGCCGCCGAGGTACATCCCGACGTGGTGGATCGTCGTCCAGCTGCTGCCCGAGGCGAAGAAGAGCAGGTCGCCGGGGAGCAGCGCGGCGCGGTCGACGGTCCGTCCCCGGGTGGCGAAGTACTGGTCCCGGGAGACGCGGGGCAGGTCGTAGTAGCCGGCGGACCGGTAGGCCGCCCACATCAGCCCGGAGCAGTCGAACCGGTCCGGGCCCTCGGCGGACCAGAGGTAGGGGTCGCCGAGCTGCGCCAGCGCGTACTTGACGGCGGCCAGGGCCTGCGGGCTGGCGATCAGCCCGGTGCTGCTCTGCCCCTCGACGTAGCCGGCGCCCAGCCGCTGCTCGGCGGCGTCCCGCTGCCGCTCCAGCTCGATCAGGCGGGCCTTGTTCTCCGCGCGGAGACCGATCAGCTTCGTCTCGTTGTCCCGCAGCGACCGCTGCGCCGTGGCGACGGTGGTGTCGAGCCGGCCGACCCGCTCCTCGACGGCGGTCAGCGTCCGGGCGGCCAGCTCCCGGGCCGTCTTCGCCCGGGACAGCTCGCCGGTGGCGGCGGTGGTCGCGGCCTCGGCCTGCTCGCCGCGGGAGAGTCGCTGGAGGACGCTGAGCCCCTGGAGGTCGCGGGCGAGTTCGCCCGGCGGCAGGGCGGCGCCGGCCTTGAAGGCGTCCGTGGCCGTGGCCTCGGCGCGCGCCTGGGCGGTGACCAGCGCCGTCTCGGCGGCGGCCAGCTCACGCTGCGCGGTGGCCAGCTCGGTGCGGGCGTCGGTGAGCTGCTGGTTCAACTCGATCAGCTCGGTGCCGAGCCGACCGTTCTCCGCCTCCAGGGCGTCGATCCGGGCCACCAGCGGGTCGGCGGCGAGCCCGCCCACCGGCAGGGTGGTGGCGCCGGGCAGCACGCCCGGGAAGCCGCCCGCGGCGCCGGTCGGCGGGGCGCCCGGCAGGCCGGAGCCGGCCCCGGGCAGCCGCAGGCCGCCGGCCGCGACGGGCCGCGAGCCGGTGTCCGGCACGACGTTCGGCAGGGCCGGATCGGCGTACGCGGGGGTGGCCATGGCCATCGCCGCGACCGCGCCGAGCAGGGCCGACCAGAGCGCCGGCCGCAGCACCGGCGAGATCACCGGACCGCCGTGTCGTCGCCGCCGCCCGTGCCCGCTGTCGACCATTTGGCTCCCCGTCCGGCGTCGTACCCGTCGCGCGTTGGTGGGCGCGGCGAGCGGGACGCTACCAGTGTGTGTCGTGCCCCACCCTGTCTTACCTCACCGAGGCAGCGATGTCGATGCGTGGCCCGGTCACGGATACCTGAGAGTCCGGTGAGGTAGGTCGCGGCGGGTCCCCGTCCTGCCGACCGGTCGGTGGGCCGACGTAGGCTCGACCGGGACCGCAGGCGGAAGGGACGTGGCTTTCGATGGACGCCGGACTCAAGCGTGAGCTCGAAGCGAAGGTGTACGCCGGGGAGCGGCTGACCCGTGAGGACGGGATCGCCCTCTACGACAGCGACGACCTGTCGTGGCTGGGCCGGCTGGCCCACCACCGGCGCACCGAGCTCAACGGCGACCGGGTCATGTTCAACGTCAACCGGCACCTCAACCTGACCAACGTCTGCTCCGCCTCCTGCGCCTACTGCTCCTTCCAGCGCAAGCCGGGGGAGAAGGACGCGTACACGATGCGCATCGACGAGGCCGTGCGCAAGGCCAAGGAGATGGAGGACGAGCAGCTCACCGAGCTGCACATCGTCAACGGCCTGCACCCGACGCTGCCCTGGCGCTACTACCCGAAGGTGCTGCGCGAGCTGAAGGCGGCGCTGCCGAACGTCAAGCTCAAGTGCTTCACCGCCACCGAGGTGCAGTGGTTCGAGAAGATCAGCGGCCTGAGCGCCGACGAGATCCTCGACGAGCTGATGGACGCCGGCCTGGAGTCGCTCACCGGCGGCGGCGCGGAGATCTTCGACTGGGAGGTCCGGCAGCACATCGTCGACCACGCCTGCCACTGGGAGGACTGGTCGCGGATCCACCGGCTGGCGCACTCCAAGGGCATGAAGACCCCGTCGACGATGCTCTACGGCCACATCGAGGAGCCCCGGCACCGGGTCGACCACGTGCTGCGGCTGCGCGAGCTCCAGGACGAGACCGGCGGCTTCGCGGTCTTCATCCCGCTGCGTTACCAGCACGACTTCGTCGACTCGGCGGACGGCAAGATCCGCAACCGGATTCAGGCCCGGACCACGATGGCCTCGCCGGCCGAGTCGCTGAAGACCTTCGCGGTCTCCCGGCTGCTCTTCGACAACGTTCCGCACGTGAAGTGCTTCTGGGTGATGCACGGCCTCTCGGTCGCCCAGCTGTCGCTCAACTTCGGCGTGGACGACCTGGACGGCTCGGTCGTCGAATACAAGATCACCCACGACGCCGACTCGTACGGCACGCCGAACACGATGCACCGGGACGACCTGCTGCACCTGATCTGGGACGCCGGTTTCCAGCCGGTCGAGCGGGACACCCGCTACAACGTGGTCCGCGAGTACGACAAGGCCCCGTCGCTGGCCGAGCGTCGGGCCGAGCCGCAGCAGGTCTGGGCCTGACCGGCCGTATCCTCGAATGACGATGACCGAGCAGCGGAGCGGGTTTCCCCGACGGGACGCCGAGGGGCGCATCCTCACCCTGGGCGACCTGCTCGGCATCGGTCTGGCCGGGTGGGTCGTCGGCGTGCTCGCGTTGGCGTTGTTCGACTGGGCCTTCGCCCTGATCGGCACGGCCGAGTTCGGGCGTACCAACGGGTGGCTCGCGATGATCCTGCCGGCCTGGCTCTTCTGGGACGACTTCCGCGCCTGGGACTTCGGCGCGGCGCGGGTGGTCGGGGCGCTGCTGGCGGCCGCGCTCGGGGTGGTCGCCGGCCTGGTGGTCGCCGGGCTGGCCGGCGGTCTCGCGCCGCTGTTCACCGGCGGCCTGGCCGCGCTCGCGTTCACCCTGGTGTACGCGGTGGTCTGGTTCCCGAGCGTGCACTGGCTGGCCCGACGGACGGGCTGAACACGGCCCCGGGGTCACCCGGTGCGTGGAGAGGGAGTGGGAACGTGAGCGCGGCGGTCAAGTACACGCTGGGCCGGATCGGGCTGTTCGTCGTGGTGGTGGCGGCGCTCTGGCCGACCGGGATGAACGTCTTCCTGAAGCTGATGCTGGCGTTGGTGTTCTCCGCGGCGGCCTCGTTCTTCCTGCTGCGTACCTGGCGGGACGAGATGGCCGAGGAGATGGCCGCCGCCGCCGAGCGCCGGCGGGCCGACAAGGAGCGGCTCCGGTCCGCGCTCGCCGGCGACGACCAGCCGGACGGAGAGGCGCCCGGCGAGCGCCGTTGACCGGGCCCGACACGCTGCGCACGACCGGCGGATCTTCGCTGGACACGGGGCTGCGGGATGGTCCCTGTTGCCGCTAGGGTCCTCGCTCGTGGGATTCCTTGACAAGATCAACGGGTGGCAGACGAAGGTGTTCGTCTGGATCGGTCTACCCGTCATCGTCGCGATCGGCGTGATGCTCGGCGCCTTCGACCTCGTACCGGCCTGGGAGGCCAAGTCCGGCGGTGGCACGCCGGGCACCTTCACCGCGGTGGAGGAGGACTGCGGCCGGCGTAGCTGCACCTGGCACGGGGACTTCGTGGCCACCGAGGGGGGTGCCCGCCGCGCCGACGTCATCCTCTACGACGCCCCCGACGGGCTCGCCGACGGCGACACCGCTCCGGCTCTCGACAGCGGCGCCCGCAAGGGCGTCTTCTCCACCACCGGCGGCTCCACCTGGCTGCTCGTCACGGGGCTGACCCTGGCCGGCGCGGCAGCCGCGGTGGCCCTGGTGCTGATCATCGTGCGTAAGCTGCGGCGCCGCCGCGAGGCCGACCTGCCCGACCCATTCCCGGTCACCCCGGCGCGGGGCTGAACCGACCGGCGGGCCCGGCACCGAGGTGCCGGGCCCGCCGCCTGTCGGTCACCAGTTGGTGGAGCCGGCGACCACAGGCCAGGGCACCTCGACCGGCTTGATCAGGTAGGCGATGCCGCCCGATCCGCTGCCGACGCCGCCGGAGGCGGTGGTCCGCTTCGTCCGCAGCCAGATCTGCTCGAACTGGGTGCGCGGGTAGACGTGCCGCACCGCGTCGTTGCTCGGCGAGGCGGGGTCGTTGGCGATCACGTCGCCGTCGGCGGTGAAGCCGACCACCACCATCAGGTGTCCCGAGGTGCCGTAGCCGGCCCCGTCCAGCTCGCTGGCGAGGAAGGACTGGCTGGTCACCACCGGGATGCCGGCGGCGATGAAGTGTTCCAGCTCGTCCAGTGAGTGCAGCCGGGTGACCCGCCCCTCCAGCCCGGCGAAGCCGGCCGCGTACGCCGTGTTGAACGGCCAGTTGCCGGCGCCGTCGTACTGGTGGTCGTAGGTGGACCGGGCGGCGTGGTTGACCGTCGGGTCCGGGTAGGACGGGTCCACCCACGACACGTCGGCGGCGGACGGCTTCCGGCCCCAGTATTCGACCACCATCTCGGTCGAGGTGGGCGAGCACCAGGCCTCGCCGCCGCCGTCGTACTCCGGGTAGTGGCCGGTGTGGACGTTCTGCGAGTAGCGGGGGACGGCCAGCTCGGTGCCCCAGGCGATCCCGCCGGCGCTGGGCGGCACGGTGAACCGGTCCGGCACCGTCGAGCCCATCGCACCGACCATCCGCACCGTCGGCGAGGCGCTGCCGGCCGGGTCGCGGTAGAGGGTCAGCCGCAGCTCGTACGCCCGCAGCAGCACCCCGGCGGTGGCGTCGTCGACGGCCAGGGTGTCGGTCCAGACGGTGGTGGTGCCGTCGCCCTGCCGGTCGACGCTGGTCCGCTTGATGTCGGCGTCGCCGGAGGCCCAGCGGCCCAGCACGTACCAGGGGGAGCGGTCGCCGGTGGTGTAGGTGCCGCGCGCCTCGACCTGGATCCAGGTGCCGGCCGGGGTGTCGGCGTTCCAGGACGCGACGAGTTCGGTGGCGGCGAAGCCGAGATCGGTGACCGGGGAGGTCCACGTCCCGTACGCCCAGCTCCGCTTGCTCTTGCCGTGCGGGTCCTTGTAGAGGGTGGTGCCGACGGGCGTGCCGAGGGTCAGCCCGGCGGGGGTGACCCGGGTGCCGGCGGCGGTCCCGGACCGCCAGTCGGTGTCGCCGGCCCAGTCCTGCCAGGTGATCTGCTCGTCGTGGGCCGGGGGGGCCACCGGGTCGGCGGTGGCGGGGACGCCGGCGCCGAGGAGGGTGAGGGCGGTGACGCCGGTGAGGGCCACCGTGCGTAGGGGTGTGCTGGCCATGGCAACTCCGCGAGGTGAGGGCATCGTTGCCGTTCACTGTCGCGCCTGGCGGGAAGTTGCGCCAGAGGTCTACGCGGAGAAAATTTTTGCCGAGATGAGGATCCGGCTGACATGGAGCACGACAACGACAGATGTTGATATGACCATGTGACTGCTGGTGAAGTGTGCGGACAACGGGGATCCCCGTCCTCCGAGGAGGTTGTCCATGGCCTTCCGCACCTCAACCCTCCGACGCCGCCTGGCGCTGGCCGTCGCGGCCGGGCTCGGCGTCGTCGCCGTCGCCACCGGGCCGGTCTCCGCGCGGCCCGCCCCCGACCCCGAGCCAACCGCCACCGGCTACCGGGTGCTCGGCCCGCGCACCTTCGCCGACCGGGACGCCGTCGCCCGCACCGGCGCCGCGATCGACTACTCCGAGCACGGCGTGCTGCACGTCTCCGCCACCCGCGCCGAGGCCGCGGCGATCAGCCGGCTCGGTTTCCGGCTCGAGCGCGAGGCCGTCCCCGACCGGCACGACCACGGCGAGGCCGGCACCCTGGCCTTCCCGCCCGCCGACTCGGCCTACCACGACTACGCCGAACTGACCGCCGTGGTGAACCAGGCCGTCGCGGACCATCCGGCCATCGCCCGCAAGATCAGCATCGGTACGTCGTACGAGGGCCGCGACCTGATGGCGGTGAAGATCTCCGACAACGTCGGCACCGACGAGAACGAGCCGGAGATCCTCTTCAACGCCCAGCAGCACGCGCGCGAGCACCTGACCGTCGAGATGGCGATCTACCTGCTCAACCTCTTCACCGACAGCTACGGCAGCGACTCCCGGATCACCAACGTCGTCAACTCTCGGGAGATCTGGATCGTGCCGACGGTCAACCCCGACGGCAGCGAGTACGACATCGCCACCGGGTCGTACCGGTCCTGGCGGAAGAACCGGCAACCCAACAGCGGCTCCACCGCCGTGGGTACCGACCTGAACCGCAACTGGTCCTACCAGTGGGGCTGCTGCGGCGGCTCGTCCGGCACCCCCTCGTCGGACACCTACCGCGGCCCGTCCGCCTTCTCCGCCCCGGAGACCCAGGCCCTGCGCAACTTCGTCAACAGCCGGGTGGTCGGCGGAAGTCAGCAGATCAAGGCCAACATCGACTTCCACACCTACTCGCAGCTGGTGCTCTGGCCGTTCGGCTACACCACCGCGAACACCCCCACCGGGATGAGCGCCGACCAGTACAACACCTTCGCCACCATCGGCCAGCAGATGGCGAACACCAACGGGTACACCCCGGAACAGTCCAGTGACCTGTACGTCGCCGACGGCACCAGCATCGACTGGATGTGGGGCACGCACGGCATCTGGGCGTACACCTTCGAGATGTACCCGGGCTCGGCCACCGGCGGCGGCTTCTACCCGCCGGACGAGGTGATTCCCGCCCAGACCTCCCGCAACCGGGACGCGGTGCTGCTGCTCTCCGAGTACGCCGACTGCCCGTACCGGGCGATCGGCAAGCAGGCCCAGTACTGCGGCGGCGGGGGCGGCACCACCGTCTGGTCGGACACCTTCGAGACCGCCACCGGCTGGACCGTCAACCCGGCCGGCACCGACACCGCCACCACCGGGGCGTGGGAGCGGGGCGCCGCCCAGGCCACCAACTCCTCCGGGGCCAAGCAACTGGTCCCGTACGCCGGGAGCAACGACCTGGTCACCGGCCGGCTGGCCGGCGCCGCGGCGGGTGACTACGACGTCGACGGCGGGGTGACCAGCGCCCGGTCCCCGGCGGTGACCCTCCCGTCGACCGGCACGCTGACCCTCTCGCTGGCCTGGTACCTGGCCCACGGCTCGAACGCCTCGTCGGCGGACTACCTGAGAGTCAGCGTGGTCCACAACGGCGGCACCACCACCCTGCTCAACCAGGCAGGAGCCGCCACCGACCGGGACGCCGCCTGGGCGGTGGCGAACCTGAACCTCAGCCCGTACGCCGGACAGTCCGTGCGGATCGTGGTGGAGGCCGCCGACGCCCCCGGCGCCAGCCTCGTCGAGGCGGCTGTGGACAACGTCACCATCACCGCCTCGTGAAACCGGGTGGGGCCCCGTTCCGCCCCCGTCGGGGCCCCACCCACCCCCCTCCCGTCGGGACGATCTCCGCTGGTCGTGCGCTACCGTGGCACCGACCACCCCGCAGCGAAGCCGGTGCGAAACCGGCGCTGTCCCGCAACTGTGATGCCCCACCACGGTCCCCGGCCCCGCCGGAGCCACCCCGGCGCCCGGCCCGACAGGCCGGCGCCGTCGTGTGTGGGGACGAGCCAGGTCGCCTGCGGCTGGTCGCGACACGCGCTCTCGAGGAAGGGCGCCTCGCGGACGGGTACGCAAGCGTTCCCTGTCGGCGAAGCACCAGGCTCCTCGACCGACAGGAGGACCGATGTCCCGACGTACCCCCCGGCTCTTCGCCGCGACCCTCGCGGTCGCCGCGCTGGCCCTCGGCGCCTGCGCCGAGAAGACCGCCGACGACACCCCCGCCGCCGGCAGCGGCTCCGCGACCGCCACCTTCCCCGCCACCGTCGGCAAGCTGACGCTGGAGAAGCGCCCCGAAAAGATCGTCTCGCTCTCGCCGAGCGCGACCGAGATGCTCTTCGCCATCGGCGCCGGCAAGCAGGTCACCGCCGTCGACGACAACTCCAACTTCCCGGCGGACGTGCCGAAGAGCGACCTCTCCGGCTTCCAGCCCAACGCGGAGGCGATCGCCGGCAAGAACCCCGACCTGGTGGTGCTCTCCAACGACACCAACAAGATCGTCGACCAGCTCACCACGCTGAAGATCCCGGTGCTGCTCACCCCGGCGGCGGCCACGCTCGACGACACCTACCGGCAGATCACCGACCTGGGCACGCTGACCGGCCACCCCACCGAGGCCGCCGACGTCACCCGGCGGATGAAGGACGACATCGCCAAGCTCACCAAGGACCTGCCGCAGCGGTCGAAGAAGCTGACCTACTACCACGAGCTGGGCCCGGAGCTGTACAGCGCGACCAGCAGGACCTTCATCGGCTCGATCTACACCCTGGCCGGCCTGGAGAACATCGCCGACCCGGCCGACGCCGACGGCGGCAGCGGCGGCTACCCGCAGCTCTCCCAGGAGGTCATCGTCAAGTCGAACCCCGACTTCGTCTTCCTCGCCGACACCAAGTGCTGCCAGCAGAGCCCGGAGACGGTCAAGGCGCGCAGCGGCTGGGCCGGGGTCACCGCGGTGAAGAACAACCAGATCGTGCCGCTCGACGACGACATCGCCTCCCGCTGGGGCCCGCGCGTGGTCGACCTGCTCCGGTCGATCGTCGACGCCACCGCCAAGGTGCCGGCGTGACCCTCACCGACGGGCGTTGACCGAGGCCCACCTGATGCAGAAGGCGTTGACGGACGCCCCCACGCCCACCGGCCGGCCGGCCCGGCTCCGACCCGGTTGGCTGGCCGCGGGCGTCGGCGCGGTGCTGGTCGCGCTGGTCGCCGGGGTCTCCCTCGGGCCGGTCAGCCTCCCCCCGGGCAGCGTCGCCGTGGAGCTGCTCAACCTGCTGCCCGGGGTGCACCTGACCAGCGGGCTCACCGAGCGCGAGATCGCCATCGTCACCGAGCTGCGGCTGCCCCGGGTGGTGCTCGGCCTGCTGGTCGGCGCGCTGCTCGCGCTGGCCGGCGGGGCGTACCAGGGGGTGTTCCGCAACCCGCTGGCCGACCCGTACCTGCTCGGGGCGGCGGCCGGCGCCGGCCTCGCGGTCACCGCGGCGATCGCGCTCGGTATGGGGGCGGGAGGATTCGCCGGGCTGTCGGCCGTTCTGCCGCTGGCCGCGTTCGTCGGCTCGCTCGGCGCGGTGGTGATGACCTACCTGCTCGGGGTCGCCGGGGGGCGGGGACGCTCCCCGGCCACCCTGATCCTGGCCGGGGTGGCGGTGTCCGCGTTCCTCTCCGCCGGGCAGACCTACCTGCTGCAACGCCACTCCGAGAGCATCCAGCAGGTCTACTCCTGGCTGCTCGGCCGGCTCGGCACCGCCGGCTGGCACGACGTGCTGCTGGTCCTGCCGTACTTCCTGCTCACCGCCGTCGTGGTGCTGCTGCACCGGCGCGAGCTGGACGTGCTCTCCGTCGGCGACGACGAGGCCACCAGCCTCGGCCTGCACCCGCAGCGCTCGCGCTACCTGCTGATCGCCGCCGCCTCGCTCGGCACCGCCGCCGCGGTCTCCGCCTCCGGGCTGATCGGGTTCGTCGGCATCATCGTCCCGCACACCGTCCGGCTGCTGGCCGGGTCGAGCTACCGGGTGATCCTGCCGCTCTCCATGCTCTTCGGCGGGGCGTTCCTGGCGCTGACCGACGTGGTGGCCCGCACCGCCGCCGCCCCCGCCGAGATCCCGATCGGGGTGGTCACCGCGCTGCTCGGCGGCCCGTTCTTCGTCCTGGTGCTGCGCACCTCCCGCCGGGTGTTCGCATGACCGCCCCCGCGGTCGAGGTGCGCGACCTGCACGTGCGGCTGGACGGCGTGCCGATCCTGGCCGGGATCGACCTGGCCGTCGCCGCCGGGGAGTGGGTCACCGTGATCGGCCCGAACGGCGCGGGCAAGTCGACCCTGCTGCGCGCCGTCGGCGGCCTGCTCCCCGCGCCGCACGCCGTCTCCCTCTTCGGTACGCCGTACGAGTCGCTGCGCCGTCGCGACCGGGCCCGGGTGGTGGCCACGGTGGCGCAGTCCCCGGTGGTGCCGGCCGGCATGTCGGTGCTCGACTACGTCCTGCTCGGGCGCACCCCGTACATCCCGCCGCTGGGCCGGGAGTCGGCCGCCGACCTGGCCGCCGTGCACGACGTGCTGGACCGGCTGGACCTGGCCGGGTTCCACCGCCGGGAGCTGGCCACCCTCTCCGGTGGGGAGCGGCAGCGGGTCTTCCTGGCCCGGGCGCTCGCCCAGGGCGCCACCCTGCTGCTGCTCGACGAGCCGACCAGCGCGCTCGACATCGGCCACCAGCAGGAGGTGCTGGAGCTGGTCGACCAGCTGCGCCGGACGCACGGCCTCACCGTGCTCGCCACGATGCACGACCTCTCGATCGCCGGCGAGTACGCCGACCGGATGGTGCTGCTCGCCGAGGGGCGGGTGGTCGCCGCGGGCCCACCCCGCGACGTCCTGACCGAGGAGCTCCTGGCCACCCACTACCGTGCCCACGTCCGGATCATCCCCGGCGACCACGGCCCCCTGGTCGTCCCCATCCGCCCCACCGACCAAGGCGTCAGGGCGTGAGGGCGGTGATGGAGAAGAGGGCGCCGTGGGGGTCGCGCAGGGCGGCGGTCCGGCCCGTGGGGATGTCCCGGGGCGGTACGAGGATGGTGCCGCCGAGCTCCGCGGCGCGCGCGGCGGTGGCGTCGGCGTCCGCCACCGCGAAATAGACCGACCAGTACGCCGGCAGGTCCGCCGGATAGCCGTCGCCCAGCGGCGGCATCATGCCGGCCACGATCCGCGCCCCGCACCGCCAACCCGTGTACGTGATGTCGCCCATCGGCTGATCCTCCGGATGCCAGCCGAAGACCAGCTCGTAGAAGACCTTCGCGCCCTCCGGGTCCGGGGAGACCAACTCGTTCCAGGTCATCGCGCCGGGGACGTTGAACAGCTCGGCCCCGGCCATCGCCATCGGCTGCCAGACGCTGAACACGGCGCCGGCCGGGTCCGCCAAGACGGCCATCCGCCCCTGGTCGAAGACGTCGAACGGGGCGACCAGCACGGTCCCGCCCGCCGCCTCGACCCGGGTGGCGGCCAGGTCCGCGTCGTCCGTCGCCACGTACGTGGACCAGATCGGGACCTGGTCCGGCGTGGCGGGCGGGCCCGCGCCGGCCACGGACCGGCCGTCCTTGAGGAAGATGGTGTAGCCACCCGCCTCCGGTTGCGGGGAGACCTGCCCGGTCCAGCCGAACAGCTCCGGATAGAACCGCTTCGCGGCCTCCAGTTCCGGCGTGGCCAGGTCGGTCCAACAGGGTGTGCCCGGCACGGCGGTGCTCACGGTGGCCCCTCTCGACCGGGGCGGCTCCGGTGGCACGCCCTGCCCCGCATCGTGGCCGGTCCCGCAGCCCGCCGGGCCGGAACGGACGAAGGTCAGCCGAACCGGCGACCCCCGACGACCGCCCGTTCCGCCGCCCCCGCGTTGGCTCGGGGGCGGCGGGGCGCGGCGGCGATCGCCTACTGTGTAGCCTCGGCGACCGCTCCGCCCGGCGGAGGGTGCCGAGTGGACACAGGGGAGGTGCCGGTGACCGGTCCGGGCAGGAATCTCGATGTTCAAGCCGAAGCGCTGACCGCGTTCGCCGCCGCCTCCTGGGACCGGGCCGAACACTTCCGCGCGCTGCGCCGGGCGTTCCACGACGGGCAGGTGCCCCGGCACGCGTTCGGTGTCATGCCCGCGTCCTTCGGCCTCGCCACGGCGTACGAGGAGCAGTGTCGGGCCTGGTCCGGGTCACCGCGGCGGCGGACGGGAAGATCCTCTCCTCGGAGGTCAACGCGCGGGCGATGCGGCTCGACTCGTACACGCTGGCGGAGGAGTTCACCGCCGCCGCGAACCGGGCCCAGGAGGCCGCCGCCGCCCGGGTCCGCGAGCTGGTCGGCGAGGTGATCGGGGACGGCGCCGGCGGCGCGCACCGCCCCGGCGGCCACGACGGGTACTGAGCCGGTGGTCGACAAGCGTGAGCGGTACGCGGAAGGCGTCACCCGGCTGCTGCCGGCGGGTGAGCGGCTGCGGGTGGTCGCGGAGGCCAACGTCGGGTTGGGGCTGACCCCGCAGGACCCGCCGCAGCCGGACCGGCCCGAGCCCGGCGGTGGCGGGCCGGGCCTCCTCGGCGGCCTGCTCAACCTGCTCTCCCCCAACATCACTCTCGGCCGCGCGGACGCCTTCGCCCAGTGGCTCTTCTTCGGCGTCGGCGGCCGGGGAGCGCCCGGCACGGAGGCGTCCCTGCTCCACCACGCCCTCGTGACCGGGGTGAAGGGCCCGGGCCTGCGGCGAGCCGTACTGGCGGTCACCGATCAGCGGCTGCTGCTCGGGGCCACCGCCCGGACGGGCCTGACCTCCAGCCTGGCGGAGGACGAGCGGGCCATGGCCGACATCGAGCTGCTCCGCGCGGTGCCGCGCAGCGCGGTCGCCCGAGCCCGGGTCGGGTGGTACCGGCTCAACCCGAAACGGCTGCGGATCGACTTCACCGACGGGTCGTGGCTGGCCCTGACCGTGCCGCTCGCCGAGCCGGGTCGGCCGCTGCGTGAGGTCGCGTCGGCCCTGTCAGGCTGAACCGCCGGCCAGCGGGTCGGGCAGCGGCGCGGTGTGCAGCACCGACAGCCGGGACACCGCCCGGGTCAGCACCACGTAGAGGCGGTGCAGCCCGCGCGGCTCGGCGGCCACGATCGCGGCCGGCTCGACGACCACGACGTGGTCGTACTCCAGGCCCTTGACCAGCGTCGCGGGGACCACGGTGACCCGCGCCGCGGTCTCGACGTCGTCGGCGGTCGCGGTGTCGACGCCGGCGGCGGCCAGCGCCGCGCGGAGCCGGTCGACCGCGTCGTCGGCGGCGATCACCCCGACCGAGCCGTCGTGCGCGAGCGCCGCCCGCACCTCGGCCACGGTCGCCCCGTCCAGGTCGGTCACGGTACGCACGTCCAGCGCGCCGTCGCGGCGCAGCGACTCCGCCGGGGGTACGTCGACGGCGAGCGCCGGCAGCAGCCGGTTGGCGAACGCGACCACCGCGGCGGGCACCCGGAACCCGACGCTCAACGGCACCACCACCGCGTCCGGCTTGCCCAGGTGCGCCAGGGACTCCCGCCAGTCGGTGGCGGCCCACGGGGCGGTGCCCTGGGCCAGGTCGCCGAGGAGGGTGATCGAGCCGTGTTCGCTGCGCCGGGCGATGGCCCGGCACTGCATCGGGGAGAGGTCCTGCGCCTCGTCGACCACGACGTGGCCGAAGCCGCCGGGCCGCTCGATCAGCCCGGCCACCTCGTCGATCAGCACGGCGTCCGCGGCGGTCCACCTCGTCGCCTTGGGGGTACGCCCCAGCTTCGTGCCCGTCGCCGCCCGGTCACCGCTCCGCCGGGCCGGCGTCGTGTCGTCGGTGCCGGCCCGGTCAGGGCCCGCCGGTCCGCCGGGTGCCGCAGCGCCGAGCAGCAACGCCTGCTCCTCGGGGCTGAGCAGGCCGTCGGCCGCCGCGGCGAGGGTGTCCGGTTCGCCGAGCAGCCGGTGCAGCAGCCCTTCCGGGGTGAGTGCCGGCCAGACCGCGTCGAGGAAGGCGGTGACCGGCTTGGCCTTGCCCATCCGGCGCAGCCAGGCGTCGCTCGGCGACTCGGCCCGGCGCGACTCGGACTGGCGTTGCAGCAGCCCCACCACGCGTGCCCGGACACGTTCCCGGCCCGTCGCGTACGGCAGGCCCTCACGGCGGGTCTCCTCGACCACCCGGTGCAGTGGGTCGAGGCCGATCCGCCACCGGAACGAGCCGTCCGAGATCATGATCGGCTCGGTCGGCGCCGCGATGTGCCCGTCGACCGCCCGGCGCAGCACCTCGGCCATCCGGGCGTCGTGCTTGAGGGTGGCGACGGCGGGGTCCTCGACCGCGCGTACCGGCACCCGGGTGACCAGGTCCTCGACGGTGGCCTGCGCGACCTCGACCTCGCCGAGCGCCGGCAGCACCGCCGCGATGTACGACAGGAACGCGCGGTTCGGCCCGACGATCAGCACACCCGCCCGGCGCAGCCGCTCCCGGTGCAGGTAGAGCAGGTACGCGGCCCGGTGCAGCCCGACGGCGGTCTTGCCGGTGCCCGGCGCGCCCTGCACGCAGATCGAGTCGGCCAGGTCGGCCCGGACCAGTTCGTCCTGCTCGGGTTGGATGGTGGCGACGATGTCCCGCATCGGCCCGACGCGGGGCCGTTCGATCTCGGCGGTGAGGATGCGGCTGGCCGTGCCCAGCTCCTCACCCCGGTCCAGGCGTTCGTCCTCGAAGCTGGTCAGCGCGCCGCCGTTGAACCCGAACCGCCGCCGCACCGCGACGCCCTGAGGGTCGCGGGCGCTGGCCCGGTAGAACGAGCGGGAGACCGGCGCCCGCCAGTCCAGCACCAGCGGCTCGCCCTGCTCGTCGGTGACGTGCCGCCGGCCGACGTGGTAGCACCGGTCGGCGTGGTCGGCGTCCTGCGACCCGAAGTCGAGCCGGCCGAAGAAGAGCGGGGTGGTGGGATCGTCGGCCAGTTCGACGACCCGGCGGGCCATGTGCCGCCCGAGCTGCTCGGCGGTGTACGCGTCACCGGCGACCTTGTCGCCGGTCGCGAAGAGCGCCTCGGCGCGTTCCCGCATCCGCCGCAGCGCGGCACGCGAAGCGGCCAGGTGCGCCCGCTCCCCGGCGAGCTCCCCGTCGAGCACCCGCCCGGCGCCCTCCCCGGCGGGCGCGGTGCCGCCGGCGGCTGTGGTGTCGGCGGTGGCTGTGGTGTCGGCGGTGGCTGTGGTGTCGGCGGTGGCTGTGCCGGCGGTGGGGGCGGGGTCGACGGCGGCGGGCGCTGCGTCCATGGCGGGTGCGGTGCCGGTGGTGGGGGCGGCGGCAGGGGTCATCCGAGGCGGCCTTTCGGTGGCGTTCGTATGATCGGTTGGCCCTGGGCCGCCCGGCGCTCCGTCAGACGCGGTGCCGGCTGTGCCCGGTGAGAAGGCGCGGATCCCGCGCGGCGCTCCACGTTACGCCCCGCTGACGCCGCCGGCCACGCATTTGCGCCCCCGGCGCCGGTGCCGTGCCGTGCCGTTGCCATCCCGGCCTGCCCCCTCATGCGCCGCTGCTGTAGGCAGCCCGCCCCGCCCCGCCCCGACGCACTGCTGCTGGAGCGTTTGAGGCTGCGTTCGGAGGCGCCGCTGCCGCGCGCATCCCCACCCGTCCCCCGACGCACAGCTTCCGAGCGCATCCCGACCCGCGCCCTGCACTGGCGGGCATATGCCTTGCCCGTTGCTTTAGAGCTGATGTCGCAAACGATTCACCGCGCCCCGGTCGGGCCTACCCTGCCGGGTCCGGCTCCCCTCGGGTCCGGCTTGCCTCGGGTCCGGCTTGCCCCGGGTCGCCTCCGGTCCGGCTCGGCCCGGTTCGGGGTGACATCGGTCGTGAAGATCGTGCTGCTTCCTGGAAGTAGTGGCCTCCTCGTCGCGCTGACGCCACTACTTCCATGAAGCAGCACGATCTTGGAGACGCGTGGGTGACTGACACCCCAGCGCCCCGGCAAGGTGTGAGTCGTTGGCGTCATCAGCTCTAAAGTGCGAAGTGAGGGGTCCTGTCACCTAGCCGATTCTGAGGCGGTGCGAGGCGGGGCGGTGCGAGGGGAGCGATCCGCAGGTGATGCGGGCGCTGGCCCATCCGGCCCGAATCGCGATCATGGAGCATCTGAGCACCCGGGAGGGCGGCGCCACCGCGTGCGCCGAGATCGTCGGGCTGTCGCCGAGTGCGACCAGCTACCACCTGCGGGCGTCGGTGAAGTTCGGCCTGGTCGAGCAGGCACCCAGCCGGGGCGGACGCGCGGGAGCGTTTGTGGCGCACGTTCCGCCAGAGCTGGATGGCCGACGCGGGGCGCGGTGCGGGGTCGGAGGCGCCCGCGGCCGAGCAGGCGCTGGAGGAGGCGGCTCCGTTCGGGACACCGCGTGGCCGGCCTGCCGGTGGTGCTGGCGTTCGTCCCGGTTGTGGCGCGGGCGGTTCGCCGCGCCGGTGCGGCCCGCCCGACGGCGGACGCGGAGGTCCACGGCGGCGCCGCGCCGAAGGGCGTCCCCGAGGGCCGGGCGCCCCCGGCCCACCCGCTGCCCGACCCGGCGGCGCCCGGTCCGCCACGGCGGCCGCTGCGGAGTTGGCCACTCCCGCGCCGGCCCGCTGAGCCCGGACTGGCCCACGGGGATACCGTCAGGTCATGGCTGAGCGCGTCGAACGCCCCCGGGTCGGGCACATCCAGTTCCTGAACTGTCTGCCGATCTACTGGGGGCTGATGCGTTCCGGCGCGCTGATCGACGTCGACCTGCACAAGGACTCGCCGGACCGGCTCAGCGCCGCCCTGGTCGCCGGCGACCTGGACATCGGGCCGATCTCACACGTCGAGTACCTGCGGCACGCCGACGAGCTGCTGCTCCTGCCGGACCTGGCGGTGGGCAGCGACGGGCCGGTGCTCTCGGTCAACGTGGTCTCCACCAAGCCGCTGGGCGAGCTGGACGGCGGCCGGGTCGCCCTCGGCTCGACCTCGCGGACCGGTGTGCTCCTCGCGCAACTGCTCCTCGGCGAGCGGTACGGGGTCCGCCCCGAATACTTCCGCTGCCCGCCGGACCTGACCCAGATGCTGCTGGAGGCCGACGCCGGGGTGCTCATCGGGGACGTGGCGCTGCGCGCGCTCTACGAGGCGCCCCGCCGCGGGCTGGAGGTCACCGACCTCGGGCAGGCCTGGCGGGAGTGGACCGACCTGCCGATGGTCTTCGCCGTCTGGGCGGTACGCCGTGACTTCGCGGCCGCCCACCCGGGCATGGTCAAGGAAGTGCACGAGGCGTTCCTGCGCTCCCGCGATTTGTGCCTGGCCGAGCTGGACCAGGTGGCGGAGTCGGCCGCCCGCTGGGAGCCGTTCGACGCGGACACCCTCGCCACCTACTTCCGCGCCCTCGACTTCTCCCTCGGTGAGCGGCAGGTCGCCGGCCTGCGGGAGTTCGCCCGGCGGGCCGCGGCGATCGGCGAGGCCCCGCCGCTCCCCGCCGGCGGCCCGGAGTTCTTCACCGGCTGAGCCCGGTCGGGCCGCCCATCGAGCCCGGTCGAACCCAGCTCGGCCGGGCTCAGAGGTCGTCGCGGAGCACCGCCTCGGTGATCTTCTGGCAGTTCTTCATGCCGTACTCGACGCCCAGGCCGATCGGGTAGCGGACCATCACGCCCATCGTCCAGTTGTCGCCGATGGCCAGGCAGTTGATGTGGAACTCCTGCTCCCGGGTCCGGTCCACCCAGCCGTTCTTGATCGCGATGTCCTTCCGCTCGGCGGCCGGGAACGCCTTGCGGATGCCGAAGTCGCCGGCGCCGCGGACCTGCCGCATCTCGCCGAGCAGCCACTTGGTCCACTTCGGTCCGGCCGCGCGACCGTCGGCGATGCAGGCGCCGAGCCGGGCGGTGTCGCGGGGGGAGAGGTTGGTCCGGCTCCAGCCGCCGTCGGCGGCCGGGCTGCTGTCGGTGGTCTTGCAGAGGGAGACCATCCGCTTGATCGAGGCGGACCGGCCGAGGGAGTTGTAGAACTGTTCGGCCCGGATGTTGTCGCTGTCCCGGATGATCCGGGTGGCGTCGGCGAGCTTGGCGTCGCTCGGCGTCTGGCCGGCGTCGTCCGCGCGGCGGAGGTAGTCGGCGACGATCCAGGATTTGATCAGCGACGCGGTGGTGCTGGTCTCGGCCATGTTCTCGGAGCCGATGATCTCGCCGGTCCGGGTGTCCAGGACGCTCCAGGCGTACCAGCCCTTGAGGTCGAGGTCGACCTGCTTCTGCTCGAACGGCAGCGGCTCCAGCGACGGCGACGGGCTGGGCCGGGGCCGGTCGCTGCGGTCGCCGGGCTCACCCGTGGACCGTTTCGGCCCGGCCGGCTCCCCCCACTGCGAGGCGGCGGCGGACTCCAGCGGCGAGCCGGGCAGCAGCCGCAGCGACACCAGCACCAGTCCGATCAGGATCGCGGCGACGGCGCCCAGCTTGAGCATCTGGTTGTCCCGCCGGTCGCCCCGGCGGTCGCCCGCCATCAGAGCTTCCCGGCCGGCTGCTGCGGCACCTTGAGCGCCGCGCCCGGCTGCGGCGCGACCAGCTGGGTGGCGACGCCGGCGCAGACCTTCGCGCCGTACGGCAGGCGGCTGCTGGCGGGGTAGCGCAGCATCACCGCGAGGCTCCACTTGTCGGTGACGGCGAGGCAGCTGACGTGCCAGTTGCCGTCGTAGCCGAGCAGCGTCCAGCCGTTCTTCATGCTCACCGGGCCCTGCGCCTTGATCTCGGCGGGGAGGCCGTCGACGATGCCCCACTTGCCGCCGCCGGACCTGGCCTGCTGCTGGCTCACGCTCCCCCGGACCTTGCTCATCTCGTCGAGCACCCATCCGGTCCACTTCCGGCCGGCCGCCCTGCCGTCGGCGATGCAGTCGCCGAGCCGGGCCGCGTCCCGGGGGGACATCCGGGTGAAGCTCCACCAGCCCTCGTACGGGCGAACGTTGCCGCGCCTGGTGTCGGTGAGGCCGCAGATGCTGATCGCCCGCTTGACCACCGGACCGGGCTGGCCGCCCGCGGGCACCTTGTAGGAGCCACCCGCCGCCGCGTAGACCTTGTTGGCCGCGTCGTCGTTGCTGTCCCGGATGGCCAGGCTGGCGGCCTTCTTCAGCGCCGCAGGCGGCTCCTTGTCGCCGAGCTGGCGCAGGTAGTCGGCGACGATCCAGGCCTTGAGCATCGACTCGGTCGAGCTGGTCGAGGCCATGTTCTTCGACCCCGAGACCGTGCCGGTCTTCCGGTCCAGCAGAGCCCAGCCGAAGAACTCGCCCTTGAAGTCAACCGACACCGGGGCGGCGGTCAGGGTGGGCGGCGGGGGTGCGGTCGGTGCCGGGACGGGGACCTGTTCGGCCGCGCCGCCACCGATGCCGCCGAGGCCCGCGCCGTCGCCGGCGAGCCGCGCGTACGCGGTGGGCACCAGCAGGCCGGCGCCGAGCAGGACCGCCAGGACGGCGAGCACCATGATCACGCGAGATCGCATGAGTGGGTGAGCTCCAGATGTCAGGGCCGGGGGGACCGGCTGTTATCCGATTGGGTCGCCTGACCGCCGAGGCCGGGGGACTGGCCTCTGCTTCGCGGTGATCGTCGGCAGCCGATCGGTGTGACCGGGAAAGTCTACGTCCGGTCCGGCGACGCGCCAGAACCCGACGCTCGCCAACTTGCCGCGAACCCGGGACTAAGGGCCGCTATGCCTCCCTTGGGGGGATTCATCTTTCTTTGGTGAGGCAAGTCACAGCCGCATCGGTGGCCTGGTGGTGACCCAGCGCGGCCGGCCGGTGACGTAGGGGCGCTCGCAAATCCTGTTACACCCTCTGGTGTCACGAGAGGCGAGCTGTAACACTTGGGCCATGTATGGCAACGACTTCGCCGCCGAGGGGGACGCTCCCGGCGGTGGCCTGCTCGATCAGGTCGAGGCGGCCGAGGCGGCGCTGCGCGAGGCGGCCGCCCGGGGCCGGCGCGAGGCGCCCGACCCCGGCGCGGACCTGGCGGCCTACTTCGCCGACGTGATCGACGCCGACCAGAAGATCGAGCCGCGCGACTGGATGCCGGAGGCGTACCGCAGGACGCTGATCCGGCAGATCGCCCAGCACGCGCACTCCGAGATCATCGGCATGCAGCCCGAGGGGAACTGGATCAGCCGGGCCCCCTCGCTCAAGCGCAAGGCGATCCTGCTGGCCAAGGTGCAGGACGAGGCCGGCCACGGGCTCTACCTCTACGCCGCCGCCGAGACCCTGGGCGTCAGCCGGGACGAGCTGGTCCAGCTCCTGCTCGACGGCCGGCAGAAGTACAGCTCGATCTTCAACTACCCGACGCTGACCTGGGCCGACGTCGGCGCGATCGGTTGGCTGGTGGACGGCGCGGCGATCGTCAACCAGGTCCCGCTCTGCCGCTGCTCGTACGGGCCGTACGCGCGGGCGATGATCCGGGTCTGCAAGGAGGAGTCGTTCCACCAGCGGCAGGGCTACGAGATCCTGCACACCCTCGCCCACGGCACCCCCGCCCAGAAGGCGATGGCCCAGGACGCCGTGGACCGCTGGTGGTACCCGTCGCTGGCGATGTTCGGCCCGCCGGACGGCGACTCCACCCACTCCGCCCAGTCGATGGCCTGGAAGATCAAGCGCTTCTCCAACGACGAACTGCGCCAGCGCTTCGTGGACATGTGCGTGCAGCAGGCCGAGATCCTCGGCCTCACCCTGCCCGACCCCGACCTGCGCTGGAACGACGAGCGGCAGGCGCACGACTACACCCAGCCCGACTACGACGAGCTGATGCAGGTGATCAAGGGCAACGGCCCGTGCAACCGGCAGCGGATGGAACACCGGCGGCGCGCGCACACCGAGGGCGCCTGGGTACGCGAGGCCGCCGCGGCGTACGCCGCCAAGCGGGTGGAGCAGCAGAAGGAGAGGGTCGCGGCATGACCGGCCAGGAGCACTCGCCGCTGTGGGAGGTCTTCGTCCGGGCCCGGCGCGGCCTGTCGCACACCCACGTCGGCAGCCTGCACGCCCCTGACGCCGAGCTGGCCCTGCGCCACGCCCGGGACCTCTACACCCGCCGCCAGGAGGGGGTCTCCATCTGGGTGGTGCCGGCGGGCGCGATCACCGCGTCCAGCCCGGACGAGAAGGACGCCTTCTTCGACCCGGCCGCCGACAAGGTCTACCGCCACCCCACCTTCTACGAGGTGCCGGACGGGGTGGCGCACCTGTGAACGACCTCTTCGAGTTCAGCCTCCGGCTCGGCGACGACGCGCTCGTCGCGGCGCAGCGGCTCGGCGAGTGGGCCACCCGCGCGCCGGAGATGGAGGAGGACATCGCGCTGGCCAACATCGCGCTCGACCAGCTCGGCGCGGCCCGCCTGCTGCTGTCGTACGCGGGGGAGGTGGAGGGCGCCGGCCGGGACGAGGACGCGCTGGCGTACCTGCGTGACGACCGGGAGTTCCGCAACTGCCTGCTGGTCGAGCTGCCCAACGGCGACTTCGCGGTGACCATGGCGAAGCTGCTCTTCCTCTCGGCGTACCAGCGGTCGCACTACGACCGGCTGGTCGCCTCCAGCGACGAGCGGATCGCCGCGATCGCGGCGAAGGCCCGCAAGGAGTCCGCCTACCACCTCGACCACTCCTCGCTCTGGGTGCGTCGGCTCGGTGACGGGACCGAGGAGTCGCACCGCCGGATGCAGGACGCGGTGGACGCGGTCTGGCCGTACGCGTACGAGCTCTTCGCCACGGACGGGCTGATCGACCGGCTGGTCGAGCGCGGCGTGGCCCCGGCCCCGGCGACCCTGCGGGACGAGTGGCTCAGCATCGTCACCGCCGTGCTCGACGAGGCCACCCTGACCCGGCCCGACCTTTCCTGGGCGCCGACCGGGGGGCGGGACGGGGTGCACACCGAGCACCTGTCGTACCTGCTGGCGGAGATGCAGGTGCTGCACCGCGCCCATCCCGGGGCGAAGTGGTGAGCGCGAGGAGTGCAGCGGAGCGGAGCCCCGCAGTCGCGAACGGAAGGCGACTCCGGTGACCGACCCCAGGGCGGCCGTGGCGGCGGTGGTGGACCCGGAGATCCGGGTGATCACCATCGACGAGCTCGGCATCCTGCGGGCGGTCGACCAGGATCCGGCCACCGGCCGGGTGGTCGTCACCATCACCCCCACCTACACCGGCTGCCCGGCGATGGACGTGATCCGCGCCGACATCCGCCGCGCGCTGACCGCCGCCGGCCACCCCGACGCCGAGGTCCGCACGGTCTACCGCCCGGCCTGGAGCACCGACTGGATCTCCGACCGGGGGCGGGAGAAGCTGGCCGCCGCCGGCATCGCCCCGCCCGCGCCCGTCCGCGCCGGCGGCGTCGTCCCGCTGACCCTCGCGGTCCGCTGCCCGCGCTGCGGCTCCCCGGAGACCGAACAGATCAGCCGCTTCGGCTCCACCGCCTGCAAGGCGCTCTGGCGTTGCCGCTCCTGCTCCGAACCCTTCGACCACCTGAAGGCGCTGTGACTGTCACCATCACCCGCCCGGTCCGCCGTCGGCCGGCCTTCCACCCGCTGACCGTCGCCGCCGTCGACCGGCTCACCGACGACGCCGTGGCGGTCACCTTCGCCGTGCCCGAGGAGCTGCGGGAGACCTTTGCGTTCTCCGCCGGCCAGCACCTCACGGTACGTCGTCCCGGCGGAGCCGGGCCCACCGGCTCTGCCGGTGCGGACGGGACGGACGTGCGGCGGTCGTACTCCATCTGCTCGACCCCGGACGAGCTGGCCCGGCACGGCCGGCTGCGGATCGGGGTGCGGGAGATTCCCGGCGGCGCGTTCTCCGCGTTCGCCTGTGGCGCGCTGCGCGGCGGCGACACCGTCGAGGTGCTGCCTCCGCTCGGGCACTTCACCACGGCGTTCGCGCCGGACCGGGTCCGCCACTACGGCGCGGTGGTCGCCGGTTCCGGCGTCACCCCGGTGCTCGCGCTGGTCGCGACCGCCCTGGCCGTCGAGCCGGCCAGCACCTTCACCCTGGTGTACGGCAACCGCACGGCCAACACGGTGATGTTCGCCGAGGAGCTGGCCGACCTGAAGGACCGCTACCCGACCCGGCTGCACCTGGTGCACGTGCTCTCCCGGGAGCAGGGCGAGTCGCCGCTGCTGTCCGGGCGGATCGACGCCGACCGGCTGGCCCGGCTGCTGGAGACCATCGTGCCGGGCGACACGATCGAGGAGTGGTTCCTCTGCGGCCCGTACGGGATGGTGGTGGACGCCAAGGCGCTGCTGACCGGGCGGGGCCTGCCCGAGTCGGCGGTGCACACCGAGCTGTTCCACGTCGATGCGCCGCCGGAGCCGGTGCGCCGCCCGGGTGACGAACCCGGCGCCGGCGCCGAGGTGACGATCGTGCTGGACGGTCGCTCGTCGCGCTTCACCATGGGCCGGGACGAGCGGGTGCTGGACGCCGCGCTGAAGGTCCGGGGCGAGCTGCCGTACGCCTGCAAGGGCGGGGTCTGTTCGACCTGCAAGGCGAAGGTGGTCTCCGGCGAGGTGACGATGGCCCGCAACTACGCCCTGGAGCCGGACGAGCTCGCCCGGGGCTACGTCCTCACCTGCCAGTCCAGCCCGGTGACCGACACCCTCACGGTCGACTACGACGCCTGACCGGCACCCGGCCGGACCGACGTCGGTCCCGCCGGCGCGTCACATCGCGGAGCACCCCGAACGGGCCCGGGGCCGCACCGGCGTACCCTCGGAGGCGTGACGGTGAGCCGGGAGATCGACGACATCCTGCAGCGCGGCGCGGACGGCGGGCGGATCACGCCCGAGGAGGCCCTGCTGCTCTACACCGAGGCGCCCTTCCACGCGCTGGGCGAGGCGGCCGACGCGGTGCGGCGGCGGCGCTACCCGGACAACATCGTCACCTACCTGATCGACCGCAACATCAACTACACGAACGTCTGCGTGACGGCGTGCAAGTTCTGCGCGTTCTACCGGGCCCCCAAGCACAAGGAGGGCTGGACCCACCCGACCGAGGAGATCCTGCGCCGCTGCGGCGAGGCGGTCGAGCTGGGCGCCACCCAGGTGATGCTCCAGGGGGGCCACCACCCGGACTACGGCGTGGAGTACTACGAGGAGCTCTTCTCCTCGGTCAAGAAGGCCTACCCGCAGCTCGCGATCCACTCGATCGGCCCGAGCGAGATCCTGCACATGGCGAAGGTCTCCGGGGTGAGCCTGGACGAGGCCATCTCGCGGATCAAGGCAGCTGGGCTGGACTCCATCGCCGGCGCCGGCGCGGAGATGCTGCCCGAGCGGCCGCGCCGGGCGATCGCGCCGCTGAAGGAGTCGGGTGAGCGCTGGCTGGAGGTCATGGAGCTGGCCCACCGGCAGGGCGTCGAGTCGACCGCGACCATGATGATGGGCACCGGCGAGACGCACGCGGAGCGGATCGAGCACCTGCGGATGATCCGCGACGTGCAGGACCGCACCGGCGGCTTCCGGGCGTTCATCCCGTGGACGTACCAGCCGGAGAACAACCACCTCAAGGGGCGGACCCAGGCCACCACGCTGGAGTACCTGCGCCTGGTCGCGGTCGCCCGGCTCTTCTTCGAGACCGTGCCGCACCTGCAGGCGTCCTGGCTGACCACCGGCAAGGACGTCGGCCAGCTCGCGCTGCACATGGGCGTGGACGACCTGGGCTCGATCATGCTGGAGGAGAACGTCATCTCCTCGGCCGGTGCCCGGCACCGCTCCAACCTGCACGAGCTGATCGGGATGATCCGCTCGGCGGACCGGATCCCCGCGCAGCGGGACACCCTCTACCGCCGGCTCGCGGTGCACCACACCCCGGCGGACGACCCGACCGACGAGCGGGTGGTCTCGCACTTCTCCTCGATCGCCATGCCCGGCGGTGGCGCGGGCCGGCAACTGCCCCTGGTCGACGCCCGCTGAGGCGGGCGCGCAAGCGCGGAACGTGGGGTGGGACGGGCGACCGTCCCACCCCACGCCGTTTCCCGGCCGGAGATCGGCGGTGAGCCACCGTACGTGACGGCGGCCGTTCGCCCGGTGACCGGCCGGATCGTCGGGTGCGCATCGACCGGGTCGGTATTCGTCTCGGCCGTTCGGAGGAGCGGCGCGACATTCCGCCCCCACAATGCCCGTCAATTCGGGCGATCCTTAAGTGACACTTAGGTGCGCAGGTCGGAAACGCGGGTGGAGGGGGTGGCGAAGGTGATCGTGGGCCGCTAACGTGCGGCCGGCGTACCTTCCACACTTCCTCGGGGGAACCTTCTGATGATCTTCCGTAACCGACCGCTGGCGCGGCTCGGCGCTGCCGCGCTGCTCGCCTCCGGCGCGTTCACCGCCCTCGGCACCCCGGCCCACGCCGCGGAGACCTCCACCGACCTGGCGCTCGACGTGGTCGGCACCCGGGTCGCCGCCGGCACCCCGGGCAAGCTGGCCTTCGCCAAGATCACCAACACCGGCAAGAACACCCCGAGCGAGCTGGCCGTTCGGATCGACGTCTCCAAGGTGGACTTCACCAAGGTCAGGGTCGTGCCGTTCACGGACGGCTGCGAGCTGGAGGGCACCGAGGAGAAGCCGACGGCGTTCACCTGCTACGCCACCGAGAAGGGCCTGCCGGGGGCCGGCGAGACCACCGACCTGCCGCTGGTGGTGTTCAAGTTCGACGATGAAAACACCTACAAGGCGCCGCTCTCCTTCAAGCTGATCTCCAAGGACGACACCAACCCGGAGAACAACGCGAAGTCCGCCACCCTGGAGTTCTCCGAGCAGAGCGGGCCGGACCTGAACGTGCTCGCCGAGGACGTCAAGCAGGCTGTCAAGATCGTCGATGGCAACCCGTCCTACTCCGGTGACCTGCACCCGGGAGGCCGGTCGGCGCTGACCTACTTCGTCGCCAACCAGGGTGACGTCGCGTCCGCCGGCCTGAAGATCTCGGTCAAGCTGCCCAAGGGCGTGACCCCGGCCGAGACCGAGCAGGGCTGCGAGTACTCGGCGGACAAGCTCACCTTCACCTGCACCTACGAGGACTTCCGCCTCATCCCGGCGATCCAGGACGACAGCAACGACGACAAGCTCTACTCGGCGTACGGCTTCTACCACCTGTTCGACGTGGCGAAGGACGTGAAGCCGGGCGCCCTGAAGGGTGGCATGGTCAGCGTCGAGCCGATCGGCGACCTGCCGACCGCCGCCGAGGCGCGCAAGCCCGTCGCGCTGCCGGCCAACGTCGAGGGCCTCCAGGCCGCCGACGTGGACACCAGCGACAACAGCGACGGCTACGCCGTCATCGTGGCCAAGAAGACCGACGGCGGTGGCGGTGGCGGCGGTCTGCCGGTCACCGGCCCGCAGGCCGGTCTGATCGGTGGCGTCGGCATCGCCGCGGCCGCCGCGGGTGGCGCGCTCTTCCTGATGGCGCGTCGTCGCCGGGTCGTCCTGGTGACCCCGGGCGACGAGAAGCCCACCGCCTGACGATGTCCTCCATCGGCCCATGAGGGCCGTTCACATAACGCACCGCACCGAGGGCGGGATGGGCGACCATCCCGCCCTCGGCGTTCCTCCCCGGGTCCGCCCGCCGAATGGTGGGCCGTTACCGCCCCGCCGGCAGTCCTGGTGACCTTTTGGTGGACGGTCACCTCGCAGCGGCCGTGACATGAGCGTCCAACCCGGGCAATCCGCAACCCTCCCGCAGGGATGCCGCCCGGCCCGGTTCCGCGCGGGGTGGCAGCGGCCATCGACGGCCGCTAACCTGCGGCGGCGTACTTTCCGATCTTCCGCCGGGGGCAGCTACTCATGATCTTTTGTAATCGACCGCTGGCGCGGCTGGGTGCCGCCGCGCTGCTGG
Source organism: Micromonospora psammae (assembly GCF_036902725.1). Classification (NCBI taxonomy): domain Bacteria; kingdom Bacillati; phylum Actinomycetota; class Actinomycetes; order Micromonosporales; family Micromonosporaceae; genus Micromonospora; species Micromonospora psammae. The sequence goes on along the minus strand of NZ_JBAKHM010000003.1, from coordinate 241,664 downwards.
CTTCCGGTGTGTTCGCCGGGCTGGGCGCCCCGGCGTACGCCGAGGCCGTCGAGACCGACCTCTCGCTCGACGTCGTCGGCACCAAGGTCGCCGCGGACGCCCAGGGCAAGGTCGCCTTCGCCCGGATCACCAACCGTGGCGAGCACGCCCCGAGCAAGGTCACCGTGACCATCGACGTGTCGAAGGTGGACTTCGACGAGGTCGCCGTGCTGCCGATCGAGGAGGACTGTGACCTCGAGGGCGAGCTGAAGCCGACGCGCTGGACCTGCGTACTGCCGCCGGAGGCGCTGCCCGGCCCGGGCGTGACCGTGGACGTCCCGGTCGTACTCTTCAAGGCGCCCGACCTCGAAGGCCGCTACGCCGCCCCGGTGACCCTCACGATCGTCGCGCCGGAGGATGTCAACACCAACAACGACTCCAGGGCGGCGACCGTCGAGTTCAGCGAGGAGCACGGCCCGGACCTGGTCACCCAGGCCGACGACGTGACCCGCGGCTTCAAGGTCACCGAGGACGAGGCGATCCCGCTCGAGGACCTCCGCGCCGGCGACCAGGCCGAACTGCACTACCTGGTGGCCAACCAGGGCGACCAGATCGCGCTCGGCCTCAAGAGCACCATCAAGCTGCCCGAGGGTGTCACCTTCGGCGCCAAGTACGAGCACTGCGACTACGACGCCGCGATGCGCTCGGTCAGCTGCGTCTGGGAAGACGTCCTGCTGTACGCGGTGCAGGACGACCGCGACGATCGGGATGACCGGTACTCCGTCATCGACGTCCACTTCCCGATCAAGGTGGGCAAGGACGTCAAGCCGGGCACCCTGACCGGCGGCGTCGTCACGACCGCCGCGATCGCCACCGAACACACCACCCCGTACACGGCGAAGGCCGGCCTGCCCTCGTTCATCAAGGGTCTGCCCGCCAATGCGACCGACGTCGATGCCAGTGACAACACCGACCCCTATGCCGTGATCGTGGCAGAGGGCAACCGGGGCGGCTCCGGCGGTGGCGGTGGCGGCGGCGGTCTGCCGGTGACCGGTCCGCAGGCCGGCCTGGTCGGTGGCGTCGGTGCCGCGGTGCTGGCCGCCGGTGGCGCGATGTTCGTGCTGGCGCGGCGGCGGCGGGTGGTCCTGGTGACCCCCGGCGACGAGAAGCCGACCGCCTGACCGGCGGGTCTGGATCGACCGGCCGTGACGAGGCCGGTGGACGCGGGGTGGGACGGGCGGCCGTCCCACCCCGCGCCGCGTCCCGGCTCCGTCCCGCCGCGACCGACCGGAAGTCGTGCCCGCGGCGGCCGGAACGGCATTCATGGCGGCCGTTCGGGCGGCGGTCGGCGGGTGAGATCCGGTGCAAGGCCGGTGATCCGGACAATCGCCTGGTAGCGGCCGGGGCACAGCTCGGAAACGATCGGCGCGCAGGGATGGCGCGGCCCGGCCGGCGATGGCTAACGTGCGGCCGGCACCTGCTCTCGCCGGGAATTCCGGCGGCGGGAAGCGGGCAGCCCGGGGGCACGTCCTCCATCGGTCCATGAGGGCCGTTCACATAACGCACCGCACCGAGGGCGGGATGGGTGACCATCCCGCCCTCGGTGTTCATCCGTTCGGACGCCGACGCCCGGCATCCGTCGTCGACGCTGGCGCACGGCCGTCGATCTCCGATACCTTCCGCTCGGTTCGCAACGACCATCCACCTTCCCTAACCCCCGGGGGATCGATGATTCCGTTCCACCGCTCGGCCCTGGCCCGTGCCGGTGCCGTGGCCCTGCTCGCCGCCGGCGGCCTGGCCACCGTGGCCGCTCCGGCGCACGCCGCCGACCAGGCCGACCTCCAGCTCGTCCCGCTCAGCTACGAGCTGGCCAAGGGCGTCAAGGAGGCCAGGGCCAAGCCGTTCAAGTTCCAGATCGACAACACCCGCGGCGCCGTCGCCGCCAAGGACGTCCGGGTGACCGTGGAGACCAAGGGCCTCAAGGACCGCAAGGTCGGCGTGGTGGTGCCGGACGGGTGCGAGGCCGACGGCACCGTCTTCACCTGCCAGTTCGGTGACGTGCCGGGCGGCACCACCGAGGACTTCGGCATCCCGCTCTTCTCCACCGGCGGTCGCGGCGACGCGGGCACCCTCGTCGTCACCATCACCTCCGCCACCCCCGACCCGAATTCCGACGACAACACCGTCGAGCACGAGATCACCGTCGCCAAGCCCGGCTACGACCTGACCAGCTGGGTGCAGGACGTGTACGCGGACGTCGCCGTCGACGGCGACGAGGCCGGCGAGTCGGACCTCAAGGGCGTCAAGCCGGGCGAGAGCGCCCCGCTGGACTGGGCCATCTACAACGACGGCAGCCGCCGGGCCACCGGCGTGGCGTACGGGATCACGCTGCCGGCCGGCGTCACCTTCGTGGAGGTGCCGGAGGGCTGCGTCGAACAGGAGCTGGGCGGGCTCGCCCAGGCGTACTGCGAGGACTCGGGCGCGGTGCTGCGGCCCGGCCAGTTCTACACCTCGGAGGTGCGGGTGAAGGTCGGCGCGGAGGTCACCACGCCGCTGCTCCGCCCGGGCTTCCTCTTCGCCGCCGGTCTCGACGCCGCCGAGGGTGAGCCGGAGGAGGCCCCCCGGGTCGCCACCGGCACCCAGCGGCGGACCTTCACCGAGACCGACGAGGTCGACAACACCGCGCAGTTCGACGTCTTCGTCGCCCTGACGACCGACCCGACGCCGACTCCGACGGCCACCCCGACCGGGCAGCCCACCCCGACCGGCCAGCCGACCGCGACCCCGTCCAACGGCGGTGGTGGTGGCGGCGACGGCGGGCTTCCGGTCACCGGTGTCCAGGTCGGCCTGATCGGCGGCATCGGCGCCGCCATCCTGCTCGCGGGCGGGGCGCTGCTGGTGCTCTCCCGCCGGCGCAAGGTCGTCCTGGTGGCCCCGACCGACGAGAAGTCCGGGGACTGACCGGTACGGACGCACGACGGGCGGGGTGGGCGACCACCCCGCCCGTTTCGCGTCCGCGCGACAGCGGGCCGGTGCCGGCCGGTCGGGAGCCGGCTGGCAGAGTGGAGGGGTGAGCCGTACCCCGCAGGGCCAGCGCGCCAACCTGGACAAGCAGCCGCACGAGGTCGCCGCGATGTTCGACGGCGTGGCCGCCCGCTACGACCTGACGAACACCGTTCTCTCCTTCGGCCAGGACCGGTTCTGGCGGCGGGCGACCCGGACCGCGCTCGACCTGCGCCCCGGCGACCGGGTGCTGGACGTGGGCGCGGGCACCGGCGTCTCGACCGAGGAGCTGGCCCACTCCGGGGCGTACGCGGTCGGCGCGGACCTGTCGCTGGGGATGCTGCACGCCGGCAAGCGCAGCCGACCGGCGGTGCCGCTGCTGGCCGGGGACGCGCTGCGGCTGCCCTTCGCCGACGGCGCCTTCGACGCGGTGACGATCTCCTTCGCGCTGCGCAACGTCAACGACACCGACGCCGCCCTGCGTGAGCTGGCCCGGGTCACCCGGCCCGGCGGCCGGCTGGTGGTCTGCGAGTTCAGCACCCCGGTGAATCCGGCCTTCCGCACCGTCTACCTGTCGTACCTGATGCGGTCGCTGCCGGCCGTGGCGCGGACGGTGTCCAGCAACCCCGACGCCTACGTCTACCTGGCCGAGTCGATCCGGGCCTGGCCGGACCAGGCGGCGCTGGCCGCGCGGATCGGTGCGGCCGGTTGGTCTCGGGTGGCGTGGCGCAACCTGAGCGGTGGGGTGGTCGCCCTGCACCGCGCGACCCGCGACTGAGCCCCCGGGCTGCCGGTGACCGGCAGCACTGCTCTTTTGTGAATGTCCGCAATTAGTCTACTTTGCCCCGTAGGCTCGGTCCCATGAAGGGACCAGACCGGGCGGACGCCACCCTCGACGACGACGCGGCCGAACTCATCGCGCAGCTCCGGGAGCTGGCCGGCGCGGACCCCGCCGACGTCCGACAGGTGGTCGCCGAGGTGCTGGCCGCCCTGGACCGCGCCGCCGGTGGGGCGCTGCGCGAGCACCTGCCGGAGGCGATCCGGGTCGATGCCGGCCTGGACGCCGGTGGCCCGGTCCGCCGCTGACGCCGAAGTGGACGCCGACCGGCGTGTTTCCGGCGAGTTAGGTACCCCTCAGCGCCCCCGGGTGTAACGCCGGTCATAGACTCCAACCCGATCGGCTTGTGAAGCATTTCACGAGCATGCGGGAGGAGGCGCAGATGACCGCGGTGGAGAACGACGCCGACGTGATCGTCGTGGGCGCCGGTCCCGGAGGATCGGCGACCGCGTACCACCTGGCGCGGCACGGCGTGCGCGTGCTGCTGCTGGAGAAGACCGAGTTCCCCCGGGAGAAGGTCTGCGGGGACGGGCTCACCCCCCGGGCCGTGCGCCAACTGATCCGGATGGGCGTGGACACCTCGCCCGAGGCCGGCTGGCTGCAGAACAAGGGCCTGCGGGTGATCGGCGGCGGGGTACGCCTCGAACTGGACTGGCCCGACCTGGCCAGCTTCCCCAACTACGGGCTGGTCCGCACCCGGCTGGACTTCGACGACCTGCTCGCCCAGCGCGCGGTCTCCGCCGGGGCGAAGCTGCGCACCGGCGTGAACGTCATGGGTCCGGTGCTCGACGCCGACGACCGGGTGATCGGCGTGCAGGCCGAGGTCGGCCCGGAGAAGGAGCCGGCCACCTTCCACGCCCCGCTGGTCGTCGCCGCGGACGGCGTCTCCGGTCGTTTCCCGCTCGCCCTCGGGCTGGCCAAGCGGGAGGACCGCCCGATCGGGGTGGCCGTCCGGCGCTACTACCGCTCGCCGGCCAAGCACGACGACAACTACCTGGAGTCCTGGCTGGAGCTGCGCAGCAAGGACAGCGACGCCCTGCTCCCCGGCTACGGCTGGATCTTCGGGCTCGGCGACGGTCGGGTCAACGTCGGTCTGGGCGTGCTCAACTCCTCCTCCGCCTTCGGTAAAACCAACTACCGGCGGCTGCTCACCGACTGGCTGGCCAACACCCCCGAGGACTGGGGGATGACCGACGAGACGAACGCCGAGGGGCCGATCCTCGGCGCGGCGCTGCCGATGGGCTTCAACCGGGTCCCGCACTACACCCGCGGAGTCCTGCTGGTCGGCGACTCCGGCGGCATGGTCAACCCGTTCAACGGCGAGGGCATCGCGTACGCGATGGAGTCCGGCGAGCTGGCCGCGGAGATCGCGGTCCAGGCGCTGGCCCGACCGGCCGGCGCCGAGCGGGAGCGGGCGCTGATGGCGTACCCGCAGGAGCTCAAGGCGCGCTTCGGCGGCTATTACCGACTCGGCGGGATCTTCGTCAAGCTGATCGGCCGTCCCGAGGTGATGCGGATGGCGACCCGGCACGGCATGCCGCACCCGACCTTGATGCGCTTCGTGCTCAAGCTGCTGGCCAACCTGACCGACCCGCGCGGCGGGGACGCGATGGACCGGGTCATCAACGCCATGACCAAGGCGGCACCCGCCGTGTAGACCACCGCGCCCGGGGCCGGCGACGGCCCCGGGCGAGGACAAAGATCGACCCCCGCTGACGGACGTCACGAGGGACGTGAATAGTGTGATTTTCGTCAAGCACCAGGGGCAGGGGAAGGACGAGCAGGAGAAAAGATGTCGCTCTCGCCTTACGCACCGATCATCGGGCTGTTCGCCCTCGCCGCGGGGTTCGCGCTGTTCTCCGTGGCCGCCGCCCGCTTCGCCGGTCCCCGGCGCTTCAACAAGGCCAAGCTCGAGGCGTACGAGTGCGGCATCGAGCCGAGCCCGCAGCCGGTGGGCGGCGGACGGTTCCCGATCAAGTTCTACCTGACGGCGATGCTCTTCATCGTCTTCGACATCGAGATCATCTTCCTCTACCCCTGGGCGGTCTCCTTCGACGCCCTGCCGATCTTCGGCTTCGTGGAGATGGTCCTGTTCATCGTCGCGGTCTTCGTCGCGTACGCCTACGTGTGGCGGCGCGGCGGCCTGGACTGGGACTGAGGGAGGTACGTCAGATGGGCATCGAGGAGAAGCTCCCCGCCGGCGTCCTGCTCACCTCCGTGGAGAAGCTGGTCAACTGGTCGCGGAAGTCGTCCGTCTGGGGCGCCACCTTCGGCCTGGCCTGCTGCGCCATCGAGATGATGGCCGCCGGTGGTCCGCACTACGACATGGGCCGCTGGGGCATGGAGGTCTTCCGGGCCTCGCCGCGCCAGGCCGACCTGATGATCGTCGCCGGCCGGGTCAGCCAGAAGATGGCCCCGGTGCTGCGCCAGATCTACGACCAGATGGCGGAGCCCCGCTGGGTGCTCTCCATGGGCGTCTGCGCCAGCAGCGGCGGCATGTTCAACAACTACGCGATCGTCCAGGGCGTCGACCACGTGGTCCCGGTGGACATGTACCTCCCGGGCTGCCCGCCCCGGCCGGAGATGCTGATCGACGCGATCCTCAAGCTCCGCGAGAAGATCATGTACGAGCCGCTGGGCGCGAACGGCCGCAAGATGCTCGAGGCCCGCATCGAGCGCGGCGACGTGCCCGTGGTGCCGTACGGCTCGATGCCGTCGTCGTACCGCAACGACAAGGCCCGGCGTGCCGAGTGGACGAAGGCGGTCCGCGAGGGGCGCGAGGAGCAGTTGCGGATCGAGAACTGGATGAACGCTCAGAACCACCTCCAGCCGCAGGGGGGACCCAGGTGAGCGCGAGGAGTGCAGCGGAGCGGAGCCCCGCAGTCGCGAACGGAGGGCCGGCGCGGTGACCGCACCGAAGGACAGGAACGACGACGGCGGGGTGCCGGTACCGGTGACCCCGGCGGGGGCCAGCAGCACCGCCCCGGCCGAGTACCCGCCGTCCAGCCCCGCCGGGCGTGGCATGTTCGGCATCCAGGGCTCCGGCGACGTCTCCGGCTTCGGCGGCCTGGTCCGCCAGCGCCGGCCGATCGAGGAGACCCCGCGCCCGTACGGGAGCTACTTCGACGAGGTGCGGGACGCGCTGGAGGAGGCGTACCCGGGCTTCGGCGAGGCGATCGAGAAGGTCGTGGTCGACCGGGGTGAGTTGACCCTGCACGTCCGGCCGGAGCGGATCGCCGAGGTCTGCCAGGTGATGCGGGACGACCTGGCGCTCCGCTTCGAGCTCTGCTCCTCGGTCTCCGGTGTGGACTACCTGGGCGCCGACGAGCGGCGGCTGCACGTCGTCTACCAGCTCACCTCGATGACCTACCGGCGTCGGGTCCGGCTGGAGGCCGCGGTCCCCGCCGAGCACCCGCACCTGCCGAGCGTCACCGCCGTCTACCCGACCGCCGACTGGCAGGAGCGGGAGGCGTACGACATGTTCGGCATCGTCTTCGACGGCCACCCCAACCTGACCCGGATCCTCATGCCGGACGACTGGGAGGGGCACCCGCAGCGCAAGGACTACCCGCTCGGCGGCGTCCCCGTCGAGTACAAGGGCGCGGAGATTCCCCCGCCGGACCGTAGGAGGTCCTACCAGTGACCACGTCGAACTACGCGACCGAGCGTGAGACCACCGAGGGGAAGGTCTTCACCGTCACCGGTGGGGACTGGGACGAGGTCGTCTCCGGCGCCGACCCGATCAACGACGAGCGGATCGTCGTCAACATGGGTCCGCAGCACCCGTCCACGCACGGTGTGCTCCGGTTGATCCTGGAGCTGGAGGGCGAGACGGTCCGGGAGGCCCGCTCGGTCGTCGGCTACCTGCACACCGGCATCGAGAAGAACCTCGAATACCGCAACTGGGTCCAGGGTTCGACCTTCGTGACCCGGATGGACTACCTCTCGCCGCTGTTCAACGAGACGGCGTACGCGCTGGCGGTGGAGAAGCTGCTCGGCATCACCGACGAGGTGACCGAGCGGGCGAACACCATCCGGGTGCTGATGATGGAGCTGAACCGGATCTCCTCGCACCTGGTCTGGCTGGCCACCACCGGCATGGAGCTGGGCGCCATCTCGATCATGCTGTACGGCTTCCGGGAGCGGGAGTACATCCTCGACATCTTCGAGACCATCACCGGCCTGCGGATGAACCACGCGTACATCCGGCCCGGCGGGGTGGCGCAGGACGTGCCGGACGAGGCGATCGGCAAGATCCGCGACTTCCTCAAGATGATGCCGAAGAAGCTCAAGGAGTACGAGGACCTCCTCTCCGGCCAGCCGATCTGGGTCGAGCGGACGACGAACGTGGCGGTGCTCGACGTGACCGCCTGCCTCGCGCTCGGCGTGACCGGTCCGGTGCTCCGCTCCGCGGGGCTCGCCTGGGACCTGCGCAAGACCATGCCGTACTGCGGCTACGAGACCTACGAGTTCGACGTACCGACCCACCCGGCCGGGGACGTCTGGGGCCGCTACCAGGTCCGGCTCGCCGAGATCCGGGAGTCGCTCAAGCTGGTCGAGCAGGCGCTGGACCGGCTGAAGCCGGGCCCGGTGATGGTCGCCGACCGCAAGATCGCCTGGCCGGCGCAGCTCGCCATCGGCGTGGACGGCATGGGCAACTCGCTGGAGCACGTCGCCAAGATCATGGGTCAGTCGATGGAGTCGCTGATCCACCACTTCAAGCTCGTCACCGAGGGCTTCCGGGTCCCGCCGGGCCAGGTGTACGTCGCCATCGAGTCGCCCCGCGGCGAGCTGGGCGTGCACGCGGTCTCCGACGGCGGCACCCGCCCCTACCGGGTGCACTACCGGGAGCCGAGCTTCGTCAACCTCCAGGCCCTCCCGGCGATGGCCGAGGGCGGCCTGATCGCCGACGTGATCGCCGGCGGCGCCTCGCTGGACCCCGTGATGGGTGGTTGTGACAGGTGAGCGCGAGGAGTGAGCTTGCGAGCCCCGCAGTCGCGAACGGAAGGCGACGCTGATGAGTGTTTTCACTGAGCAGACCCGGGAGCGGGCGCGGGAGATCATCGCCCGGTACCCGGCCGACCGGTCCCGCTCGGCGCTGCTGCCGCTGCTGCACCTGGTGCAGGCCGAGGAGGGCTACGTCTCCCCGGCCGGTGTCGAGTTCTGCGCCGAGGTGCTGGGGCTCAACAAGGCCCAGGTCGGGGCGGTCGCCACCTTCTACACCATGTACAAGCGCAAGCCGACCGGTGACTTCCTGGTCAGCGTCTGCACCAACACCATGTGCAACGTGCTCGGTGGCCAGGAGGTCTACGACACCCTCGCCGAGCACCTCGGCGTCGGGCACGACGAGACCACCGCCGACGGGACCATCACCCTGGAGCACGCCGAGTGCCTGGCGGCGTGCGACTACGGCCCGGTGATGACCGTCAACTACGACTTCTTCGACCGCGTCGACCCGCAGGCCGCGGTCGGGGTCGTCGACGAGCTGCGCGCCGGCGGCCGGCCGATGCCGACCCGGGGCGCGCGGCTCTGCACTCTCAAGGAGATGGCGGTCCAGCTCGCCGGTTTCGCCGACCCGCGCGAGGGCGCGGTCGCCGACGGCGGACCGGGCGAGCCGACCCTGCGCGGCCTGCGGTTGGCCGAGCAGCACGGCATCTCGGTGCCCGGCTTCGACCCGAACACGCCGATCCGCAGCAAGGCGGAGGCCGACCTGGCCGCCGCCGAGGCGAAGGCGAAGACCGAGGCCGCGAAGCCGGCTCCGGCCGCGGTCGCCGCGAAGGGCGGCGACGGCGCGTCGGCCCCGACCGCTCCGGCCGGCAACGCCGGAGCCGGCGAGCCGGCGAAGCCGGAGCAGGCCACCGGCAGCACCGCGCCGGACGTGAAGGCGCCGGACGACAAGTCGCCGCAGGTGCGTACCGCCGAGACCCGGCAGCCCGACGCGGCCACCGCCGTGCCGGACGCCCCGGGCACCAAGCTCCCGTCGGACACCGCGCCGCCGGCGCCGCGCGACGCGCGGGAGGCGGAGGCCGCCGGCGTGGCGGCCAACGAGCCGGCCGGCGACGGCAAGCCCGCCGGTGACTCCACCGGCGCGCAGGAGCGCAACCTCAACGAAGCGTCGGCGGACGCCGGTGGCGCGAGCCCCGCCGTCGCCAGCGAGACGGGGGCCCAGAAGTGACCACTCCCCGGCCGGAGACCCTGGCCAAGCTCACCCCGGTGCTCACCAAGCGCTGGCTCTCGCCGGACGCCTGGCGGATCGGCACCTACGAGCGGCTCGACGGCTACGCCGGGCTGCGCAAGGCGCTCCGGGCGCACCCGGACGACCTGATCCAGCTGATCAAGGATTCCGGGCTGCGCGGTCGTGGCGGCGCCGGCTTCCCCACCGGCCTCAAGTGGGGGTTCATCCCGCAGGGTGACGGCAAGCCGCACTACCTCGTGGTCAACGCCGACGAGGGCGAGCCGGGCACCTGCAAGGACCTGCCGCTGATGACCCACGACCCGCACTCGCTGGTCGAGGGCGTGATCATCGCGTCGTACGCGATCCGGGCCAACCGCGCCTACATCTACATCCGGGGCGAGGCGGTGCACGCCGCGCGGCGGCTGCGCAACGCCATCGAGGAGGCGTACGCCAAGGGCTACCTCGGCCGGAACATCCTCGGCTCGAAGTTCGACCTGGATCTGGTGGTGCACTCCGGGGCCGGGGCGTACATCTGCGGTGAGGAGACCGCGCTGCTGGACTCGCTGGAGGGCTTCCGGGGCCAGCCCCGGCTGCGCCCGCCGTTCCCGGCGACCCACGGCCTGTACGCCAGCCCGACGGTGGTCAACAACGTCGGCACCATCGCCAGCGTCCCGTACATCGTCCTGGGCGGCGCGGACTGGTGGAAGACCATGGGCACGGAGAAGTCCTCCGGGCCGATGATCTACTCGCTCTCCGGCCGGATCGCCAACCCGGGCCAGTTCGAGTGCTCGATGGGGATCACCCTGCGCGAGCTGATCGAGCTGGCCGGCGGGATGCAGCCCGGGCACAACCTGAAGTTCTGGACCCCGGGTGGTTCGTCGACGCCGCTGCTCACCGCCGAGCACCTGGACGTGCCGCTGGACTTCGAGGGGGTGGCGGCGGCCGGGTCGATCCTCGGCACCACGGCCACCCAGATCTTCTCCGACCAGGACTGCCCGGTCTACGCGACCTACCGGTGGCTGGAGTTCTACCACCACGAGTCGTGCGGCAAGTGCACCCCGTGCCGCGAGGGCAACTACTGGATGGTGCGGGTCTACCGGCGGATCCTCGCCGGCCAGGGCACCCACGAGGACCTGGACACCCTGCTCGACACCTGCGACAACATCCTCGGCCGCTCGTTCTGCGGCCTGGGTGACGGTGCGACCAGCTCGGTGACCTCGTCGCTGAAGTACTTCAAGCAGGACTACCTCGACTACATCGAGGGACGTACCGCGCCGAAGCTGTCGGACAAGCAGTTGGTGGGAGCCCACTAATGACCGATGTCGTCAAGGCCCCGGAAACCGTCACGCTCACCATCGACGGCGTCGAGGTCACCGCCCCGAAGGGCGCGCTGCTGATCCGGGTCGCCGAGCAGCTGGGCACCGAGATCCCGCGATTCTGCGACCACCCGCTGCTGGCCCCGGCCGGCGCCTGCCGGCAGTGCCTGGTGGAGGTGGAGGGGCAGCGCAAGCCGGTCGCCTCCTGCACCCAGACCGTCGCCGACGGCATGGTGGTACGGACCCAGCTCACCTCGCCGGTCGCCAAGAAGGCGCAGGAGGGGGTCATGGAGCTGCTGCTGCTCAACCACCCGCTCGACTGCCCGATGTGCGACAAGGGCGGCGAGTGCCCACTGCAGAACCAGGCGATGTCCACCGGCCGGACGGACTCCCGCTTCCACGAGCACAAGCGGGAGTACCCCAAGCCGCTGCCGATCAGCACCCAGGTGCTGCTCGACCGGGAACGCTGCGTGCTCTGCCAGCGCTGCACCCGGTTCTCCGAGGAGATCGCCGGCGACAAGTTCATCGACCTGATGGGCCGCTCCTCCGCCGAGGAGATCAACATCTACCGGGACGAGGAGTACGGCGAGGAGGGCGACGCGGGCGACGTGCCGTTCAACTCCTACTTCTCCGGCAACACCGTGCAGATCTGCCCGGTGGGCGCGCTCACCGGAGCGCAGTACCGGTTCCGCGCCCGCCCGTTCGACCTGGTCTCCAGCCCGAGCGTCTGCGAGCACTGCTCGGCCGGCTGCGCCCAGCGCACCGACTGGCGGCGGGGCAAGGTGCTGCGCCGGCTGGCCGGCGACGACCCGGCGGTCAACGAGGAGTGGAACTGCGACAAGGGGCGGTGGGGCTTCCAGTACACCCGCGCCTTCGACCGGCTCAGCACTCCGCTGGTCCGCGACGAGCGCACCGGTGAGCTGCGCGAGGCGTCCTGGAGCGAGGCGCTGACCCGCGCCGCCGAAGGGCTGCGCGCCGCCCGGGACGGCGGCCGGGGCACCGCGGTGCTGACCGGTGGCCGGCTGACCGTCGAGGACGCCTACGCGTACTCGAAGTTCGCCCGGGTCGCCCTGCAGACCAACGACATCGACTTCCGGGCCCGGCCGGTCTCCCGCGAGGAGGCCGACTTCCTGGCCGCCACCGTCGCCGGGATCACCGACGTGACCTACGCGGACGTCGAGAAGGCGTCCTCGGTGGTGCTCGTCGGCTTGGAGCCGGAGGAGGAGTGCCCGATCCTCTTCCTGCGGCTGCGCAAGGCGTACCTGAAGAAGAAGCTGACGGTCTACGCGATCGCGCCGTTCGCCACCCGCGGCCTGGAGAAGCTCGGGGCCAAGCTGGCCCGGGTGGTGCCGGGCGAGGAGGCGAGCGTGCTCGCCGAGCACGACACGGTGGCCGAGGCGCTCGGCGCTGAGGGGGCGATCCTCTTCGTCGGCGAGCGGCTGGCCAGCGTGCCGGGCGCGCTCTCCGCCGCCGCGGCCGTCGCCCGGCGTACCGGTGCGAAGCTGGCCTGGGTGCCGCGGCGCGCGGGTGACCGGGGCGCGGTCGACACCGGCTGCCTGCCGAACCTGCTGCCCGGCGGACGCCCGGTCACCGAGCCGGCCGCCCGCGCCGAGCTGGGCGAGACCTGGGACATCCCGGCCGGGGTGATCCCCAGCCAGGCCGGCCGGGACACCGACCAGATCCTCGCCGCGGCGGCGAACGGCCAGCTCGGCGCCCTGGTGGTGGCCGGTGTGGACCCGGCGGACCTGGCCGACCCTCGGCTGGCCGAGGCGGCCCTGGACGCGGTGCCGTTCCTGGTCAGCCTGGAGCTGCGCAACTCGGCGGTGGCCCGCCGGGCGGACGTGGTCTTCCCGGTCGCCCCGGTGGTCGAGAAGGCCGGCAGCTTCCTGGACTGGGAGGGCCGGCTGCGCCCCTTCGAGGCGGTGCTCAAGACCGCCGCGATGACCGACGGCCGGGTGCTGGACGCGCTCGCCGCGCAGCTCGACGTCCGGCTCGGCACCGGTGACGTGACCAGCATCCGCCGGGAGCTGGGTGGGCTGCCGCCGACCCGGGTGGATCGACCGGCCGTCCCGACGGTCGAGCCGGCCGCCGTCCGACAGCCCGGGCCCGGCGAGGCCGTGCTGGCCACCTGGCACCAGCTGATCGACCTGGGCAGCCTCACCGACGGCGACGAGCACCTCGCCGGTACCGCCCGCCCGCCGGTGGTCCGGCTGGGCAAGGGCACCGCCGAGGCGATCGGCGTCGCCGACGGCGACCCGGTCACGGTGGGCACCGACCGCGGCGCGGTCACCCTGCCCGCGGCGATCACCGAGATGCCGGACGGTGTCGTCTGGCTGCCGACCAATTCACCCGGCTCGACCGTCCGGCGGAGCCTCGGCGCGACGTCCGGCGCGGTCGTACGGATCTCCGTCCCCGCCACCGGCACGGCCGTCCCGGCCGGTCGGGTCGCGGCCGACGAGGCCGACCGTCCGGGCCCGCTCCTCAACGCTGGGGGTAACCAGTGAGCGCGCTCTACCTCGCGCAGGACCCGACGCTGGCCGACTTCGGCCGGGACCCGTGGTGGCTGGTCCTCGGCAAGATCGTCTTCGCGTTCGTCTTCGGCCTGCTCGCCACGCTGCTCGGCGTCTGGTTCGAGCGGCGGGTCGTCGGCTACATGCAGGTCCGGCCCGGCCCCAACCAGGTCGGCCCGTTCGGTCTGCTGCAGACCCTCGCCGACGGCCTGAAGATGGCCTTCAAGGAGGACATCCTGCCGCGGGCCGCGGACAAGGTCGTCTACTTCTTCGCGCCGACCATCTCGGTGATCTGCGCGGTCACCGCCCTGTCGGTGGTGCCGTTCGGCCCGATGGTGAGCATCTTCGGCCACCAGACGCCGCTCCAGGTCACCGACGTGCCGGTGGCGGTGCTGGTGCTGCTGGCCTGCTCCTCGATGGGCATCTACGGCATCGTGCTGGGCGGCTGGGCCTCCGGCTCGACGTACCCGCTCCTCGGCGGCCTGCGCTCCAGCGCCCAGATGATCTCGTACGAGGTCGCGATGGGCCTGAGCATCGTGGCGGTCTTCATGACCGCCGGCACGATGTCCACCAGCGGGATCGTCGCCGCCCAAGCCGACGGCACCAAACTGGACTTCTTCGGCAGCCAGATCACCGCCCCCGGCTGGTACGCGATCCTGCTGCTGCCCAGCTTCATCATCTTCTTCATCTCCACCGTCGGCGAGACCAACCGGGCGCCGTTCGACCTGCCCGAGGCGGAGTCGGAGCTGGTGGCCGGCTTCATGACCGAGTACAGCTCGCTGAAGTTCGCGCTCTTCATGCTCTCCGAGTACGTCTCGATGGTGACCATGTCCGCGGTCACCACGACGCTCTTCCTCGGCGGCTGGCGGGCCCCGGCGCCGATCACCACCTTCTGGGCCGGCGCCAACTCCGGCTGGTGGCCGCTGCTCTGGTTCTTCGGCAAGGTGCTGATCCTGGTCTTCGTCTTCGTCTGGCTGCGGGGCACCCTGCCCCGGCTGCGCTACGACCAGTTCATGCGCTTCGGTTGGAAGGTCCTGCTCCCGATCAACCTGGTCTGGATCCTGGTCCTCGCCGGCCTGCGCTCGATCGAGGACTGGGAGCGCACCGACAAGCTGGTCGCGGTGGGGATCCCCGCCGGCCTGCTGCTGATCGCCACGCTGTTCTGGCCGAGCCGCAAGCCGCAGCCGAAGCCGAGCCTGCAGGAACAGGCCGACAGCCGGCCGCACGGCAGCTTCCCGCTGCCGCCGATGGATCTTCAGGTGCCACCGAGCCCGCGCACCAAGCGCGTGGTCGCCGAGCGGGAGCCGGCCAACATCGCCGCCGGCTCGGACTCCAGGGAGGTGTGACGTGGGCGCGATCACCGGAACGTTCAAGGGATTCGGTGTCACCTTCTCGCACATGTTCAGGAAGGTCGTCACGACCGACTACCCGTTCAAGCCGCCGGTCTCGGCGCCGCGCTACCACGGGCGGCACATCCTCAACCGGCACCCGGACGGCCTGGAGAAGTGCATCGGCTGCGAGCTGTGCGCCTGGGCCTGCCCGGCGGACGCCATCTACGTCGAGGGCGGCGACAACACCGACGAGCAGCGCTTCTCACCGGGTGAGCGGTACGCCAGCGTCTACCAGATCAACTACGCCCGGTGCATCTTCTGCGGGCTCTGCATCGAGGCCTGCCCGACCCGTTCGCTCACCATGAGCAACGAGTACGAGCTGGCCCGGGACAACCGGCAGGACCTGATCTTCACCAAGGAGCAGCTGCTCGCGCCGCTGCTGCCGGGGATGGAGCAGCCGCCGCACCCGATGCGGCTGGGCGACAGCGAGAAGGACTACTACGTCGGCGCGCTCGACAACCCGGGCACCTCGGCCGGAGCCGAGCGCTCGGTCAACAACCCGGGCCGCTACCAGGTGCAGGAGCACCCCGGGGTGACCTTCCCCGGCGCCGAGCAGGCGGCACAGCGGGCCGGCGCGGGATCCGCGGCGGGCAAGGGAGACGGAGCATGACCACGCAGACGGTGCTCGCCGCGGCGGGCCAGGTGCCCGGGGGTGAGGAGGTCACCTTCTGGATCCTCGCCCCGCTGGCGCTGATCGGCGCGATCGGCATGGTCTGGGCCCGCAACGCCGTGCACTCGGCGCTCTGGCTGGTGCTGACCATGCTCTGCCTGGGCGTGTTCTACGTCCTCCAGGCCGGCCCGTTCATCGGCATGGTGCAGATCATCGTCTACACCGGCGCGATCATGATGCTCTTCCTCTTCGTACTGATGCTGGTCGGCCGGGACGCCTCGGACTCCCTGATCGAGACGCTGCGCGGCCAGCGGGTCGCCGCGGTCGTCCTCGGGCTCGGCTTCGCCGGCCTGGTCGCCACCGGCCTGCGCCGGGCGCTCGCCGGGACCACCACGGTCGGCCTGGAGCAGGCCAACGCCGAAGGGAACGTGCAGGGCATCGCCCGGCTGCTCTTCACCAAGTACGTCTTCGCCTTCGAGCTGACCTCCGCGCTGCTGATCACCGCAGCCGTCGGCGCGATGGTGCTGGCGCACGTGGAGCGGCGCAAGGAGGACCGGATGGACCAGGTCGCCACCATGAAGGCCCGGTTCCGCCCCGGCAACTACCCCGGCCCGAAGCCCGGCCCGGGTGTCTTCGCCACCTCCTCCTCGGTCGCCACCCCGGCCCGCCTGCCCGACGGCCGGCTGACCGACCGCAGCACCCCGGCGATCCTTCCGCAGCGGGAGCTGACCACCGAGGAGACCACGTTGAAGGGGACGGACCGGTGAGCGCGAGGAGTGCAGCGAAGCGGAGCCCCGCAGTCGCGAACGAAAGGCTGGCTCCGGTGAGCGCGAGGAGTGCAGCGAAGCGGAGCCCCGCAGTCGCGAACGAAAGGCTGGCTCAGGCATGACGCCCGACTACTACCTGATCCTCGCCGCGGTGCTCTTCACCATCGGTGCGGTCGGCGTGCTCGTGCGGCGCAACGCGATCGTGCTGTTCATGTGCGTCGAGCTGATGCTCAACGCGGCCAACCTGACGCTGGTCACCTTCAGCCGGATCAACGGTGACCTCAACGGCCAGATCATGGCGTTCTTCGTGATGGTGGTGGCCGCGGCCGAGGTCGTGGTCGGGCTCGCGATCATCATGTCGATCTTCCGGACCCGGCGCTCCGCGAGCGTCGACGACGCCAACCTGCTGAAGTACTGAGGGGTCCTGCGGTGGGAGAGATTCTGACGAACGCCCCGGCTGAGCCGGTGGGAACCGTCGCCTACGCGACGGCGGGTGGGCTGCTGAGCGCCGTCTGGCTGCTGGTGGCGATCCCGCTGGTCAGTGCGGCGGTCCTGCTGCTGCTCGGCCGGCGGGCCGACCGCTGGGGGCACTGGCTGGGCGTGGCCGCCATCGGTGCCGCGTTCGTGCTCGGCCTCGGCTCCTTCTTCCAGCTCCGCGGCTTGGAGAACAAGTCCGTCGAGCTGAGTCTCTGGGACTTCATCGCGGTCGGCGGCCTGAGGGTGGACTTCGGTCTGCTCTTCGACCCGCTGGCCGCGGTCTTCGTCCTGCTGATCACCGGGGTGGGCTTCCTGATCCACCTCTACGCGGTCGAGTACATGGCGCACGACGAGGGCCGGCGACGGTTCTTCGCGTACTTCAACCTCTTCGTCGCCGCGATGCTGCTGCTGGTGCTCGGCAACAACTACGTGATGCTCTACTTCGGCTGGGAGGGCGTCGGTCTGGCGTCGTACCTGCTGATCTCCTTCTGGTACGGGCGGCCGAGCGCGGCCACCGCCGGCAAGAAGGCGTTCCTGATGAACCGGGTCGGCGACGCCGGCCTGGCGATCGGCATCTTCATCATGTTCGCCACCCTCGGCACCACCCAGTACGACGAGGTCTTCAACGGCGTCGGCGCGCTCCAGGCCGGCACCGTGCTGGTGCTGGGCCTGCTGCTGCTGCTCGGCGCGGCCGGCAAGTCCGGCCAGTTCCCGCTCCAGGCCTGGCTGCCGGACGCGATGGAGGGCCCGACCCCGGTGTCGGCGCTCATCCACGCCGCGACCATGGTCACCGCGGGCGTCTACCTGATCGCCCGGTCCAACCCGATCTTCTCGGCCAACGCGACGCTCCAGCTCGTCGTGGTGAGCGTCGGCGCGCTGACCCTGCTGATGGGCTGCGTCATCGGCGCCGCCAAGGACGACATCAAGCGGGTGCTGGCCTGGTCGACGGTGAGCCAGATCGGCTACATGTTCCTCGGCGTCGGCCTGGGCGGCGCGGCGTACGCGCTGGCCATCGTGCACCTGCTGGCGCACGGGTTCTTCAAGGCCAACATGTTCCTCGGCGCCGGCTCGGTCATGCACGGGATGAACGACCAGGTCGACATCCGCCGCTTCGGCGGGCTGTCGAAGTACATGAAGGTCACCTGGATCACCTTCATGATGGGTTGGCTCGCCATCATCGGCATGTTCCCGTTCTCCGGCTTCTTCTCCAAGGAGCCGATCATCGTGGCCGCCTTCGAGCGGGAGGGCTGGACGGCCTGGCTCTTCGGGGGTGCCGCGCTGCTCGGCGCCGGGCTCACCGCCTTCTACATGACCCGGCTCTTCGTGCTCACCTTCCACGGCCCGAAGCGGTGGACCGACGAGATCGAGCACCCGCACGAGTCGCCGAAGCTGATGACCATCCCGCTGATCCTGCTGGCGATCGGCTCGGTCGGGGCCGGCTTCCTGCTCGCCACCTCGGTCCCGGACTGGCTGACCGCCACCGCCGGCCTGGGCGTCGAGGAGGCGGCGCACGCGTCGGTCCTCCCGCACTGGCTGCTCACCGTGCTGTCGCTGGTGGTCACCGTGCTCGGCGCCGGGCTCGCCTGGGCGCTGTTCCGCAACGGCACGGCCACCGCGCCGCAGCCGGCCGGGGTGCTGGTGACCGCCGCCCGGCGCAACCTCTACACCGACGCCTTCAACGAGGCGGTCTTCGAGAAGCCGGGCATCTTCCTCACCCGGGCGCTCGTCTTCCTCGACAACCGGGGCGTCGACGGGCTGGTCAACGGCCTCGCCGCGGCGGTCGGCGGTGGCTCCGGCCGGCTCCGGCGGCTGCAGACCGGCTTCGTCCGGTCGTACGCGACCTCCATCCTCACCGGCGCGGTGCTCGTGGTGGCGGCGTTCCTGGCAGTGCAGGCGGGGTGGCTGGCGTGATCGACCTCAACACGCCCGCCCCCGCCGGCGGACCACGCAGTGACGACGGAGGTAAGGCCGAATAATGTCCAACTTCCCGTTCCTCTCGGTGCTGACCGTGGCGCCGCTGGTCGGCGCCCTGGTGGTGGCCCTCCTGCCGCGTCGCCGGCCCGAGCTGGCCAAGCAGTTCGCCTTCGGCTGGTCACTGCTGGTGCTGGTGCTCTCCGTCGTCATGTGGATGTCGTTCTCCGCGGGCGGCCACCGGCTCCAGTTCCATGAGTCGTACCCGTGGATCCCCACCTGGGGGGTCAACTTCACCTTCGCGGCCGACGGCATCGCGCTGGTCATGCTGATGCTGATCGCGGTGCTGGTGCCGCTGGTGATCCTGGCGTCCTGGCACGACGCCGAGTCGTCGAAGCGCTCGGTGCCGGTCTACTTCGCCCTGCTGCTCGTCCTCGAGAGCACGATGATCGGCGTCTTCGCCGCCGCCGACGTCTTCCTGTTCTACGTGTTCTTCGAGGTCATGCTGGTGCCGATGTACTTCCTGATCGGCAGCTACGGCGGCCACCAGCGGCAGTACGCGGCGGTGAAGTTCTTCCTCTACTCGCTCGTCGGCGGGCTCTTCATGCTCGCCGCGGTGATCGGCCTCTGGGTCGTCGGCGGCAAGACCTTCGACTGGCAGGCGCTGACCGAGGTGGACATCTCCAACGGGACCGAGCGCTGGCTCTTCCTCGGCTTCTTCCTCGCCTTCGCGATCAAGGCGCCGTTCTTCCCGTTCCACACCTGGCTGCCGGACGCCGGTGGGGCCGCCCCGGCCGGCGCGGCCGCCCTGCTGGTCGGCGTGCTGGACAAGGTCGGCACCTTCGGCATCCTGCGCTACTGCCTGCCGCTCTTCCCCGAGGCGTCGAGGTGGTTCGCCCCCTGGGCGCTGGCGCTCGGCCTGATCGGCATCATCTACGCGGCGCTGCTGGCGGTCGGCCAGTCCGATCTGAAGCGCCTGGTGTCGTACACCTCGATCGCCCACTTCGGGTTCATCGGGGTCGGCATCTTCGCGTTCACCACCCAGGCCGGCACCGGCGCGGTGCTCTACATGCTCAACCACGGCCTCGCCACCGGCCTGCTCTTCCTGGTGGTGGGCATGCTGATCGCCCGCCGCGGCTCCGCCCTGATCAAGGACTACGGCGGCGCCGGCAAGCTGGTGCCGCTCCTGGCCGGCGTGCTCTTCTTCGCCGGCCTGGCGTCGCTGGCGCTGCCCGGCACCGCGCCGTTCGTCTCGGAGTTCCTGGTGCTGATCGGCACCTTCACGGTGAACAAGCCGGTCGCGGTGATCGCCACCCTGGGCATCATCCTGGCCGCCGCGTACGTGCTCTGGATGGTGCAGCGCACCACGCAGGGCACCCTCAACCCGGAGCTGACCGAGGTGGAGGGCATGCGCCGCGACCTCAGCCTGCGCGAGAAGGTCGTGGTCGCCCCGCTGATCGCCCTGATCGTGCTGCTCGGCTTCTATCCCAAGCCGGTCACCGACGTCATCAACCCCGCCGTCCAGGCGACCATGAACGACGTCGGCCGGACCGATCCCGCCCCGACGGTCGGCAGCGTCCAGGAGGCTCAGCAGTGAGCGCGAGGAATGAACGAGCGCAGCGAGTGAGTCCCGCAGTCGCGAACGAAAGGCGGCATCTGCAATGACCGAGCTGAAGTTGCCGTCGATCGACTACGCGGCGCTCGCTCCGATCCTGATCATGCTCGGCGCCGCCCTGGTCGGCGTGCTGGTCGAGGCCTTCGTGCCGCGCCGGCGCCGTCACCTGGTGCAGCTGTCGATCGCGCTGCTGGCGGTGCTCGCCGCGCTGGTGATGGTGGTGCTGAACGCCGGCGACCGGCTGATCACCGTCGGTGGGGCGATCGCGGTGGACGGGCCGACGCTCTTCCTCCAGGGCGCGATCCTGGTGCTCGCCGCGATGGCGCTGCTGCTCATCGGTGAGCGTTCGGTGGAGCGTGGCGGCGCGTTCGTCGCCCAGGCCGCGGTCACCGCCGAGTCGGCCGACGACCGGCGACAGGCCGAGGGGAACAACGGCGCGACCGAGGTCTACCCGCTGACCACCTTCGCCATCGGCGGCATGCTGATCTTCGTGGCGGCGAACGACCTGCTGACCATGTTCATTGCGCTCGAGGTCTTCTCGCTGCCGCTGTACCTGCTCTGCGCGCTGGCCCGTCGCCGGCGGCTGCTCAGCCAGGAAGCGGCGATGAAGTACTTCCTGCTCGGGGCGTACGCGTCGGCGTTCTTCCTGTTCGGTGTGGCGCTGGTGTACGGCTTCACCGCCGGCATCCCGGGCCGGTCCGCCGGCGTCGACTTCGCCACCGTGCACGCGGCGGTCGGCGAGTCGCCCGCCAGCGAGGTGCTGCTCTTCGCCGGCATGGCGATGCTCGCCATCGGACTGCTCTTCAAGGCCGCCGCCGCGCCGTTCCACGTCTGGACGCCGGACGTCTACCAGGGCGCCCCGACGCCGGTCACCGGCTTCATGGCGGCCTGCACCAAGGTCGCCGCGTTCGGCGCCCTGCTGCGGGTGTTCCACGTGGCGTTCGCCGACGCGGCCTGGGACTTCACCCCGGTCCTCGGCGTGGTGGCGGTGCTGACCATGCTGGTCGGCGCCGTGCTCGCGGTCACCCAGACCGACATCAAGCGGCTGCTGGCCTACTCGTCCATCGCCAACGCCGGTTACCTGCTCGTCGGGGTGCTCGCCCCGAGCAGCGCGGGCATCTCCGGCACGATGTTCTACCTGGCCGCGTACGGCTTCACGGTGCTCGCCGCGTTCGCCGTGGTGACGCTGGTCCGGGACGCCGACGGGGAGGCCACCCACCTGTCCCGTTGGGCCGGGCTGGGCCGCCGCTCGCCGTTCTACGCGGCGGTCTTCACCTTCATCCTGCTGGCCTTCGCCGGTATCCCGCTGACCAGCGGCTTCACCAGCAAGTTCGCCGTCTTCGGGCCGGCGCTCGAGAGCGGGCACGCCTGGCTGGTGGTGGCCGGCGTGCTGACCAGCATGGTGCTGGCCTTCCCGTACCTGCGGGTCGTGGTGATGATGTGGCTCTCCGAGCCGGGCGAGGCCACCCCGACCGTCACGGTGCCGGGCGGGCTGACCGCGACGGCGCTCACGATCGGCGTGGCGGCCACCCTGGTGCTGGGTGTGGCGCCGGCGCCGCTGCTCGACCTGGCGAACGAGGCCGCCGCGTTCGTCCGATGATCCACTTGAGGTGGGCTGCGGGGCCGGTGCGCGGACGCGCGCCGGCCCCGCAGCCGTATCCCCGGCCCCGAGCAGGTCGAACGGGTGTGGCATGGTTGATGGCGTGGTGATTCCGGCGGACGAGCGTTCAGGTGCCGTCGGCTCCGGTGGTCGTCGGAGCCGGGCGGGCACGAGTCAGGTCGGCGCGCTCGGCGTCTACCTCGCCGACCCTCGGGTCGAGGCCTCCGTGCTGGGTCTGCTCGACACCGTCGAGGTCGAGTTGCGGGGCAGCGTGGCCAGCGCCGACCCGTTCGTGACCGAGGCGGCCCGGCACCTCGTCGAGGCCGGCGGCAAGCGGTTCCGGCCGCTGCTGGTGGCGCTCGGCGCCCAGTTCGGTGACCCGGCCGCCGCGCAGGTCGTCCCGGCGGCGGTGGTGATGGAGCTCACCCACTTGGCGACGCTGTACCACGACGACGTGATGGACGAGGCCGCCGTGCGGCGGGGCGCCCCCAGCGCCAACTCCCGCTGGACGAACTCGGTGGCGATCCTGGTCGGCGACTATCTCTTCGCCCGCGCCGCGGACATCGCCGCCGACCTGGGCACCGAGGCCGTACGGCTGCAGGCGCGCACCTTCGCCCGGCTGGTGCACGGCCAGATCGCGGAGACCGTCGGTCCCCGCGACGGCGAGGACCCGGTCGCCCACTACCTGCACGTGATCGCGGAGAAGACCGGCTCGCTGATCGCCACCTCGGCCCGCTTCGGCGGCATGTTCTCCGGCGCGTCCGCCGAGCACATCGAGGCCCTCGCCGGGTACGGCGAGACCATCGGCGTGGCGTTCCAGCTCTCCGACGATCTGCTCGACATCGCCAGCGAGTCGGTGCAGTCGGGCAAGACGCCCGGCACCGACCTGCGGGAGGGCGTGCCCACCCTGCCGGTGCTCTACGCCCAGGCCGCGGACGACTCCGACGCCGCCTCGGTGCGGTTGCGGGAGATCCTGGCCACCGGCCCGCTGGTGGACGACGCGCTGCACGCCGAGGCGCTCGGTCTGCTCCGCGAGTCCCCCGCGCTCAAGCGCGCCCGGGAGACCGTCCGCAGCCACGCCGAGGAGGCCCGGGCCCAGCTCGCCCCGCTCCCGCAGAGCCCGGCCCGCCGCGCCCTCGAATCCCTCTGCGACCACATCGCCGACCGCACCAGCTGACCCACGCCGCTGACGGCGTCCGGCGCGACCGGCCTCACCGGCGACCCGACGGTCAGCCGGCCGGAGCCCGGGTGAGCATGCGGCTGCCGGTGAGCATGAGGGCGGCGGCGGCCAGCATCGCCAGCGCGGCCGTCAGCCACATCGTCGGGTAGCCGACCGCGGCGGCGGTGGTGCCGAGACCGAGCGGGCCGAGACAGCCGCCGGCGTACACCCCGGTCTGCGTGATCGACGTGGCGGCGGCCGGGGCCTGCGGGTGCAGCCGGACCACCGCGAAGTTCATCAGCCCCGGCCAGGCCCAGCCCAGGCCGAAGCCGAGCACCACGCCCACGACCAGCGGCGCGGTCCCGGCGACGGCGAGCAGCGCCAGCCCGGCCGCGCCGACCACCAGCATCGCGGCGATCACCGCGACGTGCCCGTCGGCCCGCCGGTCGGCGAGCCAGCCCGCGCCGATCCGCGCGGTCACGCAGACCGCGCTGCCCAGGGTCAGGAACAACCCGGCCGGCCCCGGCGCGAGGCCGCGCGCCACCGACGAGTCGACCACGAAGGTGCCCAGGGCGTTCGCCGCCGCCGCGGCCAGGGTCGCCGCGACGCCGATCACCACCAGGGCCGCCGTGGCCCGCTCGCCGCGCGCCGCCGCGGCCCGACCGGCCGGTCCGGCCTGCCCCGGGGGTACGGCGGCCAGCGCGGCCAGCGCGGCCACCGCCGCGGCGACGAACGCCCACCGCCAGCCCACGGTCAGCGCGATCGCCGGCACGGCCGCGCCGGCCAGCAGCGTGGAGACCGGGATGGCCGCCTGCTTCACCCCGAAGGAGAGCCCCTGCCGGCGGGCCGGGACGTGCCGGGCCAGCGCCGCGTTGCTGGCGAGCTGGCCGAGCGCGTTGGCCGCGGCGCTCAACCCGAGCAGGACCACCAGCACCGGGTACGACCGGGCGAACGCCGCGATGGCGAGGAGGCAACCGGCGGCGAGCAGGATGCCGGCACGGGCCACCACCGCCGGGCCGTAGCGCTCCACCAGCCGGCCGGAGGGCACCGAGGCCAGTGCGCTGACGCCGAAGTAGACCGACACCGCCAGGCCCAGCCCGGCGGGGGAGAAGTCGAGGTCCTGGCCCATCTGCACGGCGAGCCCGCCGACCAGGAACACGGGCAGCACGCTGGCGATGGTGGTCACGATGGCGCCGACGCCGGCCCGCACCGGGGGGACGGGCGGCTGGCGGGGCGGGGAGGTGAGCGCGGTGTCGGTCATCGTCCGGCCAACCTACGTGAGTCCTCTTGCCGACACCGCGGCGTGTCTCACGGCGACCTGCCTGAACGGGGCTGATCTGGCATTCTCGACCCGAACGGGCGTTCCGCGTCCGGGTGGTTTTTCATATGGTGTAAGTCCCCCGGCGGCGGAGGTGGTTGTGCGCGACCCTCTGGCGGAGCCTTCGGATCTCATCCGGAGCGTTTCCCGCGCGCTACGCGTGCTCGAGTCGGTCGGTCGTGCCCCCAAGGGGCTGACCGTCAAGCAGATCGCCCGCCGGTGCGAGTTGACCGTGGCGACCACCTACCACCTGGTCCGCACCCTGGCCTACGAGGGCTACGTGATCCGTCGGGAGGACGGCACGTACATCGTCGGGCTGGAGGTCGCCGACCGGTACCGGGAACTGGTAACCGCCTTCCGGGGGCCGCCCGCGGTCGGTGAGACGCTGCGCCGGGCCGCCGCGGACACCGGCTGGAGCCACTACCTCGGCCGGTTCGTGGGCGGCCAGGTGGCGATCACCGCGGTCGCCGAGGGCCCCCGCTCGCCGTACCTGGAGGACCTGGTCCCCGGCTTCGACGAGGGGGCGCACGCGACCGCGCTCGGCAAGAGCCTGCTGGCGACCCTCACCGCCGAGCAGCGCTTCCGCTACCTGCGCGAGTACGGCATGCGCCCGTTCACCACCGCCACCCTGACCAGCGTTGAGGCGTTCGAGGCCGACCTGGCCGCCGGGGACCGGCGGGGCATGCAGTTGGAGCTGGGGCAGTTCCGCCAGGGCGTCGCCTGCGCGGCCGTGCTGGTCTCACCGGACAAGGACATGGAGCGCCGGGTGGTGCTGGCCTGCGCGCTGCCCGCGAGCGAGATGATGACCTCCGCCCGGGTGGTCCGGGCCAAGCTGCTCACCGCCGCCCGCGCGGTCGCCGACGGCATCGCCGCCGACGCCTGACCCCTCCGGCGGGCTCCGGCCGTGCCCGATCCGGTCCGGCCCACGCCCTGCCCCGGCCCTGCCTGGCCCCGGAAGCGGCTTGGGGCCTCGGCTTGGCACTCATGCGGCTCGGCACCCGTGCGCCTTCTGCGGAACGCGATGGTCCCGGGTGGCGGTGTCGAAGCGTGACCGTCGTCCGGGGTCGTTTCCTGATGAGCGTGATGCCTCTCAGGTATCAATATGCCTCTCAGGTATCACGCTCGAACACAACATGATCCCGAGCGGCCCGGGCGGCCCGAGCGGCCCGGGCGGCCCGAGCGGCCCGGGCGGCCCGGGCGGCCCGGGCGGCCCGGGCGGCCCGAGCGGCACGCCACGCCGAAGGGCCCCCTCCCTGGCCGGGAGCGGGGCCCTTCGGGGCGGTCCAGCGCCGGACCGCACGGGGTGACGTCAGCTGCCGATCGGGCCGCCGTCC
The DNA here is from genome assembly GCF_036902725.1 of Micromonospora psammae. Classification (NCBI taxonomy): domain Bacteria; kingdom Bacillati; phylum Actinomycetota; class Actinomycetes; order Micromonosporales; family Micromonosporaceae; genus Micromonospora; species Micromonospora psammae. Next base: position 215,661 of record NZ_JBAKHM010000003.1, on the reverse strand, counting down.
AGTCGCCAGGTGACCACCACGCCCGGCTTGGCGTAGTCGCCGTCCGGCCAGGTCGACGCCGGCTTCTCCACGGTGGCGCCGGTGATCTCTCCCGGGTGCTGCACGGCGACGAAGACCGAGCGGTTGTCACCGGTGATGAACGGACCGCAGGCCTCCGCGCCGAGCGGCACGGTCAGGAACTGCTTCAGGTGCCCCCGCTCCGGCCCCTCGACGGCGGTGGCGAAGAGGCCGTCGTTGCTGCCGAGCGCGTTGCCGTCGGTGGAGATCCAGAGGTTGCCGGTGGCGTCGAAGGCGACGTTGTCCGGGCAGGAGACCGGCGAGACCTTGGTCTTGTCGTACCCGGCGAAGTAGGTCGACGGGTCGGCCGGGTCACCGGCGACGATCGGCAGCGACCAGGCGAAGGTCTCGGCGGTGTGGTCGCCCCGCTCCTCGACCAGCTCCAGGATCTGGCCGTGCTTGTTGAGGTTGCGCGGGTTGGCCTCGTCGGCCGGGGCCTTGCCGGGCTTGCCCCGGTCGGTGTTGTTGGTCAGCGCCACGTACACCTTGCCGGTGTGCAGGCTCGGCTCGACGTCCTCCGGGCGGTCCATCTTGGTCGCGCCGACCTGGTCCCCGGCGAGCCGGGTGAAGGTGAGCACGTCCGCGGCGGTCATCCCGTCGACGTACGAGCGGTTGCCGCTGACCAGTCTGATCCACCGGCCGGCGCCGTTGAACGCGCCGTCAACGGGGAGCTTGCCGGAGCCGTCGATCTCGGCGGCGCTGGTCTGCCCGAACTGGGCGACGTAGAGGGTGCCCGACTCCAGCAGGGTCAGGTTGTGCCGGCGGGCCACCCACGAGTCGCCCGGCATGAACTTCCGGTCCGAGACGAACTTGTAGAGGTAGTCGAAGCGCTCGTCGTCGCCCATGTACGCGACCACGTGCCCGCTGCGGGCCACGATGACGTTGGCGCCCTCGTGCTTGAACCGGCCCAGCGCGGTGTGCTTGCGCGGCCGGCTCTCCGGATCGAACGGGTCGATCTCCACGATCCACCCGAACCGGTGTGCCTCGTTCGGGTGCTTCGCCAGGTCGAAGCGCTCGTCGGCCCGCTCCCACTTCCGGCTTCCGCTCGGGTACCGGGCGGTGGTGGTGATGCCGTACCGGGCCAGCTTCGGCTTCAGCTCCTCCGGGGCGGCGTCGCCGCCGACGAAGTACTGGTTGAAGTTCTCCTCGCCGGAGAGGACCGTGCCCCAGGGGGTCACCCCGCCGGCGCAGTTGTTCAGCGTGCCGACCACCGTACGGCCCTTCGGGTCGGCGGCGGTGCGCAGCCAGGCCGAGCCGGCGGCGGGGCCGGTCAGCTCGAACTTCGTGCCCAGCGCGGTCACCCGCCGGTTGTACGGCCGGCGGCCGTGGCCGACCGGACGCCACCGCCCGGTGCCGTCGACGCGCTCCAGCTCCACCACCGACATGCCGTGCGCGGCCATCGCCGTGCGCACCTGCTCGACGGTCAGCGCGTCCAGCCCGGTGAAGCCCGGGAACATGAGGTCCTCGTTGGTGTACTCGTGGTTGACCACGAGCAGCGCCCGCCGGCCGCGCCGGTCCAGCGGCAGCACCCCGACGAAGTCGTTGTTGTAGCCGAACTGCTTCGACTGGGCGGCGGCGTTCTGCCCGTGCAGGTCGAACTCCGGCGCCCCCGGCACGACCGGGTCGCCCCAGCGGATGACCACCGCGTGGTCGTACCCGTTGGGGACGACCAGGGTGTCGAGCTGGTTCGGCGGGATCGGCCGGAAGGTCAGCGCGCCGGAACCGGCCGAGGGCCGCGGCCGGGCGGGGCCGGTCACCTCGGGTACGACCGGCGCGGCGGCGGCCGGGCCGGCGCCGGCCAGGGCGCCGGCGGCCGCCCCGCCGAAGCCGAGCACGAGCGCGCCGACCGCGCCGGCCCGGACCACCCCGCGTCGCGACACCTCGGTCTGCACCAGGTCGCCGAAGTACGTGTTGTCGGAGGTGTTGGGAACGGGGTGGTCACAGGCGTTGCCGCACCGGTACAGACAGGTCATCGCATCACGGCTGCCGTGCCGGGTGGCACCGAGCAGCGGGAGCAGCCGGGGACGGTCGCTCATGGAAGGAGCCTCCTGGAAAGCAGGTGGGGAGCACACCGGCACCGCCGACGTGCGTACCGGCCGGACGCTGCCAGGGCGGGGTGAGCGCCCGCCGGACGGGGCGTTACGTGAATGTGAACAGCTGCGGCCGCGGCGTCCGGCCCGACCACCGGTGAACCGAACCGGGTCACCGCGCGTATCCACGGGCGAACGCACTTCGCCGGACTCGCCCCGGAGAGCGAGGGGATCGCCATCAGCGACCACGACGCCCAACTGCTGCGCGCGCTGCACGACGAGCACGCGGAGGCGCTGTACGCGCACGCCCTCCGGCTGGTCAACGGTGACCGCACCCGGGCCGAGGACCTGGTGCAGGAGACCCTGCTGCGGGCCTGGCGGCACCCGGAGTCGCTGGACCCCCGGCGCGGCTCGGTCCGTGCCTGGCTCTTCACCACCGCGCGGAACCTGGCGATCGACGCCTGGCGACGCCGGTCGACCCGGGTCGGTGAGGTGTTCACCGACGAGCTGCCCGAGCCGCCGGAGGCGGTCGACGAAGCGGAGCGCGCGGTGGAGGCGTGGACCGTCGCGGAGGCGTTGAACCGGCTCACCCCGACCCACCGGGAGGTGCTGGTCGAGTGCTTCTACCAGGGCCGTTCGGTGGCCGAGGCCGCCGCGAGACTGGGCGTGCCGCCGGGCACCGTCAAGTCCCGCACCCACTACGCGTTGCGCTCACTACGTTTGGTCCTGGCCGAGATGGGGGTGACCGGATGACCCGCTGCGAGTTCGCGCACGACGACGGCGCGTACGTCCTGGGTGCCCTCGCCCCCGCCGACCGCGCCGCCTACGAGCGGCACCTGGCCGGCTGCGCCGGCTGCCGCGAGGCGGTTGCCGAGGTCGCCGTGCTGCCCGGGCTGCTCGGCCGGCTCGACCCGGCCGCCCTGGACGAGTTCCTTCCGCCGCCGCCCCAGCACAGCCCGGTGCCCGCGCTGCTCGACGCCGCCCGGCGGCGCCGCCGCCGCGAGCGGTCCGCCACCCGCGGGCGGTACGCCCTGACCGCGCTGGTCGCCGCCGCGTTCGCCCTGGTGGTGGGGGCCGGTGGGGCGTCCCTGCTGCGCCCCGCTGCGCCGCCGCCCGCGCCGACCGCGCAGGCGGTCCGCATGGTGGCCATGCAGCCGGTGGCGGCGAAGGTGCCGGTGCACGCCGACATCGGGCTGACCGGCACCGACTGGGGCACCGAGGTCACCATGCGCTGCGGGTACGACGCGACCGCCGGCTACGGCAAGGCGTACACGTTCCGGCTGGTGGCGCACGGGCCGGACGGGGCGACGGAGCAGATCGGCTCGTGGCTGGCGGCCCCCGGTGACGACGTACGGCTCAGTGGAGCGACCCGCTTCACCGACGCGGAGCTGGTCCGCCTGGAGCTGGTCCGCGCCGACGGCACCGCGCTGCTCGGCTACGACGTCCGCTGACCCCGGTCACCGAGGTGCGACGGTGACCGGGGCGGCGGCACGAGCGGCGACGCGGGTCCGCCGGCCGTGCCGCAGCGCGTCGGCGGTGAAGACCATCAGCGCCACCCAGACCAGGGCGAAGCCGGCCAGCCGGGCCGGCGGCATCGGTTCGTGGAAGATCAGCACGCCGCAGCCCAGCTGGAGGATCGGGGCGAGGTACTGGAGCATGCCGAGACTGGACAGGGGCAGCCGGTTGGCCGCTCCGGCGAAGAGCAGCAACGGGATCGCGGTGGCCGCTCCGGCCAGTACCAGCAGCGCGGTGTGTCCGGCCGAGACGTGCCCGAAGGTGGCCCGTCCCTGCCCCGCCAGCCACCCCAGGTACACCAGCGCGGGCAGCGCCAGCACCGCCGACTCGACGAAGAGCCCCTCCGCCGCGGGCAGCCCGAGGCGCTTCTTGACCAGCCCGTACCCGGCGAAGCTGAACGCCAGGGTGAGCGCGAGGTACGGCGGGCGGCCGTAGTCGACGGTGAGCACGGCGACGGCCGCCGCGCCGACGCCGAGCGCGGCCCACTGCGCCGGGCGGAGCCGCTCGCGCAGTACGAAGACGCCGAGCAGCACGACGACGAGGGGGTTGATGAAGTAGCCCAGGGCGGTCTCCACCACCCGGTCGGAGTTCACCCCGTGGATGTAGGTGCCCCAGTTGACGGCGATCAGCGCGGCGGCGGCGACGATCCCGGCCAGGGTGCGGGGCCGGCGGGCCAGCGCGTACAGAAAGCCGATGTTGCGTAGCGCGGCCAGCAGCAGGGCGACGAAGAGCACCGACCAGACGATCCGGTGGGCGAGGATCTCCACCGGCCCGGCCGGGCGCAGCAGCTTGAGGTAGATCGGGAAGAAGCCCCAGAGCAGGTAGGCGCCGAGGCCGTACAGGTAGCCGAGCCGGACCGGATTCACCCCTCCACCGTAAGGGGCGATTCCGGGCTCTGTTCCTTTCCGGTGAGCGGGCTCACCGGCGCCTGCCGCCGGTCCAGCTCCATCCAGAGCTCCGGCTTCACGGGGCCGAAGCCCAGCTTCGCGTACACGCCGTGCGCGTCGACGGTGGCCAGCAGGATCCGGTGTACGCCCAGCTCGGCCAGGTGGTCGCGGGCCGAAGCGGCGAGCCAGCTCCCCAGGCCCCGTCCCCGCTTCTGGTGGTGCTGAGCCGGTAGCCGTCGGCGCGGGTCACGGTGGACATCCCGCGACGCTAGCCCGACCGTCCCGCCGCCGCGCCAGCCAATTCCCGTCCGCCGGCCGGCGCGGGTGTTCGGATCCCGCCCGGCCGCCCGGCCCCCGGACCGGTGCCTTGCGGTCCGGGCGGCCGGGCAGCGGTCAGTCGCGGTCGAGTACGGCGCCGAGGATCCAGGTGACGATGCCGACGAAGAGCGCCCCGAGCACCGCCTCAGGCCAGAAGCTGTCGACGTGGAAGGGCAGCCCGGCCTGGTCCGCGATCCAGCTGGTGAGCAGGAAGAGCAGGCCGTTGACGACCAGGGCGATCAGCCCGAGGGTGAGCAGGTAGAAGCCGCACCCGACGCTCTTGATGATCGGCTGGAGCACCGCGTTGACCACTCCGAAGATCACCGCCACCAGGAGCAGCGTGGTGACCGTCTCGACGGCCGAGTCGGAGTCGAGCGTGATGCCCGGAATGAGCAGCGTCGCCAGCCAGAAGGCCACCGCCGTGGAGCCCAACCGGATCAGAAGGCCCTTCAGAAAACCCATGGCGGGGATCGTGCCACGGGAGATCCACCCGGGGAACCCTCCGCATGACCGGTTCAGCGCCGAGCGGGCCGACCGATCAGCTGCGACTCGATCGGGGTCGGGGAGAGCAGCGCCCAGCGCAGCGCCCGCCGGTTGACCACCGCCACCATGTCGTCGCGGATCCGGGTCAGCCACTCCGCCGAGCCGCCCAGCCCCAGGGTCGCCCCCGCCAGCGCGGCCTCCCGCGGGTCCAGCGGTTGCAGCACCGCCAGGTCGGCCCGGCCCAGGGTGTCCGCGTCGGCCGGGGTGAGCTCGTCGCGTACCACCAGGGTGGCCTGCCAGGCCGGCCCCGCCGTCGGCTCGGCGTCCCCCGCGCCCGCGTCGACGACCAGCAGCAGCGGGCACAGCGGCGAAGCCGGTGCCCCGCCCACCGGCCGCCCGGGCGGGATCACCGCGATGCCGCCCCCGACGCCGCCGATCCCGCGGACGAACGGTTCCCAGCCGCGCGGCCGGCCGGTCCGCACCACCACCCGGGCGCCCAGCGCCATCGCCCGCAGCACCAGCAACTGGGCCGCGCGCACCCCGCCGACCAGCACCAGCCGGGTGCCCTCGGCGCGGAACAGCCGGACGGTCACCGCGCCCCCGTGCCGGTTCGCGCCGACCATCAGCCCGGCGTCGCCCAGGCTCAGCTCCAGCGGCTCCGCGTCCCCCGCCGCCGGCGGGACGCCGGCCACCGCGAGCGGCAGCGTCTCGGCCAGCGCGTCCAACTGCTCTCCGTCGAGCCGGCGCAGCTCGGCGCCGGCGTCGGCCACCAGCCGGTACAGCGCCTGCGTCGCGGTGTCCAGCTCGGCCGGGGTGCGGGCGGTCAGTCGTACCGTCAGCTCGACCGGGACGGGCGCGGAGTCGGCGCCGGCTCGCGGCCCGGCGCCCAGTGCCACGCTGGTCGCGGTGGCGGGCAGGGCCAGCAGGCGGGGCACCAGGCGACGGCCCAGGTCGGTGCGCGGGTCCGGCCAGCGCCGCAACCGGAAGCCGACCTGGCGCAGGTCGCCGGAGCTGACCGACTGCCAGGTCTCCCGGGTCGGCCGCCCGCCGTCGTGGTGGGCCAGCTCCCCCAGTACGCGCAGCGCCGCGTGCTCGCCGAGCGGTCGGGCGGTGACCGGCCCGAGCCGGCGGACGATCCGCCGGACCGTGCCGGAGAGGGCCCGGCGCAGCTCCTCGTCGGACCAGCCGTCCACCCGCAGCACCCGGACCGCGAGCAGCGCCCGTTCCTGCCCGGGCAGCCGTCCCTCGGTCAGCTGCCGGTACGAGGTGCCCGCGGTGCCGCCCGCCGTGTCGGGGGCCGGCGCGGGCGCGGAGTGCAGCAGCAGCTGAAGCCGGACGGGAGGGTGCTCCGGCGCGCCGGCCGGCAGCAGCGCGGCGGGGGTCGGCAGCGGGCGCGGCCCGTCACCGAGCAGGTCACCCGGGTCGCCCAGTTCGAGCAGGGCGGTCAGCCCGTGGGCGTCGTCGATGACCCCGGCCGGGCCGCCGGCCAGCTCCACCGGGCGGATCGCGGCCCCGGGCAGCACCAGCGCGAGCAGCTCCGCCGGACCGGCCCCGGCGTCGAGGCCGTGCCGCCGGGTGGTGTACCCCGCGGCGGTGGCCAGCCACTCGAAGAGCCACCGGCCCCGCCAACGGCACCCGGCGGTGACGAGCAGCAGTGCGCTGCCGAGGAGGGCGAGCAGCATCGGCCCGGCGCCCCGGCCCAGCGCGGTGGCGGGCAGGGCGAGCGCGACCTGCGCCGCCACTACCTGACCGGCCCGGACGGCCCCCGACGGGCGGGCGGCGGCCGGCATCCACTGTGGCGGCAAAGGCTGGCGCGGGGCCGGCCGCTGCGCGCGCCCGGTCGTCATGACCGTCACCGGTTCTCCTCAGCTCGACACCTCGGGCCGCCCCGGCTGCCCGGCCACCCGCGACACGGACCGCTCCGCGACGGCGGCGTGACCCATCGTAGGGGTGCGGGCGGACGTCACGGATCCCACGGTTGTCCACAGGGGAGGCCGACGGGGTAGCAGAACCGCGATCGGGTCGCTACCGTCAGCGACGAGTTCCGCTGACCGTCGCCGTCGTGGGCCACCGACCCCGGCGACCGGCACGAGCGACGTCCACCCTGGGCGTCCCGACGGCCAGCCCGACCGAGGAGACGAGGTGACGTCCGGGTGTCCCAGACCCAGGCAGAAGCCGCGGTGATGCAGCAGACCGCCGCGAAGTTCGAGCAGGTGGACCAGTCGTTGCAGAGCATGCTCAGCGGCCTGATGGCCGAGCTGGAGGTGTTGCAGCAGGCCTGGCGCGGCGCCGGCGGGCGGTCGTTCGAGCAGGTCAAGCAGCAGTGGTCGCAGGATCAGGCCGCGTTGCAGCGAGCCCTGCGGGAGACCGCGTCGGCGATCCGCACCGCCGGCCAGCAGTACGACGTCTCGGACTCCGAGGCCGCCGGCCGGGTCGCCGGCACCAACCGCGGCATCCAGCTGCCGCTGTAACCAGAACCCGGGAGAGGGAGCATCCGATGGACCACGGTGTGCTGGTCGTCAATTTCGCCGCGCTGCAGCAGGCCGGCGCGGACATCCAGAAGGCGCTGAACACGCTCGACTCGCAGCTCGGCCAGTTGGAGCGGGACGCGGCTCCGCTGGTGGCCGGCTGGGCCGGTGACGCCCAGCAGGCGTACGAGCAGCGGCAGGCCCGGTGGCGGTCCGCCTCGCAGGACCTCCAGGCGATGCTGCGCGACATCAAGCTCGCGGTGGACGACTCCGCGTCCGACTACCTCAACACGGAGAAGCGGAACGTCGGCCTGTTCCAGTGAGCCTGCCCGGTGGCGGCGCCCGACGACCTCGTCGGCGCCGCCACCGTCGTTCCCGCCGCAGCGGCGGAGCCCCGGCTACGGGCGGCGGAATCCCGGTGTCGGGCGGGTCAGGCCGGCCCGGCGGGACGCCAGCCGCGGCGGGTGCCGCGGGGCAGCACCACGGCCAGCAGCACCGCCACCACCACCGCGGCTCCGGCGACCGTGGCCACCAGCACGGCGCGATCCCGCGCGGCCGCCCGGCGCGCCCGCTGGGCCAGCACCGCCGGGTCGGGCCGGTCCGCCGGCAGCGTCGCCGCGACGGACCGCCCCGCCGGGCCCGAGCCGGCGTCGGTGACCGCGCGGTACGGGTTCAGGACCCCGGCGCCGTATCCACCCCGGTCGTCGCCCGGCGCCGGGTCGGCGGTGCCCACGATCCGCTGCGCCACCTGGGCCGCGGTCAGGCTCGGCCGGTACTGGCGGACCAGCGCCGCGGTCGCCGCCACGAAGGGCGTGGCGTAGCTGGTGCCCTCGGCGCGCAGGTGCCCCTGCACCGGGGCGGCCATCAGCACGTCCCCACCCGGCGCCACGAGGTCGACGTACGGGCCGGTCTGGGAGAAGCCCGCCCGGGAACCGTCGGGGGCGATCGCCCCCACCCCGAGCACCCCGTCGTACGCGGCCGGGTAGGGGCGTGGGTCGCCGTTGTCGTGCAGGTTGCCGGCGGCGGCCACCACGACCACGTCCCGGCGTACCGCGTAGGCGACCGCCGCCCGGACGGCCGGGTCGTCGGCGTACAGCACGACGGAGAGGTTGAGCACGTCGGCGTCGTGGTCCACCGCCCACCGGATCGCCCGGGCGAAGTCGGCCGCGCTGACCGTACGTCCCGACTCGCGCCCCTCGACCACCTGCTGCTCGCTCACCCGTACCGGCAGGATGCGGGCGCGGGGGGCGAGCCCGTGGAAGGCGACCCCGGCGCCCGGGGCGGCGGCGATGATGCTGGCCACCCCGGTGCCGTGACCGGCGCAGTCCCGGGTGCCGTCCCCGCCCGGGTCGAGGAAGTCGGCGCCGTCGAGCACCCGGCCCCGCAGCTGCGGATGCCGGCTGTCGACGCCGGAGTCGACGACCGCGACGGTGATCCCCGCGCCGGTGGCCAGGGGGGCGAGCCGCTCCGGGGCGTACCGCTGCTGGGGCCAGGGGGCGGCGGCGACCGGCCGGACGGGGGCGAGTGGGGTGGCGCAGGCCGGCGCGGCGGCCCGCGCCGGGGTGGCCGACGACACGGCGAGGGCGGGCAGGGCGGCGAGCAGGACCGTCGCCACGCTCGTGAGGGCCGATCGCGCGCCGGGTCGGGACATCGACCGCCTCCGTATCGTGTCGACTCCGGAACCGGATGTTAGCGCCTCACGGGTATGGCCGGCGGGCCGCCGCCGTCCAGCCATTGTGATCGCGTTCCCACCTTGTAGGTTGTACGCGATGCCTATGGCCTGTTCGCGGGAGGAGAGGTGGCCGTGACCGACTGGGAGCCGGCTACCGAGGCCGAGGTGGCGCTGCGGGACGCGCTGCGGGCCAACGACCAGGAACTCTACTTCCGCGTCCTGGCCCGGACCGAGCTGTTCCTCCCGGTCTCCGCGCAGGCCCTCGCCGGCGAAGTGCCGATGGGCTGGGGCACCTGGACCACCGGCGGCCGGACCCACGTGCTGGCCTTCACCTCCCTGGCCGCGCTGCACGCCTGCCTGGGCGCCACCGCCGGCCCGAGCCGGCGCAGCCCCTTCGCCGACCTCGCCGCCGCCTGGCCCAACCACGAGTGGTGGCTGGCCGTCAACCCGGGCCTGCCGGTCGAGGGTTACCTACCGGCCTGGTTCGTCTCCCAGCTCTCCCGCGGGGACGTCCGCCTGCCCGGCCGCACCCTGGGTGCGCGAGCCCGGCTGGAGCGGGCGGAGTCGCTGGCCCGGGCCCGGGCCGACGGCGGGTCCGGTCGCGAGCCCACGGCGGGCCGGTCCGACACCGCCGACCGGACGGCGTCCGGCGGGGTACCTCGGACCGCCGCGCCATCGACCGCCGTCGGCGACCCGCCCGGCGGGTCCGCGCCGCCCACCGCGCCGCCGCGCGTACCGGTGGCGCCGCACCCGACCGACGTGCCGGCCCCCCGCTCGTCCGACGTGGACGCGGGCCGCCCGGCCGGCGCCGGCGGCCCGACGGGCGGCGATCCCGTCGACGCCGGCCAGCCGGCCGGCACCGACGTCGTCGTCGACGGTCGGCCGCCCCGCGACGGGGTCCCGGCGAGCGGCCGTCCCGCCGCCGCCCCGACCGAGCCGGCCTGGCTGGGCGCTTCCCGGCGGCGTCACCTCGGCGGCCTCGGCCAGCCCGCCTCCACGGGGGCCGACGCGACCGGGACCAACGGTCGTACCTCCTTCTTCGAGCCCGCCTCCACGCGTGCCGCGGCGGCCCGGGCAGTGCGGGACAACCCGCTGCGCTCCGGGGACCGGGCCGTCCCGCCCCGGCCCGGGCTCGGTGGGCAGCCCTTCCCGAGGCGCCGGCCCGCCACCGCCCCGGGCGACGAGGCGACCCGCGCGTTCCGGGTCGACACGGCGGACGAGCAGGCCACCCAGCCGATTCCGGCACCGGAACCACCGGTCGCGGCCCGCCGGCCCGACCCTCTGGCGGAGGAACCGACCCGGGCGTTCCGGGTTGCCCCGCCCGGCGTCGAGGCGACCCAGGCGCTACCGCGACGGCAGCCGACGCCGGCCGAGGAACCGACCCAGCCGCTCCCCGACCCGGCCGGGTGGTCCGCGCCGCCGCCCGGGCCGGACGTCACCGAGGAGCTTCCCCCGTCCATCGCCGAGCCGGTCTCCGGGCCCCCGGCGCCGCGCCGCGGCTTCACGCCCATCGTCATCGAGGGCACCGTCATCGAGTCCCGGGACCTCCCGGCGTCGTCGGCGGCCACCGTCGGGGACGGACCCGTACCGGGCGGCGGCACGGCGACCCGGAACGGACCGGCCGGCGGTGGGATCTTCGCCGAGTCCCCGCCGATCGCCCCGGCCTCCCCGGCTCCCACCTCCTCCGCCCCGGTCTCGCCAGCTCCTGCTCCCTCGGCCCCGGCGTCACCGGCCCCGGCCCCGGTCTTCCCGGCTCCGGTCTCGCCCGCCTTCGTGTCGCCGGCTCCGGTCTCCCCGGCTCCGGAGGCCGAGCCGGCCGCCCCCGCCGAGGCCGAGCCGTCGGCCGCTCCCACCTCCCAGGGCGTTGCGGGAACGCCGACCGGACCGACCGGTACGGCCGCCGAGCTGCTCGCGTTCCAGCCGGCCAACGACGTGGAGGAGAACCTGCTGAACGCCGCCGGTGCGGGCAGCACCGACACCTTCCTCTCCACCCTGCTGCTGGCCCGGGTGCTGCTCCCGGTCGCGCCCGACTCGGCGCCGGGCAGCCGCCCGGGCGATCCCGGCTTCGTGTGGCGCACCGACCAGCTGGACGGCGAGAAGTACGTGGTGGTGCACACCTCGCCGGAGCGGCTCGCCGACCACGGCGGTGAGCCGGTGGAGACGGTCGAGGTCCGCTTCGTGCAGCTGATCCGGCGCTGGCCGGACCCGGCCTGGTCGTTCGCGGTCAACCCGGGCAGCCCGATCGGGGCCAAGCTGCCCGGCGAGCAGATCGTCGGGCTGGCCAACTGGGCCGCCGAGGTGGGGCTGGGCGACGACGCCGACGTCGAGCCGGAGGCGACCGCCGCCGAGCAGCCGGTCGAGCGCCCCCGCTACGCCCCGCCGGTCACCGACCCGACCCGGCCGGTGGCGATGCAGAAGGCGGTGGCGCCGAGCCAGCTCGCCTACTACCTGGAGCGCGGGTACGACCGGGTCTCCGGCTTCGTGCACCGGGCCAACGAGCTGGCGCACCTGAACACCCCGGCCCAGCTGCACGACGCGCTCGGCCTGGGCTACCCGGGCTCCCCCTTCGCCCGCGACGCCGACCGGATCTACGTGCTGCGCTGGCCGGCGTACCGGCCGAGCCTCTACCGCATCCCGTACGGCGGGCAGAACGAGGCCGCCATGCGGGCGATGGAGGGCTGGGTCATCGAGCGGGCGCCGTTCCGGGGCAACGGCTTCGCCCCGGGCGAGAGCAGCGACGTGGTGGCCGAGTTCAAGGTGGACAGCGCCCGGCTGCCGCACGGCGCGCAGCTGTGGCGCATCGGCGCGGACGGCACCGAGCGGGTGATCGCCATCCTCGACACCGACGCGCTGCTCTGGCGACAGGTGGGTGAGCCCTGATGCGCGACGGTTACGTGGTCCGCTGGCGCGGCCGGGAATACCAGGCCAGTCCGGACGGCGACGACGTCCGGATCTACCAGTCGGAGCCCGCCGAGGGCTTCGAGGAGGTACGCCCCGGCCGGCACGTCCGGGTCCTGCCGGCCGCCGAGGTCGAGGGGTTGGCGTACGTGCGGACCACCTGCACCTGGCAGGGGCAGCCGTTCATCGTGCTCGGCGAGCACGACGGCTGGTTGCGGGTCGAGTACACCGGTGGCCGGTGGCCGGTGGCCCAGGCGATGGGCCTGGAGGTCTTCGACTTCGGCGTCTACCAGGGCTGGGCGCCGGCTGCCGAGGTCGCCGACCTGCGCGAGCAGCGGGTCTGAGCGGTCAGGACTTCGTCCAGCGCAGGATCTCGCCGAGCACCACGTCCCGCGCCTCCACGTGCGGGAAGTGCCCGACCCCGTCGAGCAGCCGCCACTCGTACGGGGCGACGACGTACCGGCCGGAGCCCTGGGCGGTGCGGGGCAGCGCGGCGACGTCGAGCGCGCCGTGCAGTTGCAGGGTCGGGGTGACCAGGGGTTTCTGCATCAGCCGGACGAACCGGTAGCCGTGCAGGCGCAGCACCGACCGGAACGCCCACCGGTAGCCCTCCATCGCGCAGAAGGCCGCCTGCGGGATCTGCATGGCCTCCCGGCAGTGGTCCGCGTACGCGCGGAACTCCGGCCCGGCCACCCAGTCCGGCCCGCCCCAGCGGCGCAGCATTTCCTCGACGCTGGCCGCGCCGTTGCGGGTGAGCACGTGCTCGTACCGGGGCAGCTGGAACTTCAGCGCCGGTGTGGAGGCGGCGAACTGCCCGCGCGGGTCGGCGAAGAGGGCGGCCCGCAGGCGCAGCGGGTGCGGCGCGCCGAGCACCACCAGTCGCCGTACCAGGGTCGGGTGGAACGAGGCGGCCGTCCAGGCGACCATGCCGCCCGCGCCCGCGCCGACCAGGGTGGCGGAGCGTTCGCCGAGGGCCCGGATCAGGCCGGCCACGTCGGCGGCGAGGGTGTAGCCGTCGTACCCCCGGGGTGGCTTGTCGCTGGCGCCGTAGCCGCGCAGGTCGACGGCGACCGCCCGGAATCCGGCGTCGGCGACCGCCGGGAGCATCTCGTGCCAGGCCCACCAGTACTCGGGGAAGCCGTGCAGGAAGAGCACCATCGGGCCGGTGCCCGCCTCGACCACGTGGAACCGGGTGCCGTTGGCTCCGACGAAGCGGTGTGTCCACGGCCCCTCGGTGAGGACACAGGACTCGTCGACGGGTCCGCCACGCTGCTCGGTCATGGGGCACAGCCTAGGACCCCGGCGCAGACTGACCGTCTCGGCGACCCGGTGGGTGGTCGCGGCGCCGGGTCGGGTCAGCCGACCCGGCTGATTTTGACGATGCTCGCGCGGGTGCCCGGCCCGCAGTCGTGGGCCGGGTCGGGGGGCGCGATGGTGACCAGCACCGTGGTGCCGGTGCCGAGGGTGCCCATCCCGCTGCCGTGCAGGGCGTACTCCCGGCCGTCGTCGGTGACCAGGCCGTAGCAGGGGCCGGAGCCGCCGCGGGTGATCCGGCCGGCGAGCACGTCGGTCACCCGGCTGTCGGTGGGCTTCTTCGGCGGCCCGGGGGGTCGCGGCAGGGTCGGCGGCTCGGTGGCGGAGAGCGGGGTGGGCCGGCCCGCGGACGGGACCGGGGAGCCGGCCGGTGGGCCGGACTGCGCGGTCGCGGGCGGGGACGGTGGGGGGGACGACGCGCCGGTCGAGGCGGGCGGGCGGGGCGGCGTCGGGTCGTCGGACACGGGGTCTCCGTTCCCGGCGCAGCTCGCCAGGGGTACGAGCAGCGCCAGCGCGAGAGCGGCCGGCAGGGCGGCGGTTCGTGGTGTCACCCGGATGGGACTCGCCGGGAGCCTGCGCGGTTCCGTCCCGCGTGCCGGTGGTCGGAAAGGGCGATGCCCGGGCAGGTGACCTGCCCGGGCATCGGTGGAACGCTGATCAGCGGATCAGGAGAAACGGACCTTCATCGAGGTGCCGTCCTGCTTCAGGACCCGGATCTTGGTGCCGGTGGCGGGGAGCTTGACACCGTGGTTCGGCAGCTCCTCGTACCAGTACTTCTGGGTGTCGTCGAACAGCGGCTGCGCGGCCTGGCCCCGGATGTAGGAGGGCTGGCTGTTGATGTGCAGCGTGAACGAGTCCGCCTTCTTGAGGCTGAACGGCGCGTCGTAGACCTGGACGCGGGCCCGCCAGGGGTTGCCGGTCAGGTTGTAGATCGGCCGCGGGTGCGCGTCGATGATCATGTTCCGACCCTCGCCCGGGTGGACGAAGGTGTCGTTGTCGGCCCACCGGAGGTTCCAGTAGGAGATCAGCAGACCCTCCTGGTACGCGTAGTGGTCCACGTAGTCCGGGCGGGTGTTCGCGTAGCCGAAGAAGTACGGGCCGGTCTTCAGGTACTGGTCGTACGAGACGTACGACCGGTTGCCGGCGATGTAGTAGTTGTCGAACTTGCGCTTGTAGGTCTCCTCAACGCTGGTCCAGCCATTGAAGGTCCAGCCGTTGGCGCCGGCCTCGGCACCGTCGCTGAGCACGGTCTGCCCGTCGGCGGTGATGGTGATCGCGTCACCGTAGAAGCCGCCCGAGGAGACACCACCGTCGGTCTGGTAGCGCAGCCGGAACTGCACGACCTTGCCGGCCGCGGCGTCCATCGGGATGTTGACGTCGACCCACTTGTCGCCGCTGGAGCCGTCCAGGGCGAAGCGCCCGGCCGAGATCTCCTTGAGCGCCTTGCCGTTGGCCGTACCCGGCAGCGTGGTCCAGCTCTGGCCACCGTCGGTCGAGGCCTCGAAGAAGAGGTAGTCGTAGTCCTCTTCGATGTTGTAGCGACCCTTCATCGTCAGCGCGGCGCTGGTCTTCCCGGTGAGGTCGATCGTCCGCGTCATCGTGGTGTTCAGGTCGTCGTCGTTGCCGGAGAAGTACTGCTTGGTCCCCTCGAACGGCTTGCCGTTCTGGAAGGTGTACTCCCGCTGCGGCAGCACCACCACGGCGGCCTGCGCCTTGGCGGAGTTGTACTCCTGCGGACCGAGATCCAGGGTGCGCTGCTGGCCGGCCTTGATGACCTCGTAGTCGAGCCAGCCGAGCTGGAGCTTGTTCCAGGCGCCGAGGTCGCCGCCGCGCTCGCCGATGCCACCGTCGTTCTTGGCGCCGAGCCGGCTCTGGGCCATCAGGGTCCAGTGCTCGTTGTTGTTGTCCCCACCACTGGTGACGTTGTAGTCGTCCGGCAGACCGAGGTCGTGGCCGTACTCGTGGTAGAAGACGCTCCGGCCGCCGTTCTCCGGCTGGATGGTGTAGTCACCGATCCAGACGCCGGTGGTGCCGATCTGGGTGCCGCCGGCCGGGAAGTTCTCCGGACCGGTGCTGCCCTGGTCGGAGGCGAAGGCGTACCAGCGGTGGCTCCAGATGGCGTCCTCACCCTGGTACGGGTCACCGTCGGCCTGGTCGCCGCCGGAGTGGACGATCTGGAAGTGGTCGATGTAGCCGTCCGACTCGTTGAAGTTGCCGTCGGCGTCGAAGTCGTAGCGGTCCCACTCGTCCATCGCCTTGACGTCGGCGGCGATCTGGGCGTCGGTGCGACCCTGAGCCTTCTGGTCCGCGACCCACTTGTTGGCGGCGTCGCGAACCAGCGCCCAGGTGTTGGTGCAGACGTTCGAGGCGCAGGGGTAGCCGTCGGATCGGCCGTACCGGGCCTCGTTGTACTGGACCTTGACCCAGTCGGTGACGGTGCCGTTGACGCTGTAGCGACCCGAGGACTGGGCCTCGTAGTACTGCTTCAGCGACTCGTCGCCCTGACCGGTTCCGAAGTAGAGCTTGCGGAAGTAGTCAGCGCTGTAGTCGGCCTGCCAGACGGTGGAGTTGTCCACCGCGCGGTTGGGAGCCGGGATCTCGTTGTGCAGCGGCCCGTCGAACCGGGTCGGGCCCGGGGTGTCCGGGTCGGTGTCCTGGTCCGGGTAGTTCGGGTGCCGCTCGTTACCGAACTCCGCGAGGATCACGAAGATCTTGTCGGTCCGCTTGCGGGCGAGCTCGACGTACTGGTCCTCCGTCTGGCCGGCGGCCGACGCCACCCGGGCGTTCGGGCCGTCAGCCTGGGTCTTGCCCACCTTGACGACCGTGCTGCCGTTGATCTTCTGCGCCTTCGCCTTGCCGGAGAGAACCTCGCTGAGGCCCTCCTGGCGCAGCGCCCGCCGCTTGTCCTCGAGCGGGTTGGGCAGATCGTGGTCCGTGTGGGCGGGTTCGGCGACCGACGGGGCGGCCGCCGGCAACTTCGGCGTCGGCGCGGCGCTGGCGGACGTGCCCGTCACCAGACCTGTCGCCGTCAGCGAAAGCCCGAGCAGACCCACTGCGACTTTGCGCACGTGGTACCTCCGGTGTGAGGGAACCGGCCCAACGGGGGTACAGGCCGGTGGATACGCCCCACCGGCGACACCGGTGGGACCAATGGTGAACATAGACACTGCCGGGACCACTGGGAAGACGTGCGCGTCGATTTGTTGCAAGATTTTGTTGGGGACGCTTTTCACCGTCACAATCGGACTTCCCATCCACGGCCATGAGCGGCGGGGATCTCGACGGCGGCAATTGCAGTGACAGTTTTCGATCAGTTTGCGGTGGCCTGCAAAGCAGGCGGGGCCGGTGGCATTCGCCACCGGCCCCGCCGTCCAACCGTTGATCAGTCAATCAGTTGGTGACCTTCACGACCATGTCGTCGGTCGGGTTGGTGCCCTGCTTCAGGATCTCGATCCGGGTGCCGGTGCCGGCCACCTTCACCGAGTTCCACGGGTTGCTGTTGTTCCAGTACTTGTTCGCCCCGCTGTCGGTGAAGACCGGGTTCGCCTCGAGCGCCGGGACCGTGACCGGAACACCGTTGCGGTGGAAGGTCTGGGCCGGCTTGGCGTACCGACTGAAGGTCGCGTCGTAGCCGTTACGGCGGTTGCTGATGGTGCCCACGCCGTCGACCTTGATCTGACCCGGGCGGACGTCCACCGGGAGGTTCAGGCCGTAGCCCGGGTGCTCCGAGGTGTTGTTGTCGCCGTAGGCGTAGTTCACGTACCAGACGAGCATGCCCTGGTGGTTGGAGAAGCGCTCCACCCAGTTCGGGCGGGTGGTGGCGAAGCCGTAGTTGTACCCACCGGTCCGCAGGGTGTCGTCGTACCCGAGGTAGGTCCGGTTCTCCGCGATGTAGAAGCGGGGGTACGTGGCGGTCACCGAGCCGGTCATCCGGGTGAAGCCCTTGGCCGTCCACGCCGCGTCCAGCGTCTCCGCGCCGTCGGTCCAGACGGCGGCGCCGTTCCTGACCAGCGACACGTTGTCCAGGAACGCGCCGGCGAGGTGCACGCCGCCGTCGGTCTGGTAGCGGTAGCGGAACTGCACGGTCTGCCCGGCGTACGCCGACAGGTCGTAGTTCAGGTCGACCCAGTTGCCGCTGGTGGAGCCGTCGACCCCGGTCTCACCGGAGTCGATGAGCGAGTTGCTGAGCGGAGCCCAGGTGGCGCCACCGTTGGTGGACACCTCGGCGTAGAGGTAGTCGTAGTCCTCTTCGATGTCGTACCAGGCCTTCGCGGTGATCGACGCGGAGGTCGCCCCGGTCAGGTCCAGCTGGCGGGTCAGGGTGGTGTTCAGGTCGTCCGCGCTGCCGCCCCACCACTCGTTCGCCCCGGCGAACGGGGTGTTGTAGGAGGTGGTCTGGGACTGCGCCGGCAGGTTGACCACGACCGCCTGGGCCTTCGGCCCGTCGCTGTCACCGGCCGGGCCGAGGGTCACCTGGGTGCTGCCCTTGCCGTACGCCACGGTCGAGTGGTTCAGCCAACCGAGGTACAGCTTCGACCACGGGTCCATGTAGCCCGGGGTCGACCCGATGTCGTCCTTGCCGCGGCTGAGCCACGAACCCGAGGCCATCAGGCTCCAGAAACCGACCCCGTTGTCGCCACCGGCGGTGTCGTACAGGTCCGGCAGGCCGAGGTCGTGGCCGTACTCGTGGGCGAAGACGCCCAGGCCGCCGTTCTCCGGCTCGGTGGTGTAGTCCCGGATCCACATGCCGGTGTCACCGATCTGGACACCACCGGCGAGGTTGCCCGCCGGACCCGCGGAGCCCGCGAGGTTCGGGAAGGCGGCCCACCGGTGCGACCAGATGGCGTCCTCGCCCTCGGCGCCGCCGCCGGCCTCCTCGCCCTCGCCGGCGTGCACCGCCTGGAAGTGGTCGATGTAGCCGTCGGCCTCGTTGAAGTCGCCGTCGCCGTCGAAGTCGTACCGGTCCCAGATGTCGAACTGGGCCAGGTACTCCTTGATCTGGGCCGGGGTCTTCCCCGCCGCGATCTGGGCGTCGTACCAGGAGGTGGCGCTGTCCTTGACGAAGTTCCAGTACCCGTCGGCCTCGGAGATGGCGTTGCTGCCGTACCGCGCCTCGTTGAAGGGAACCTTGACCCAGTCGCTCACGTCGCCGTTGACGGTGTAGCGCCCGCCGGACTGCTTGGCGTAGAAGTCCCGCATCGACTCGCCGGGACCGAACATCATGTCCTGGTAGTGGGCCCGGTTGAAGTCGGCCCGCCAGAGCGTGCTGTTGTCGTCGGTGGCGCCGCCGTCCCAGTCGCGGTCCGGCTCGGGGATCTCGTTGCGGACCGGGCCGGCAGCTCCACCGGTCCGGGCGTCGATCCGGTCACCGAACTCGACCAGCATCGTGAAGATCGGATCGGTCTTCGGCGGCTGCTGGTACTCGACGAACAGGTCGTCCTTGACCTGGATGACCTTGGAGCCGTTGCGCGTCTGGAGCTTGGCCTTGCCCTGGAGCAGGTCGGCGATGGCCTGCTTGCGCACCTCCCGCTGCTGATCCGCCTTCGGATCGGGGAGGTTGTCCCTGCCGTGCTTCGCCCGGTCGGCGCCGGGGGCGGGCTCCGCCGCCGGAGCGGCGGAGGCCGGGGCCGTGACGACGCCGGCCGCCAGCAGCGCGGCCGCAGCCGAAGCCAGGCCCGCCGTGACTCGTCTCCTCAAAGGTCCTCCTCCTTTGTGGAACTGTTACATGACGGTGCCTGCCGAAGCGGGTGGTGTCATGTGATGCGTCACTCACCATGGCAGAGGTTGCGACTCTTGTCACGGGTCAATTACTGCGGTAACCGGCCATCATTACCGGTCAAAACATCGCTAAACGCCGCGTGAATGCGCCGCATCTTCACGTCACGTTTCGGCCACGATCGCGGAGCGTGACGGTGATTATGGGGTCCCCATAAGGGAGCGCTGCGGCTTGCAGGCGTGTCACACCGAGCGGCTGGAAGCGCGGGCGAACGTAAGAGGGCGGGCTCGTTCGGAGCAGCGTGCCCCGGACGGGCCCCGCCCGGTGTGCCCGGTGGACTCTGGTCAGCCGGGCGACTCGGAGCGGGGGCTGTCGCTCAACCAGGGGTGGTGAAGGAGCGACCCTCGGTGTCGACGACAGCCACGGACCAACGGACCGAAGAGCCATGCGGCCGAATCGGCACCACGTCGCTCTTGGCGCGCGTGAAGACGTGCCACCGGTGGGTGAGGCCGTCGCATCGCACTGCCTTCGAGTCATCACCGCGGAGCGTGATCGTGCCACCGCCGGTGCACACCGAATAGATGGTGTACTCCATATCAGGGATTGTGAATCGCGGTGTGTCAGCGGCCCTGGTGCCCTGCATGAGGGAAACCAGGACACGAGCAGTCGCCGGCACGTCCAACTCGGGAAAATCGGAAGGGAGCGCCGCCCGGGGTGCGTCGGTGATGCGTGGCCCGGTCGGCTCGCCGGCCGCCGTGGGGGAGGGCGCGGGTCCGCCCCTCTCACGGCTCTCGGAGTCGCATGCTGCCCCGGCGAACATGACCGCCGCCCCGGCCAGCAATGAAGAGACGACGCGCGTGGCATGGCGGCTCATCCGAAGTCCCTTCCTCTGCGGGCGGCGGGCACCAATACCGCAACCTCGGTGGTGGTGCGACGATCATCGATGGTAATTACGTGATGCAACCAAGCCATTCCCGAAGCGTCCCGGTCGATCTCGTTCTGCTCCAGTGCCCAGCCGGGACCGGCACGCGGACGGGCGGGTGGCCTCGAACACGGACGGCCCGCCCGGAGCGGAGTGCTCCGGACGGGCCGCCGAACGTACGTCGGTGCGGGTGTGCTGCTCGGATCAGCTCGCCGGGGTCACGTGGACCGTGGCGTACGAGTTGTCCTTCGCCGTCTTCGTGATGGTGATGGTGACGCCGTAGGCGGCACCCTGGTCACCCGGGTTGCCGGAGCCCAGCACGGTGAACCCGAGGTTCGTGCCGTACAGGCCGGTGGCCGGGCTGCCGTCCGGGTTGGTGACCCGGGTGGTGTACGGCACGTTGCCCTTCGACGGGATCACCACGGACGCGTCGTTGTCCCGGGCGAAGAGCGAGCCACCGCGCACCTCGATGCCCGGGTACCAGCCCTTGGCGTCGGTGAAGCCCGGCACCGCCGGCTGCGCGCCGAAGGTGGTGCAGTACTCGCTGTACGGCTCGTTCGCCGCCTCCAGGCACTCCTTGAAGCCGTACGTGGGCTTGAGCGAGAAGGCCGCGTTGGCGGACTGCGGACGGCTGGGCAGGTTGTCCAGCGTCGACGGGTCCTTCACGGCCGCCTCACCCTGGCGGCGGTACGGGTCGAAGTGCGAGTCGACGATCAGCAGCCCACCCTTGGCGCCGTAGCTGGGCAGCGCGGTCATCTGCGCGGTGACGTGGTTGACGTCGCCCAGCGCGGTGTCCCGGTACCAGACCAGCATGCCCGGCGCGTTGTAGGAGAGCTTGTCGACCTTCCACGCGTCCCGCGAGTACACGGTGTCGTACGCGTACTTGAGGCCGTTGTCGAAGCCGTCGAAGTTGCGCCACTCGGCCAGGTAGTAGTGCGCCTGGTTGGTGGTGCCGCCGTCGATCCGCCAGCCCGGGCCGGTGGTGTCGACGAAGGTGCCGCCGGTCTGGGTCCAGCCGTTGGCCCCACCCTCGACGTTGTCACTCCAGGTGGTGGCGCCACCGGCGGTCACCGAGAAGTCGTCGACGAACCAGCCGCGCTCCACGAACGCCTCGTCGGTCGCCTGGCGCAGGCGCAGCTGCACCGTCTTCCCGGCGTACGCCGACAGGTCGACGTAGTCGTGCCGCCAGCCGTGGCTGTCCCCGGTCAGGCCGTACTTCTTGTTGCCGAAGTCCACCATCCGGCCGTTCGGGTCGGCGTAGCCGTCGTTGGTGCTGACCAGCTTGCCGGTCGAGTCGTAGACCTTCTGCTCGGCCCAGGTCGTGCCACCGTCGGTGGAGACCTCGACGAAGCCGTAGTCCCAGTCCTCCTCGATGACGTAGTTGTTCCACATCCAGAACTTCGCGTCGGCCGCCGCCGGCACCGCCACCGAACGGGTCAGCTTGATGTCGGCCCAGTCCTGGTCGGCGCCGGTGTACCACATGTTCGCGCCGCTGTGCGGCGTGGCCAGCGTGATCACCTTGTTCGGCAGGTTGACCTTGATGCCGTCCTTGGTGCCGACCGGGGTCCGCGAGGTCTGGCCCAGCTGCACGTCACGCGGGTCGGCACCCGGGTTGACGTTCAGCGGGTCCGCCCAGCCGAGCACCCACTTGTCCCAGAGGCCCATGTGCGTCGGCAGCGCCTGGAAGATCTCACCGGAGTGCGAGCCGGAGGCCATCAGGTCCCAGAAGTCGACGTCCGAGTCGGCGTTGCCGGAGGTGTCGTAGAGGTCCGGCAGGCCCAGGTCGTGACCGAACTCGTGGGCGAAGACGCCGACCCCGGCGTCCTCGGGCTGCACGATGTAGTTCGAGACCTGCAGGTCGGTGCCCGGAATTCGGTAGCCGCCCGGAACCGACGAGGAGTGCGCCCACACCGCGTACACGCCCTCGGCGCCGCCGCCGCGGGACTTGCCCTGGCCGGCGTGCACCAGCACCAGGTGGTCGATCACGCCGTCCGGCTCGTAGACGTTGCCGTCACCGTCGCGGTCGCCCTGGTCCTCGATGTCGTAGTCGGCCCACGGGAAGTTCGGGTCCATCTTCGCGAGCGTCGCGACCGCGTCGGTGGCGAGGCGGCCCGCGCCCTGCGGGTTGTCCGGGTGGCCGTTCATCGCCTGCTGGCGCCCGGCGACCCAGTTGCCGCTGGAGTCCTGGAAGCAGCGGGAGGCCGCGTACCAGCCCTCGGAGTGCGGCACGGTGATCCACGGGCTGGCCTGCCCGTCCACCGTGTACGCGCCCTTGGACATCTCCAGGTACATGTTGTGCATGGTGCGGCCGGCGAGGTCGACGCCCGGCTTGCCGTCCGGCCCGGTCAGGTCCTTGCGGACCCGCTCGGTGATCCCCTCCTTGGTGTAGAGCATCTTGTTGAAGTGCTCCGGGGAGAAGTCCGGCACCCACATCGAGTTGTTGTCCTCGTGCGGCAGGGAGCCCGGGTCCGGGATGTTGTTGTGCTTCGGCCCGTTCTGCACGGTGCCGAGGACACAGCTCCGGTCCTCGAAGACCGTCTTGGGGACCATGACGTCGGTGAAGTCGTCGTTGGCCTGGTCGTTGAACTCCACCAGCAGGGTCAGCAGCTTGGCGGTCTGGGTGCCCTTGGCCTGCTTGATCTGCCGCGGGTTCTTACCCGTCTTGATCGCCTCGGCCTCGGTCTTCGCCAGCTGCTTCGCCGTGACCGGGTTACCGCGGGCGAACTTGCGGTCGTACGTCCGCGCCTGCTCGACCGCCGGGGCGTGGATGCCACCCTTGCCCTTGACCTCGCGGCCGTCACTGTCCGGCTGGACGGCCGGCTCGGAGTAGTTGATGTAGAACTCGTCCGCCCCGATGGTGGCCCGGGCGGGGCCGGGCGTCTGGGCGGCCGCGCTGCCGGTCACGGTCAGTGACGTGGCGGCGAGGGCGATGGCGGGCAGCGCGACGAGTAGGCGTCTGCGTGACCCGGATTGCGGGAATGTGTTCATGCCGCTCCGTTTCTCGGGCATGGGGGAGGGGAGTCGGGCCGGCGCCTGTCATCGATGTGACCTCCATCGAACCGGTCCGACCTGCGTGAACATAAATCAGAAAGAAGATGAACGACAGGGCTGGGCGTCTCCTGTGACCGATCAGCTTCTCCCGGCTCCCCCGACCGACCGATGTGACGGCGCTCGCTCGCCCCGGTCAGCACCCGTCAGAAACGACGGTGGGTGACGGTCCACGCGGACCGTCACCCACCTCGATGTACGCCCTGGCGTCAGTCCTCGTCGGACTTCCCGCCACCCATCCCCGAGGAGATCATCTCCATCACCGAGGAGTCCTGGAGGGTGGTGACGTCGCCCAGCGAGCGGTTCTCCGCCACGTCCCGCAGCAGGCGGCGCATGATCTTGCCGGAGCGGGTCTTCGGCAGCTCCGGCACCAGCATGATCTGCCGGGGCTTGGCGATCGGGCCGAGCGTCTTCGCGACATGGTCGCGCAGCTCGGTGATGAGCTTCTCGCCCGCCTCACCCGCGGTGTCGGTGGTGCCGCGCGGGATGGCGAAGGCGACGATCGCCTGGCCGGTGGTGGGGTCGGTGGCGCCGACCACCGCCGCCTCAGCCACCGACGGGTGCGACACCAGCGCCGACTCCACCTCCGTGGTGGAGATGTTGTGCCCGGACACCAGCATCACGTCGTCCACCCGGCCCAGCAGCCAGATGTGCCCGTCGTCGTCCTTCTTCGCCCCGTCGCCGGCGAAGTACATTCCCGGGAACCGGGACCAGTACGTCTCGATGAACCGGTCGTCGTCACCCCAGATGGTGCGCAGCATCGACGGCCACGGCTCACGCAGCACCAGGTAGCCACCGCCGCCGTTCGGCACCGAGTTGCCCTGGTCGTCCACCACGTCGGCGCTGATGCCCGGCAGCGGGGTCATCGCGGAACCCGGCTTCGCCTCGGTCACGCCGGGCAGCGGCGAGATCATCATGGCGCCGGTCTCGGTCTGCCACCAGGTGTCCACGATCGGCAGCTCGCCCCCGCCGACGTGCTGCCTGTACCACATCCAGGCCTCCGGGTTGATCGGCTCACCGACGCTGCCCAGCAGCCGCAGCGAGGCCAGGTCGTACCCGGCGGGGATGTCATCGCCCCACTTCATCATGGTGCGGATCAGGGTGGGGGCGGTGTACAGGATGGTCACCCCGTACCGGTCGACGATCTCCCAGAACCGGCCCTTGTGCGGGGTGTCCGGGGTGCCCTCGTACATGACCTGGGTGGCGCCGTTGGCCAGCGGGCCGTACACGATGTAGGAGTGCCCGGTGACCCAGCCGATGTCGGCGGTGCACCAGTAGACGTCCGACTCCGGCTTGAGGTCGAACACGGCGTGCGTCGTCCACGCCGCCTGGGTCAGGTAACCGCCGGTGGTGTGCAGGATGCCCTTCGGCCGGGCCGTGGTGCCGCTGGTGTAGAGGATGAAGAGCGGGTGCTCGGCGTCGAACGGCTGCGCGGCGTGCTCGACCGCCGCGGTCTCCACCGTCTCGTGCCACCAGTGGTCCTTCGCCGACCAGGCGACGTCCTCACCGGTGCGGCGGACCACCAGCACGTGCTCGACGGACGGGCAGTTCGCCACCGCCTCGTCCACCGTCGGCTTCAGCGCCGACGGCTTGCCCCGCCGGTAGCCACCGTCGGCGGTGATCACCAACTTGGCGCTGGCGTCCTGGATCCGGTTGGTCAGCGCGTCGGCGGAGAAGCCGCCGAAGACCACGCTGTGGGTGGCGCCGATCCGGGCGCAGGCCAGCATCGCGACCGCGGCCTCCGGAATCATCGGCATATAGATCGCCACCCGGTCACCGGCGGTCACGCCCAGCTCGGTCAGCGCGTTCGCCGCCTGACAGGTCAGCCGGTGCAGGTCGGCGTAGGTGAGCGTGCGGGTGTCGCCCGGCTCGCCCTCCCAGTGGATCGCCACCTTGTCACCGCGGCCGGCCTCCACGTGCCGGTCCAGGCAGTTGTACGCCACGTTGAGCTGCCCGCCGACGAACCACTTCGCGAACGGCGGGTTCGACCAGTCGAGCACCTGGTCCCACTGCTTCGCCCAGGCCAACCGCCCGGCCTGCCGCTCCCAGAAGGCCAGCCGGTCCTCGGCGGCCTCGGCGTACGCGTCGGCGGTGACGTTGGCCTCCGCGGCGAGTGCGGCCGGGGGCGGGAACTGGCGCGTCTCGTTCAGCAGATTGGCCAATGCCTCGCTCATGCGGTGACTCCTTCTCGCGTGGCCTGCGTCTCCTACCGGGCTGAGGTTAGTCCCGGCTCCCGGCGCCCGCGAGAGCCCCCGCAGCCGGCGCGCGCCCAGCGGCCCACGCCACGCGCCCGACGGCTCCGCGCGCCCCGGAGTCGGTGGTCCGGGTCGCCTCGGGGGCGGGTGCGGGTCGGCGGGGACACCCGGGTCGCTAGCGTGACGGGGTGACCACCGATCCGCTCGCGCCGCTGCTCGCGCTCGCCGACATCGCCCCCGCCGTCGAACGGGCCCGCGAGCGGGTCGACGAGGCCATGCGGCACCGCGCGTTGCGCCGGCACGGCGGCCAGGTCGCGGCCGAGGTCAGCCTCCGCTCCGCGGTGGCCAGCGCCGCCCTCGAGGGGTACGACCACGAGCGCGAGGCGGTCCGCGCCGGCACGGTCACCGAACCCGTGGTGCAGGGGGCGCTGCGGGTCGCCGGGGCGCTGCCCGGCCTCACCGAGCTCTGGCCGAAGGCGCCCCGCCAGGCCCTCGCGAAGCTGCACGTGCTCGCCGCCCGCGACGCCGTGCCCGAGTCCGAGCTGGGCCGGCCGGTGACCGACCCGGTCGTCGCCGCCCGGCTGGACGGGCTGGCCGGGCTGGTCGCCGGCGGCACGAACGTCCCCCCGCTGGTGCTGGCCGCCGTCGTCCACGGGGAGCTGCTGAACCTGCGCCCGTTCGCCGGGCCGTCGGGCGTGGTGGCCCGGGCCGCCGCCCGGCTGGTGCTGATGTCGCGCGGCTTCGACCCGCGTGGCCTGGTCGCCGTCGACGTCGCCCACCGTGAGCGGGAACCGGAGTACGTCGGCTCGGCCGGCGCCTTCGCCACCGGCACCCCGGACGGGCTGCGCTCCTGGCTGCGGCACTACATGACGGCCGTCGAGGTCGGCGCCGACCAGCTCACCGTGATCGGCGACGAGGTGCTCGCCAGCTCCTGACGACGGTCCTGCCCCTCGGCGCGGCGGCGCGTCGGGGACGGGAGAGGGCGGGTCGGCCCGGCCCGCTCAGACCACCGGGGCGATCTTGGTGCGGCGGTGCCGGCCGTACCAGGCGATGCCGATGGCGACACCGACGCCGACGCCCAGCGCCGCCGCGGCGACCGGCACGGCCGGACGTTCGCGCAGCCGTCGGCCCAGCGGGATCGGGTGCCGGAACTCCAGCACCGGCCAGGCGTTCTCCGCCGCGAGCCTGCGCAGCGCCCGGTCCGGGTTGACCACGGTGGGATGCCCGACGCACTCCAGCAGCGGGCGGTCGCTGTACGAGTCGGAGTAGGCGTACGAGTCGGCGAGGTCGTACCCCCGGGCGGTGGCCAGCTCGCTCACCGCCTCCACCTTGCTCGAGCCGGCGGCGTAGAACTCCACCGCGCCGCTGTAGCGGCCGTCCTCCACCGCCATCCGGGTGGCGATCACGTCGGTCACGCCCAGCAGTTCGCCGATCGGGCGGACCATCTCCTCGCCGGAGGCGGAGACCAGCACGACGTCCCGCCCGGCCGCCTGGTGCTCCTCGATCAGGGCGGCGGCTTCGGCGTACACGTAGGGGTTGATCAGCTCGTGCAGGGTCTCCGCGACGATCTGGCGGACCTGTTCCACCTGCCAGCCCTTGCAGAGCGTGGCCAGGTAGTCCCGGGTCCGGGCCATGGTCTGCTCGTCGGTGCCGCCCAGCCGGAACATCAGCTGCGCGTACGCCGACTTGACGACGTCACGCCGTGTGATCAGCCCGTCCCGGTAGAACGGCCGACCGAACGCCAGGGCGCTCGACTTGGCGATGACGGTCTTGTCCAGATCGAAGAAAGCGGCACTTCGGCCCACGGCGCGAAAGTCTAGCCCGATGGTCTATCGTCGGCGGGTGCCCGGGGTCACCACCACCTCCGATCGGTCTCCCGGGCCAACGACACCCCTGAGCAACGTGACGGCCGTCACACGCTGCAATCACAAATTCGCGGTGAGTGGGCTCGGCACCACTCGACGTGAACACTCCGCTCGGGCATGCTTGTCCTTACGACGCGTGTTCATGTCTCGGACCGCTGACAGACCCTCGACGGTCGCACCCCCCGTGACCGCCGAGTTGGTTCGGCTCAACCCCCCCGGAGCCGAACCTCCCGACGACCCCCGTCTCCCCCCGACGGGGGTCGTCCCTTTGGGGCTGAGCGCTTCGACGCGGGTCTTGGCCTTGCCCTGCCGCGACGAATCCACAGAGCGCCAACGCCGTGACGCTGACCAGCTCAAGCACCGTTCCGACCAGCATCGGCGACATGGCCGCGACACGAACTGCCAAGGCGCCGCCAACCGGGAGCGTCCACAGGGCTCGCGCCCGGCTTCGAGCGACCAACGTCATTCAACCGGCGTAGCCGCCGCCGCGCACATCGAGTCTTGACCTATGCGTCGATCATCTGCTTATGTCGACGACATGACCAAGCCCTTCGCGTCGATGCGCGAACCCACCTACTTCATCTTGGCCGCGTTGCAGGACGAACCCTTGCACGGCTACGCGATCGTCAAGCGGGCGCAGGAGTTGTCCGACGGGCGGGTGCGCCTCACGACGGGCACCCTCTACGCCGCTCTGGACCGGCTCACCGGTGAAGAGATGGTGCGGGTGGCCGAGGAGGCGGTGGTCAACGGCCGTGCCCGCCGCACCTACGAGCTGACCCAGCGAGGTATGTCGGCGCTGCGTGCGGAAGCCGAGCGGATGGCTGCGGCGGCGAGCGTCGTTCGTGACCGTTCCGTCCGCTCGACGGCTGCGGCGGGTTGGGTGGTGCCGGCATGACCGAGCTGGAGCGCCGTTACCGGTGGCTACTGCGGGCCTACCCCCGCGCCTACCGGCAGTATCGCGCCGACGAGATGCTCGAAACCCTGCTCGCCACGGCTGACCAGCGGCGGCGGCCGGACCTTCGAGAAGCGGCGGCGCTCGTGGTCGGAGGGCTACGCGCCCGCACCGGTGTTGACCGTCTCGGCTCGCGATCGGCGCTGGGACACTCCGCGCTGCGACTGTCCGCGCTGTCCCTGCTCGTGTACGGCATGACGCTCTGGGCCGGAGGTCCGATCTCCTTCCTGGTGACCATGCTGTCGGAGGGCCCGTACAAGCCCGACACATGGTGGTTCATCGTCATTCCGGCGCTGCTGACCATCGCGCTTTTCGCTGCGGCGTGGGGCAGCTACCGGCTGGCATCCGCTGCGGCGATCTTGACCCTGGTCGCGCAACATTGGTCGGCAAATTGGTGGGACCAAACGTCCTGGTTCTGGTCGATTCATAGCCTCCAGCACGCGATTGTTCCCAAGTCCTGGCCGGCGCTGCTGGCTTCGCTGGCCTTGCTGCGACTGCTCCGCGCACCCCGAACGCGCGTGACCAAACCGTGGGCCTGGCCCGTCCTCGGGGCACTGGCAGTCGTCGCTCTGACGCCGAGCCCGATCAACGGCTGGTCGGACGCACCACTGATGTCCCTGTACGCGTTCGCCGCACTGGCCGTCATCACCGCGCCCATCGATGCACGGATGCCCATCGTCGCCACGGTGCTTCTCCTGGTGCCAGCTTTGGCGCAAGCCACCTACCAGCTCTACTTCAAACAAGCAGGGTGGGAACTAGGAACCTCCATCACCACGATCCTCATCCTCGCGGCGGTCATGGTGATCACGCTTGCAGCCGGCACAATCGCAGGCCGCCGCCAAGCCCGCATGTAGACATGGGAGCGCCCCGCCACCACTTCTCGCAGAGAACGGCGGGGCGCACCTGTCGCGCCGATAACTCGGATCGCCCCTCCTGCCACCTGCAGATTCATTGGTTCGTCGGAGATAGGGCCCGACGGCTATTGTCTTCCGCCTGGTCGCCACAAAACGAGCCGCCGTCAGGTCGGACCCAAAGATCGGACACCCCGATCTTGTCGTCCTGCCGACTGTTCGGAACTACCGCGACTTCTCGGCGACGCCAACCACAGGCCACCAGCCGCAGCCGTCAGCAACATCACGACCACGGCGGGTGCCAAGGAGCGCCAGACGGAGAACGCTGTACAGCTCGAATCGCCTCACCGTCCCACTTCCAATGCAGCGAGACTTCAACCAGCAACAGCTTCGAACCCTGGCGGTCTGCCAGCGGAGCCGGTCACCGTCAGGAAGCGAGGCAGCAAGAAGGCAGCGCGAACCTCGATGCAGGTCGGCCTCGGATGCCAATCGACGAGGTCCGGCGCCTGCTCGTCGGCGCGGGCCGTCGCCAGTTGGCAGCAGTCGACAACTAAGACCGCATCCCCCGGTGGGCCGTCCCCTTGTGGGTTGAGCGTTCCGACGCAGGTCACTGCCACTCTGCAGAGTGTGCGTACAGCGATTGAGCTTCCCACTCGGTGCGCCGGCCGCTGCCGCCACGACTGACGCCCGGCGGCTGGCGCGGGAAGCGGAAGCCCGAAGGGCCGTCGCAGAACAGCCGGACGTTGATCGGTTTTGTGGGCCGGCAGTCCGCCGCGGCGCGCGGCCAGAAGCCACGCGGCGCAGGGGAGGGACACACCGGCCGCGTCGGTGAGCTGCCGGCGGTCGCGGGGTTGCGGTTGGTGGGCCTTGGGGCGCTCCGGCCCCCAGGAGGGCCGGGGCTCCGTCGGCGGGTCACGGCCCGTGAGTGGTTGCGATAGGCCATCCCGCTGCCATCGATCCGGGGGAGCCGAGCACGCCACCGCCCGGCCCGCCGGCGTCCGAACCTGTATCAGGTCCGCTGACGTGGCGGGCCGGGCTGCGGCCTGCTCCCC
Source organism: Micromonospora psammae (assembly GCF_036902725.1). Classification (NCBI taxonomy): domain Bacteria; kingdom Bacillati; phylum Actinomycetota; class Actinomycetes; order Micromonosporales; family Micromonosporaceae; genus Micromonospora; species Micromonospora psammae. The sequence continues at coordinate 185,418 of NZ_JBAKHM010000003.1, read as the reverse complement.
AAGAGGGTGGGTTGACGGCGGCATCGGGATGGCAGGTTGCCGTTGCGTGGTGCTCACGGCAGTTCAACAGCCTTCGCCTTGCGCCGCTCGCTCCCCAGTCGCGCTCCCTTGGGGCCTCCGATCAGGACTGGTGTGCGCGACGACGCCGGGAGAGGAAGAACATGAGCCCGCCGAGGGCGACCATGACGCTTCCCGTCCCCGTCATCGCCGGGACCAGGCCGCTACCGGTCACCGGCAGGATTCCGGGTTTGTCGTCGGGACTTCCTGGGGCACCGGGCGCGCCGGGGCCGCCTGGGGCGCCGGGACTGCCGGGGGCTCCGGGGGCGCCGGGACTGCCTGGGGCCCCGGGAGCGCCTGGAGCGCCGGGACTGCCTGGGGCGCCGGGGCTGCCGGGGGCGCCGGGGCTGCCGGGGGCGCCGGGGCTGCCTGGGGCCCCGGGACTGCCGGGGGCGCCTGGGGCACCGGGACTGCCTGGAGCGCCGGGGGCACCGGGACTGCCTGGAGCGCCTGGAGCGCCGGGACTGCCTGGGGCGCCGGGACTGCCTGGGGCGCCGGGGCTGCCGGGGGCGCCGGGACTACCAGGGGGGCCAGTCGGCCCAGGGGGGCCGGTCGGGCCGGGCGGGCCGGTCGGCCCAGGGGGGCCGGTCGGGCCAGGCGGACCAGTCGGGCCGGCGCACACAGGTGCGGTGATGACGTTGGTGTCGAGGGTGACGGCGGCGGTTCGAGCCAGCGCACGGCCCTGGAGAGTCGCGCCCGTGGCCATCGTGATCGACGCCTGAGCCATGATGGTGCCCACGAAGGTGGTGTCAGTGCCGATCGTCGCCGAGCTGCCGATCTTCCAGAACACGTTGCAGGGCGAAGCGCCGTTGATGAGGACGACGCTGCTGTTCGACGCCGTGGTCAGCGCGGAGTCGACCTGGAAGATGAACACGGCCTGCGGATTGCCCTGGGCGTTGAGCGTCAACGGCCCGGTCAGCTGTGCTGCCCCGATCCGATAGACCCCGGGGTTGAGGGTGTTGCCGCCGAGTTCCGCGGGAAGAATGGTGAAAGGGGTCCGACCGGCGGCGTCGTTGAAGGCCGTGGTCAGGTCGCTCTGGGCCTGTAGAGCCACCGCGTCGCCCAGGTGGACCTCGCCGCCTATGGTTGCCGTTTCGAAGCCGGAAGCAGTGTTCCCCGGGTACCGCCCGAGGCTCTGGGCCAAGAAGCTTGGGCCGGTGTTGGTGGGCTCGGCCCCGGCGAGGACGGAGAAGTTACCGGCCGTTCCCAGGCCCACCGGGGCTTCCTGGGCATTGGCGGCCGTCGCGTTGAGGACCAGCAAGGTGGCGGCCACGGCGGCAGCCGCGGAAGCCGCGAGCGCCGGCAGGGCGGCCCGCCGAAGGCGATGAACGGATTTAACTTTCACAAAACACCCTCCGTGGGAACTGCTCGCAGGAGGCGTCGCACGTCGCGCCCTGCCCGAAGCGGTCTAAATGGCGCACATTGGCGCGGTGACCACAACACCACCTTTTGTTCGCCGAAGTACCACAAACGGGACAATTTGCAGGGCAAGGACCCCGCCTGTCGCCGTCAAGTGCCGCCGAACGCGAACCTCGCGCGGATCAAGGCGGCGTTGCTCCGTGATCAGCCGGGGGGGGGCACTTCGGAAGCGCTTGCGTAACTGGCAGCTGGCGGGCCGCTTGATGGCCGCGGCATGTCACACACACCGATCTGCCGCGCAAGAGGGCATGCCGCAATTTCGGACACGTCCATAGCAGATCAATCGTCTCCACGAGGGTTTTCCACAGCCGTGCCCGTTGTCCACAGGTACGGCGGTGGGGGCGGCGGACGGTTCCGTCTCCGGCGCAGGGTTTCGGTCAGCACCCCCGAGCCCGACTGCTGGAGGCCGTGATGCCACCCCGTACCACCCTCCCACCGCACCGGCGTCTGCCGTTGGTGGTGACCTCGGACGGTGACCTGCTCGATGAGCTGCTGCGACTGGCCGCAGCGGGCGGCACCGAGGTCGAGCTCGCGGCCGATCCCGTCGCCGCGCGGGCCCGCTGGCTACCCGCACCCCTGGTGCTGGTCGGTTGCGACCAGGCCGAGGCGTGCCTGCGGGCCCGGCTGCCCCGGCGACCGCGGATGGTGCTGGTGGGCCGCTCCGGCCAGCTGGACCCGCGTTGGGAGGTCGCCGAGCTGATCGGCGCCGAGCATGTCGCCACCCTGCCCGCCGCCGAGCCGTGGCTCGTCGACCGGTTCACCGAGTGCGGCCAGCCCGGCCCGCACGCCGGGCCGGGCCGGACCGTCGCGGTGCTCGGCGGCCGGGGCGGTGCCGGTGCCAGCGTCCTCGCCGGCGGGCTCGCGGTCACCGCCGCCCGGGCGCGGCTGCGCACCCTCCTGGTCGACGCCGACCCGCTCGGCGGCGGGCTCGACCTGGTGCTCGGCTGGGAGGAACTGGACGGACTCCGCTGGCCGGCGCTCACCGCCGCGGACGGGCGGGTGGACGCTCCGGCGCTGGTGCGCGCCCTGCCCAGCCGGGGTGACCTGGTGGTGCTCTCCTGGGACCGGGGCGACCTGCTGCCGCTGCCGGCCCAGGCGATGGCCGCCACGGTGGACGCCGCCCGCCGGGGCCGGGACTTCGTGGTGATCGACGTGCCCCGGCAGCTCGACGAGGCCGCCGTGGTCGCGTTGCAGGCCGCCGACCAGGCGTACGTCGTCGTGCCGGCCGAACTGCGGGCCACCGCGGCCGCGGCCCGGGTGGTTGCCGCCGCCGCGCCGCACTGCGCGGCGATGCAAGTGATCGTGCGCGGTCCCGCCCCCGGCCGGTTGAAGGCGACCGAGGTCGCCCGGGCCCTCGGGCTCCCGCTGGCCGGCACGCTGCGACCCGAGCCCGCGCTCTGCCGCGGGCTGGAGCGGGGCGAAGCGCCGGCGGGGGCGGGGCGGGGACCACTCGCCGCGCTGTGCCGGCGGATCGTCACCGAGCTGACCGGCCTGCCCCTGCCGGGTGCGGCGTGACCGCCCGCCCCGACCCGGAGGAGTTCTCCGCCCGGGTCCGGCAACGGATGGCCGGTGCCGACACGCCGGTCACCCCGGCGTCGATCGTCTCCGCGGTACGCGCCGAGCCCGCCGCCGCCGTCCTCGGCGACACCGCCCTGCTGCGGATCGCCGACCGGGTCCGCGACGACCTGGTCGGCGCCGGGCCGCTCGCCCCGCTGCTGGCCGACCCGCGCGTCACCGACGTGCTCGTCAACGGCACCCGGGTCTGGGTCGACCGGGGAGAGGGCCTGCGTCAGGTGGCGGTGCCCCTGGGCACCGTCGACGACGTCCGGCGATTGGCGCAGCGGCTCGCCGCCGGGGCGGGCCGCCGGCTCGACGACGGCTCCCCGTACGCCGACGCGCGGCTGCCGGACGGCACCCGCCTGCACGCCGTGCTGCCGCCGGTGGCGACCGACGGCCCGTACCTCTCCCTGCGCACCTTCCGGCAGCGCCCGTTCACCCTCGACGAGCTGGTACGCCACGGCACCGTCCCGCGTCCCGTGGCCCCGGTGCTGGCCGCGGTGGTGGCGGCCCGGTTGGCGTACCTGGTCACCGGGGGCACCGGGTCGGGCAAGACCACACTGCTCAACACCCTGCTCGGGCTGGTGCCGCCGACCGAGCGGATCGTGCTGGTGGAAGACGCCGCCGAGCTGCACCCGGTGCACCCGCACGTGGTGGGGTTGCAGGCCCGAACCGCCAACGTGGAGGGGGCGGGCGCGGTGGGGCTCAGCGAGCTGGTCCGCCAGGCGTTGCGGATGCGACCGGACCGGCTGGTGGTGGGGGAGTGCCGGGGCGGCGAGGTCGTCGACCTGCTGGCCGCGCTGAACACCGGCCACGACGGTGGCGCCGGCACGCTGCACGCCAACACGCCAGCGGATGTACCGGCCCGGCTGGAGGCGCTCGGCCTGCTCGGCGGGCTTCCCCGGGCCGCGCTGCACGCCCAGGTGACCGCGGCGCTCCAGGTGCTCCTCCAGGTACGCCGCGCACCGCGTGGCCGGGTCCTGGAGTCGATCTGCCTGCTGCTGCCCGAGGGTTCGGAACGGTTGGTCACCGTGGTGCCGGCGTGGATCCGGGGACGGGGCCTGGGACTGGCCGGGCGGGCGCTGGCCACCCTGCTGCGGGACCGTGGCGTGACGGTACCCCCGATTCTCTGTGAGCCCTGGCCCGGCTCGGCGGGGCCGGCATGACGCCCGCGCTGTGGTTCGTGGCGGCGCTCCTGGTCACCGCCGCTACCGTGGTGGCCTGGCCGGTCCGCGACATCCGACGCCGACGCCGCGCCCTCTTCGGAGCCCGCACCGCGGGTGTGCCGGCGCCTCGGACGGCCGACCGGTCCGGGCGGGACGCCACGGCGCCGGACCGGCCGTCCCGCGCCGGACACCGGCCCGGCTCCGGTCCACCGCTGGCCGGCCAACCGGCCCCACCGGCCGGGCACGCTCCGCCGATTCCGGCGACGGCCCGGGAAGGAGCGCGTTCCGCGAGCCGGCGGACGCCTCCCGGCCAGGTGGCAGGTGTCCCGGTGGGCGGCCGGGTCACCGGTCCGGCACCGGGTCGGGAACGGCCCTGCTCGCCTCGGCCGCCCGGCCGGCGGGACTCGCGCCGCCCGGTCGCAACCCTTGATCCGTTGGCCGGCGCCGTCCCGCTCGAGCTCTGGTCGTCCGACCGGCCCGGCGCTGTCCCGATCGAGGTCTCGTCGTCCGGCCGGGCCGACGTGCACCTGCTCGGCGCGCTCGGGCGTCGGCTACCGGCCGCCCTCCGGGCGTGGACGTCGTATTCGGCATTCGGGGCGGTGATGGCCGCACACCGGGTTCGCGCCCTGGTCCTCGTCGGGGTGGTCGCTGGGCTGCTCGGCGCCACCACCGCCGGGCCGGTCGGTGGGGCCGTGCTCGCCGGGTACGGCGTCCTCGGGGCGCGGGCCGCGCTCGGCCGGCGGGCCGGACGGCTCGCGCTGCGGGAGCGACGCCGTCGCCTGGACCAGCTCAGCGCGCTCGCCGCCGACCTGCGAGCCGGCCGGCCCATCCCGACGCTGTCGACCGGCGACGTCGGCGACGGGGACCGGTTCATCCGGTTGACCCGGGCCGCCGTGCGGCTCGCCGACCGGACCGGTGCGCCGCTGGCCGAGCTCCTGGAGCGGATCGAGGCCGATGCCCGATCGCTGGACCGCGGGCTCGCCGCCGCGTCCGCTCAAGCGGCCGGGGCACGAGCCACCGCGCTGCTGCTCGCCGCGTTGCCGCTGGGCGGGATCGGCCTGGGCTACGGCATCGGCGCGGACCCGCTCTCCGTACTGCTGCACACCCCGCTGGGGGCCGCCTGCGCCGTGACGGCGGTGGGGCTGCAGGTCGTCGGGCTGCTCTGGGCCGAGCGACTCGGCCGCCCACCGGTGGGTGGCGGCTGATGTCCCGGCAGGCACTGGCCGTCGGCTGCCTGGTCGCCGCGGCGTTACTGGTGATCCTGTTCCGTGGTTCGGGGAGCCGTCCGGTCGAGCGGTTGCGCGGGCTGGGCACCGGGCAGGTCGGCGTGCCGGTGGCCGGGCGTGCCCACCCACCCTGGTGGCCGGACCGGACCCGCCTCGGTGCGGGCCTGGCCGGGCTGGCGGTCGCGGTGCTGCTCGGCGGTGCGTCCGGATGCCTCGCCGGAGCGGTCACCGCCCTGGTCGCGGATCCGCTGCTCCGGCGGATCGAACCGAGGGCCGCCCGGGACCGCCGGCTCCGGGAGGCCGCCGACCTTCCGCTCGCCGCCGACCTGTTGGCGGCGGCACTACGCGCCGGTGCGCCGGTGGACCGCGCGGTGCTCGCGGTGACCGACGCGCTCGACGGGCCACTCGCCGAACGACTCGGGCGGATCGGTCGCACCCTGCTGCTCGGCGGAGGCCCGGAGGAGGCGTGGGCCCATCTCGGGTCGGTGCCCGGCGCGGACCGCATGATCACCGCCGCCGTGCGCTCCGCGAACAGTGGTGCCGCCCTCGCCGGGGCGCTGACCAGGGTCGCCGACGATCTGCGGGCCGACCGCTCCACCGCCGCCGAGGCGGCGGCCCGCCGGGCGGGGGTGCTCATCGTGCTGCCGCTGGGGCTCTGCTTCCTCCCGGCCTTCATTCTCGCCGGTCTCGTGCCGGTGATCGTCGCCGTCCTCGGCGGCGTGCTCTGACAACCAACCAGAAAGGAACGGCAATGCGCAGACTCATCGCCCGGCTCCGCGGGGACGCCGGGATGAACACCGCCGAGTACGCCGTCGGCACCCTCGCCGCGGTCGCCTTCGCGGGCATCCTGCTGAAGGTGCTCACCTCCGGCAACGTGCAGTCCGCGTTGACCGCGGTCATCGACCGGGCGCTGAAGTGACATCGCGCCGGCCGGCTGGCCGCGACCGGGGCTCCTTCACCGCCGAGCTGGCGGCCGGCCTGCCGGCGCTGCTCCTGCTCCTGCTCACCGGCCTCACCGCCGTTGACGCGGTCACCACGAAGGCGGCGTGCCTGGACGCCTCCCGGGAGGCGGCGCTCGCCGCCTCCCGGGGCGACAGTGGGACGGCCGCCGGGTCGCGGACCGCACCCACGGGGGCGACCGTCTCGGTCTCGGTGCACGGGGACCGGGTCACCGCGTCGGTGCGAGCACCCGTCCGGGCGCTCGGCGCCCGGCTGCCCCGGATCACGGTTGCGGCCACCGCGGTGGCCGCCGTCGAACCCGGTACGCCGGTGGCGCGGCCGTGACGGACCTGGAGGAGACGCGGGACGCCGGGCGGGCGCGACGGTCGTCCGGTCGCGACCGGGGTGGAGCCACCCTCTGCCTGCTGGCCGCCGGTCTGGTCCTCGTGACGGCCGGTGTCTCCGGCGCGGCGGTCGGCGCCGCCCGGGTCGCGCGGCAGCAGGCTCGGGTCGGCGCCGACTTCGGCGCGCTCGCCGGAGCGGGTCAGGCGTTGCGCGGCGACAGGGTGGCCTGCGCTGCGGCGGGGGCGTTGGCGCGGGCGAACGGCGCCCGCATGACCCGCTGCCGGTTGGACGGCCTCGACGTGCTCGTCACCGTGGAGGTGGCGGTCACCCCTCTGCCGGGACTCCGGCGGGTGGCCACCGCCACCGCCCGCGCCGGCCCCGTCCGCGGGTGAGGGACGTGGACGCCCGTCGTCCATGCGGCCCAGGTGGTGCGCCTCTTGTCTTGTCGCGCCCCCGCGGACGTGTCGGCCCCTGCGGCTGTGCCGCGCCCGGGGGGACGGGTTCGCCCCGTGCCCCCTGAGCGCGGCCCCACCCGGGTCGGCGGTGTGTCGACCCGGGTGCCACCTGTGGCGGCCGGCTGGAATCAGCGGGACTGGAGCGCGTCCAGGCCGATCGCCATGGCGATCACCAGGCGGCGGTCGATCTGAGGGTTCTGCACCTCGACGACGTACCGGTCGCGCAGGCCCCACTTCTTGACCACGGAGAAGAACGGCTGGCCGCCGCCGACGAAGTCGAAGTGGTACGGCAACCAGGACAGCGAGTCGACGAACCGGCGCAGCAGCGCCACCGGCAAGCTCCGCTCCTGCCCGGTGACCTGCGGCAGGCCGGGCTGCTCGACGTGCCAGGTGGAGCGCAGCAGCGACTGGGCGAAGTCCTTGCGGAACGACCCCAGCGAGTTGCCGGCGTGGTCGGTCACGTCGTACGTGGCGCCGAGGTCGAGCCGCTGCCGGGCCTTGAAGCCGAGCAGGGGCTGCTGCTTCGAGTCGTCTGTGTAGAGGGTGACCTGCTCCTTGAAGGCGAGCCGCTTCTGCTGCGCGAACGCGAGCAGCTCGCCTTCGGTGCCGTCCGGCGCCACGGCCCGGACCTCGTACTGGTTGACCATCATCCGGAGCCGCTGCCGGATGTGGAACTGGTGCTGGCTCTGCAAATTGTCGAGCTGCATGGGGATCTCCTCCGAAGGGTGCGCCGGAGTCTCGCACAACCGGCCGTTCAGCGCCCGCCCTCGATTGTCGCCTTGAGCGCCCATGCCTGGAGCACCTGATGGATTCCACGCAGCCGTTCGTTGATCTGCTCGAGGCGTTCGGCCTGGGCCAGGCCGGCCAACGCCGAAGCGAGCGCGATCTGCTGGTCGGGGGTGAGCTTCTCCTGGTCGATCGTGTAGAGCAGGTCGACGGTCTCGGCGATGGTGTCGGCCACGGCTTCCTCCTCCGGCAGGAAGAACGGCAGGGGTCGTTCCGGCGCCCCGGTATGGAAGCGCTCCCATGCATCAATGCCCACCAGCCGCGCCGGTCATGCACACATCCCGCAGAGCGACACCCCGGGAGAGCGACACCCCGGCGCGCGGCGCCGCCGGAGCGCGGCCTGGTCAACTCCGGTTGCGGCAAACGGCGGTGTCCGAGGCGCGGGGATACCGCGACTCCACGCGAACGGTGTGGATCATGAGGGCGTTGCGGGGGTCAGCCGGCGTCGGCGGCCGGGTGCGCCGTGGACCGGGCCGCCGTCCGGTCGTCCTGGCGCGGTAGCGCCGGCTCCGGCCCGCCGGACGCGTCGTCCGGTGTCAGCCCCGCCTCGGCCGGCTGCTCCGCGCGGGTGGACGCCGGCTCGTCCGTGGGCGTGGAGGAGGGCCCCGCCCGGACCACGCCGGACGGGGCGTCGGCGTCGGTTGCGGGCGGGAGGTTGGCCAGGACCACGTCGAGGACCCGGACCGCGTCCGGCTTCGACAGCGGGTTGTTGCCGTTGCCGCACTTGGGGGACTGGACGCAGGAGGGACAGCCCGACTCGCAGCCGCACTCGGCGATCGCGTCGCGGGTGGCGCGCAGCCAGGACGCCGCCGCTCCGTACGCCCGCTCGGCGAAGCCCGCCCCGCCGGGATGGCCGTCGTAGACGAAGACGGTGGGCGCCTCGGTGTCCGGGTGGAGGGCGGTCGACAGCCCACCGATGTCCCAGCGGTCGCAGGTGGCCATCAGGGGCAGCAGCCCGATCGCGGCGTGCTCGGCGGCGTGCAGCGCGCCGGGAATGTCGGCGGCTTCGACGCCGGCCAGCGCCAGTGACTGCGGAGACACGGTGAACCAGACCGCCACGGTGCGCAGCTCCCGCGCCGGCAGGTCCAGCGGCCGGGTGTCGATCACCTCGCCGGAGGCGATCCGCCGCCGCTGGTACGACACCACCTGGCTGGTCACGTCCACCTCGCCGAGGAACATGCCGACCGGCCCGGCGTCCACGTACGAGCGCACCGACACCACCGACAGCGAGGTGACGTCGCGGGCGTGGGTGGACCAGTCCGGCTCCTCGGCGTGCACCAGCGCGCACCCGTCGTCGAGGTCCAGCGAGTCGACCACGTACGAGACGCCCTGGTGCAGGTAGACCGCGCCGGCGTGGATGAGGAAGTGGGACGAGCCGCCGTCGACGGTGCCGAGCAGCCGCCCGGTGGACGCCTCGACCACGGCGACCGGCGCCCCGCCCTCGCCGCGCAGGTCCACCTCGGGCCGTTCCCGGTGCCGCCAGTACCAGCCGGTCGGCCGCTGCCGCAGCGCGCCCGCCTCGACCAGCGAGTCCACCGCCTCCTTCGCGCCCTCGCCGAACAGTTCCAGGTCGGCGGGGGTGAGCGGGGCCTCGGCGGCGGCGCACGCCAGCTGCGGGGCGAGCACGTACGGGTTGGCGGGGTCGAGCACGGTCGCCTCGACCGGCCGCCCGAACAGCGCCTCCGGGTGGTGCACCAGGTAGGTGTCGAGCGGGTCGTCCCGGGCCACCAGCACGGCCAGGGCCTCGTCGCCGGAGCGTCCGGCCCGCCCGGCCTGCTGCCAGAGCGACGCCCGGGTCCCCGGCCAGCCGCACATCAGCACCGCGTCCAGCCCGACCAGGTCGACGCCGAGCTCGAGGGCGTTGGTGGAGGCGAGCCCGAGCAGGTCGCCGTGGAGCAGCGCGCGTTCCAGCTCGCGCCGCTCCTCGCGCAGGTAGCCGGCGCGGTAGGCGGCGACCCGGTCGCCGAGCCCGGGCACCGCCTCGTCGAGGGACCGGCGGGCGTTCGCCGCGACCACCTCGGCGCCCTTGCGGGAGCGGACGAAGGCGAGCGTGCGTACCCCCTCGGCGACGGTGTCGGCGAGCAGGTCGGCGGTCTCGCGCAGCGCCGACCGGCGGACCTGGACGAGGTCGGCCTCGCCGGTGGCGGCGTCGGACGGGAGCAGCGGCGGCTCCCAGAGGGCGAAGGTCACCCCGCCGCGCGGGGAGGTGTCCTCGGTGACGGCCGCCACCGGCAGGCCGGTGAGCCGGCCGGCCGCCGTCGCCGGGTCACCCGACGTCGCCGAGGCCAGGACGAAGACCGGGGCCTTGCGCGAGCTCGCGAGCGCTGGGGAGGAGGGACGGCCCGGACTTCCGCTCAGTCTCCGGAGCCGGCGCAGCACGTGGGCGACGTGGGAGCCGAAGACGCCCCGGTAGGTGTGGCACTCGTCGATCACCACGTAGGTGAGCCGGCGCAGGAAGCCGGACCAGTTGGCGTGCCCGGGGAGGATGCCGTGGTGCAGCATGTCCGGGTTGGTCAGCACGAACCGGGAGTGCTTCCTGATCCACTCCCGTTCGGCGCGCGGGGTGTCCCCGTCGTAGCAGGCGGGGCGTACCCCGTCGAGTTCCAGCCCGGCGACGGCGCGGAGCTGGTCGGCGGCGAGCGCCTTGGTCGGGGCCAGGTAGAGCACGGTGGCCCGGGGGTCGGCGAGCAGGGTGGCCAGCGCGGGCAGCTGGTACGCCAGCGACTTGCCGGAGGCGGTGCCGGTGGCCACCACGACGTGCCTGCCCGCGTACGCCAGCTCGGCGGCCTCGGCCTGGTGCCGCCAGGGGGCGACGACCCCGCGCCCGGCGAGCGCCGCCCGCAGCTCCTGCGGCGCCCAGGTCGGCCAGGGCGCCGGCTCACCGGCGCGGGCCGGGACGCGCTCGACGTGGGTGACCGGGTCGGCGTCGTGGTGCCGTGCGCGCAGCCGGCCCAGCAGCTCGGCGGGCGACCGCCCGGAGCCGGGGCCTGCGGATACCGTGGCTGCGCGCTTCACGTCCTGCACTCTCGCACTGGTGTTCGGGTGGTGGAGAAACCGGGCCGGGGGGTAAGGGGAAGCCGCCGCCGGTGACCTGACGGGACGCTTCGGCGGGGATGGTTAGATGCCCAGGAGAGTTTACGGCTCTCGGAGGAGGGACTGATGGAGCTGTCGCTGGCGACCCGCACGGTGGGGGAGCACACGGTGCTCGAGGTCGGCGGTGAGGTGGACGTCTACACCGCGCCCCGGCTCCGCGAACGGCTCCTGGAGCTGATCGACGGTGGGGCCCGGCGGGTGATCGTCGATCTCGGTCGGGTGGACTTCCTCGACTCGACGGGCCTCGGCGTGCTGGTGGGCGCCCTGAAGCGGCTCCGCGCGGCCGGCGGCTCGTTCGCCCTGGCCTGCGACAAGGAGCCGCTGCTCAAGATCTTCCGGATCACCGCCCTGGACCAGGTGTTCCCGCTGCACCCGACGGTCGAGGCGGCGGTCGCCGCGGATCCCACCGGCTCCGACGCGTGATGGCGACGGTCCGGCTCTCCTTCTCGCCGGCTCCGGTGCACGTGCGTACCGCCCGCCTGGTCGGTGTCGCGGTGGCTCGCCGGGCCGGGGTCCGTGAGGACCTGCTCGACGAGGTGCGGCTGGCCATCGGTGAGGCGTGCACCCGGGCGGTCGCCCTGCACCGGCAGTACGGGGTGCCGGACCCGGTGCTGGTGGAGATGTCCGACTCGGGGTCGTACCAGGTGCGGGTGGTGGACCGGGCGCCGATCGAGGCGGGCATCGGTCTGGCCGCGCTGAACGCCGACGAGTTGGCCAACGAGTCGCTCACCGACGAGGCGCTGACCACCGGGGTCGGCTTCGCCCTGCTCGCCGGTTTCGTGGAGGACCTCCAGGTCCGCCCGGTCTCCGAGGGCGTCGGGACCGAGGTTCGGATGGTGTGGCCCGTCGGCCGCTGAGCCGCCCTGTTCGTACGTCGAGGCCGTGACCCCCGCCGGGGTCACGGCCTCGACGTGTTGATCATCGCCTATATCAGATTTTTCCTCATAACACAGTTATGAAGATCATCCGAACACGGTGTCCCCCGGGTGTGACCTCTGACACTCGGCGGGGCTACAGTACCGGGGTTGTCAGCAAGTGATCCTTCCCGCCACCAGCGGGTATTTGCGTTCATGCTGGTCTGCGTGGGGTGGGTTGGTGCGCTTGCGCAACCGCATCCAGGCGTCGGGTCAGTACGTCCGCTGGCCGGCGCGACAGTGTTCGGTACAGGAGGACATAGATGTCCGGGACCTTGGCCGCCGAAGGCGGCGCGCTGTCCCTCACCGGAGAGAACCTGACGTACGTCGTCATCGCCGCGGTCATCGCGATGGTGGCGCTCGTCTTCGCCGCCGCCTTGACCAAGGCCGTGCTGGCAGCCGGTAAGGGCACCACCAACATGCAGGAGATCTCCGGGGCGGTGCAGGAGGGCGCCTCCGCGTACCTGCTCCGCCAGTTCAGGACGTTGGCGATCTTCGTCGTCGTCGCTGTCGTACTGCTCTTCCTGCTGCCGGTGCACGACACCGACGGCAACGAGCTGGCGGTGAAGATCGGCCGATCCGCCTTCTTCGTGGTGGGGGCACTGTTCAGCGCGTTCATCGGTGGCGCCGGCATGTGGCTCGCCACCCGCGCCAACCTGCGGGTCGCCGCCGCCGCCCGGGAGCGCCAGGGCGGCCGCGAGGCCGCCATGAAGATCGCCTTCCGGACCGGCGGCGTGGTCGGCTTCCTCACCGTCGGGCTCGGCCTCTTCGGCGCCGCGCTGGTCGTCATCCTCTTCCGGGGGGACGCGCCCACCGTGCTGGAGGGCTTCGGCTTCGGCGCCGCGCTGCTGGCCATGTTCATGCGGGTCGGCGGCGGCATCTTCACCAAGGCCGCCGACGTCGGCGCCGACCTGGTCGGCAAGGTCGAGCAGGGCATTCCCGAGGACGACCCGCGCAACGCGGCGACCATCGCGGACAACGTGGGCGACAACGTCGGTGACTGCGCCGGCATGGCCGCCGACCTCTTCGAGTCGTACGCGGTGACCCTGGTCGCCGCCCTGATCCTCGGCCGGGCCGCGTTCGGCGAGGACGGCCTGGTCTTCCCGCTGATCATCTCCACCATCGGGGTGCTCGTCGCGATCATCGGCGTCTTCATCACCCGGCTGCGTGCCGCGGACCGCAACGCGCTGACCGCGATCAACCGGGCCTTCTACCTCTCCGCGGTCCTCTCCGCGGTGCTGGTGGCGATCGCCGCCTACGCCTACCTGCCGGCCACCTTCGCCGGCCTGGAGGGCGGGTTGACCGGCGTCGACCAGAACCCGCGGTTGGTGGCCATCGGCGCGGTCGTCATCGGCATCGTGCTGGCCGCGGCGATCCAGGCGCTCACCGGCTACTTCACCGAGACCAACCGGCGCCCGGTGCAGGACATCGGCAAGAGCTCGCAGACCGGCGCGGCCACCGTCATCCTCGCCGGCATCAGCGTCGGCCTGGAGTCGGCGGTCTACTCGGCGCTGCTGATCGGCGCCGGCGTCTTCGGCGCGTTCCTGCTCGGCGGCAGCTCCATCACGCTCTCGCTCTTCGCGGTGGCGCTGGCCGGCACCGGCCTGCTCACCACCGTCGGCGTGATCGTCGCGATGGACACCTTCGGCCCGATCTCCGACAACGCGCAGGGCATCGCGGAGATGTCCGGCGACATCGACGAGCACGGCGCCCGGACGCTCACCGAGCTGGACGCGGTCGGCAACACCACCAAGGCGATCACCAAGGGCATCGCGATCGCCACGGCCGTGCTCGCCGCCACCGCGCTCTTCGGCTCGTACACCGACAGCCTGCGCAGCGCCTACGCCACGGCGGGGGTGGGCAACGTCGGCGACGAGATCCTCAACGCGCTGAACGTGGCCAACCCGCGCAACCTGGTCGGCCTCATCATCGGCGCGTCGGTGGTCTTCCTCTTCTCCGGGCTGGCGATCAACGCGGTGTCCCGCTCGGCGGGCGCCGTGGTGATGGAGGTCCGCCGGCAGTTCCGGGAACTCCCCGGGATCATGGACCGCACCCAGCGGCCCGAGTACGGTAAGGTCGTCGACATCTGCACCCGGGACGCCCAGCGCGAGCTGATGACCCCCGGCCTGCTCGCCATCCTCGCGCCGATCGCGGTCGGCTTCGGCCTCGGGCCCGGCGCGCTGGCGTCGTACCTGGCCGGGGCGATCGGGGCCGGCACGCTGATGGCCGTCTTCCTGGCCAACTCCGGTGGCGCCTGGGACAACGCCAAGAAGCTGGTCGAGGACGGCGCCCACGGCGGCAAGGGCTCCGAGGCGCACGCCGCGACCGTGATCGGTGACACCGTCGGTGACCCGTTCAAGGACACCGCCGGGCCGGCGATCAACCCGCTGATCAAGGTGATGAACCTGGTTTCGCTGCTGATCGCGCCCGCCGTGGTGGCGTACAGCGTCGGCGACGACCGGAACGTCGCGCTGCGGGTGGGCATCGCCGTGCTGGCGACGGCGATCATCGTCGCGTCGGTGGTGTTCAGCAAGCGCAAGGGCATCGCGATGGACGATTCCGGTGGCGACGGCGGCACCGGCGCGGGCAGGCACGAGCGCGCGGAGCCGGTCAACGTCTGAGTGAGGGCACAGCGGGCCCCCGGTCGGCGCCACGCCGGCCGGGGGCCCGCCGGCCCTGCCGGGGGCGGACAAACCGCCCGGTGGCGCATTCATCCGAAGGCCGTACGCTGCTTCGCATGCGTACGTGCCGGGCGACTGCCGCCGGAAAGCTCACGGTGGTCCTGGCCACGTTCGTCCTCGTCGTCGCCGGCTGTGGGAGCGGGCCCACCCCCCGGGCCTGGGCGGCCTCAGTCTGTGAGGCGCTCACCCCCTGGCGTGCCGAGATCAACAAGCTGACCAGCAGCACCCACCAGCAGATGACCGCGCAGACCACCCCGGCGCAGGCGAAGGAGAACCTGGTCCGGCTCTTCGCCGGGGCGGAACAGGCCAGCGAGACCGCGCGACGCCGGGTCGCCGACGCCGGCGTGCCCGAGACCGACCGCGGCGACGAGATCTCCGAGGGCTTCCGGACCTCGCTGGAGAAGATCCGGGATGCCTACGGCCGGGCCGGGGACGCCATCGACGAGCTGAGCATCGACCGCCCCTCCGATTTCTACGACGGCGTCCAGGCCGTGGTGGACACCCTCAACCAGGAGTACGACTCGAGCGCGCTGGACACCAGCAAGCTCAACTCGAAAGAGCTCAAACAGGCCTTCGACGAGGTTCCGGAGTGTCGCTGACCCCTCCCGACTCACCCCCCGAACCGGTGCGCCAGCTGTCGCTGTTCGGCACCGAGGCGGCGGATCCGTCCGTCGCCGACCTGTCCGGTCTGCTCGCCGGTCCGGGCGAGGTGGTCCGGATGGGTCGCACCGCCCGGTTGTCGATCGCGGTCGACGCCGCCTGGCGGGTGCACGTGCTCGTCGCCGAGCTGAGCCGGCGCGGGCTGGCCGCCAGCTGGGAGGCGACCGAGGACCGGCGGTACACCGTGCGCACCTCGTACGCGAGCACCCTGGCCCCGCTGGCCACGGCCTGGCTGGCCGGCGGCCGGCGCAAGCGCCCACCCGCCGGCTTCCACCTCGACGGCCGGCGGCTGCGGCTCTGGCTGGCCGCCGCGGGCGGCGCCGACCCGGCGGGCTTCCTGCTGCGGCTCGGCCCCGACGACCGGGAGTGGTGGCCGACCGTCCGCGCGGCCCTCGCCGTGGTGGGCCTGCCGGCGGCCGTGCTGGAACCGGACGCGGGCGGCCCGGCGTTCCGGATCGCCGGCCGGCGCCGTCTGGCCCGGCTGGCCGAGCTGGTCGGCGACCGGCCGGCGACCGCACCCCCGCCCGACTGGCCGGCGTCCCCGGCCT
Source organism: Micromonospora psammae (assembly GCF_036902725.1). Lineage (NCBI taxonomy): Bacteria > Bacillati > Actinomycetota > Actinomycetes > Micromonosporales > Micromonosporaceae > Micromonospora > Micromonospora psammae. Next base: position 169,572 of record NZ_JBAKHM010000003.1, on the reverse strand, counting down.
GACCGCCCGGCGTCCCCTGACCCGTGGCCGGCGGCTGCCGCGGCCGGCCTGACCGGCGCTGCCCGAGGGTGTCCGATCGGGGACAGTCGGGGTGGCGGTTCGCCCGGGTGAACGGTCGGCTGCCGGTCGGCCGAGGGTCCGCCATCGTCACAGTGTCCCGCTCCGGGGCCTACTCACGGTGTACGGTGGCGCCGTCCGGCCCGTGAAGACCGCGCGATGCCGGGGGCACGCCGCGCGGCGGCTCTTTGCCGCCCGCGAAACCCGAAAGCCGGGCGGCGCGTTACGTTGGACATCCGGACCGCCGGAGGTCCACGGGGGCAAGCCGGCCCGAATCGGGCATGGAAGCAGGAGTGAGGTCGGGGAGAGACGTGCCGAGAAACGCTGGAACCACCCGTCTGGTCATCGTCGAGTCACCGGCGAAGGCCAAGACGATCTCGGGCTATCTCGGCCCGGGATACGTCGTGGAGGCCAGCTTCGGTCATGTCCGCGACCTGCCGCGCAACGCCGCCGACGTGCCGGCCAAGTACAAGGGCGAGCCCTGGGCCCGGCTCGGGGTGGACGTCGACAACGGCTTCCACGCCCTCTACGTGGTCTCCGCCGACCGCAAGCAGCAGATCAGCAAGCTGGTGAAGCTCGCCAAGGAGGTCGACGAGATCTTCCTGGCGACGGACGAGGACCGCGAGGGCGAGGCGATCGCCTGGCACCTGGTGGAGACCCTCAAGCCCAAGGTGCCGGTCAAGCGGATGGTCTTCCACGAGATCACCAAGCCGGCCATCCAGGCCGCGGTGGCCAACCCGCGCGAGATCGACCGGGACCTGGTCGACGCGCAGGAGGCCCGGCGCATCCTCGACCGCCTCTACGGCTACGAGGTCTCGCCGGTGCTGTGGAAGAAGGTCATGCCGAAGCTCTCGGCGGGCCGGGTGCAGTCCGTGGCGACCCGGATCGTGGTCGAGCGGGAGCGGCAGCGGATGGCCTTCCGCACCGCCGAGTACTGGGACATCCTCGCCACCCTGGCCGTGGCGAACGCCGGCGAGGGGCCGCGCAGCTTCAACGCCACCCTGGTCGCGTTGAACGGCGACCGGATCGCCACCGGCAAGGACTTCGAACCCACCACCGGTCGGGTCCGGGCCGGGGCCGGGGTCGTCCACCTCGACGAAAGTGGAGCGCGTGGGCTCGCCGCCCGGCTTCAGGGGCGGCCGTTCACGGTCACCCGGGTCGAGGAGAAGCCCTACCGCCGTCGCCCGTACGCGCCGTTCATCACCTCGACCCTCCAGCAGGAGGCGGCCCGCAAGCTGCGGTTCTCGTCGCAGCAGACGATGCGCACCGCGCAGCGCCTCTACGAGAACGGCTACATCACCTACATGCGTACCGACTCGGTCAACCTGTCGGAGACCGCCATCTCGGCGGCCCGCCGGCAGATCGTCGAGCTGTACGGCGAGCGCAGCGTGCCGCCGGAGCCGCGCCGCTACACCGGCAAGGTGAAGAACGCGCAGGAGGCGCACGAGGCGATCCGCCCGGCGGGGGACAACTTCCGCACCCCGGGCGAGGTGGCCAAGGAGCTGTCGGCCGAGGAGTTCAAGCTCTACGAGCTGATCTGGCGGCGCACCATCGCCTCCCAGATGACCGACGCGGTCGGCTCCAGCGTCTCGGTGCGCATCCGCGCGGTCTCCTCCGCCCAGGAGGAGGCCGACTTCGGCGCGACCGGCAAGACCATCACCGACCCGGGTTTCCTGCGGGCGTACGTCGAGTCGAGCGACGACGAGAACGCCGAGGCCGAGGACGCCGAGCGCCGGCTGCCCACCCTGGTCAAGGACCAGCCGCTGACCGCCGACGAGCTGGCCGCGCAGGGCCACCACACCCAGCCGCCGTCGCGCTACACCGAGGCCTCGCTGGTCAAGGCCCTGGAGGAGCTGGGCATCGGCCGCCCGTCGACCTATGCGTCGATCATGCAGACGATCCAGGACCGGGGGTACGTCTTCAAGCGCGGCCAGGCGATGATCCCCTCGTTCCTGGCGTTCGCGGTGATCGGGCTGCTGGAGCGGCACTACCCGCGCCTGATCGACTACGACTTCACCGCCACCATGGAGAACGAGCTGGACGAGATCGCCGGCGGCGACCACGCCTCCGTCGACTTCCTCACCTCCTTCTACTTCGGCAGCGCCAACGGCACCGGCGACCAGGCGATCGCCCACGCCGGTGGCCTGAAGAAGCTGGTCACCGAGAACATCACCGACATCGACGCGCGCAGCGTCAACTCGATCCCGCTGCACGTCGACGACGAGGGCCGCGAGGTCGTCGTCCGGGTGGGTCGGTTCGGGCCGTACCTGCAGCGGGCGCTCCCCGGCGAGCAGCCGGCGCCGAAGGTGGAGGGCGAGGAGGGCGGCACCCAGGGCGACCGGGCGCCGATCCCCGAGGGGCTGGCACCGGACGAGCTGACCCCGGAGAAGGTGCGCGAGCTGTTCCTGGGCGGCGGGGGCGAGCGCAAGCTCGGCGACGACCCGGCCACCGGCGAGCCGATCCTGCTCAAGTCCGGCCGGTTCGGCCCGTACGTGGCCAGCGGCGAGCGGAAGTCCTCGCTGCTGCGTTCGCAGTCGCCGGACTCGCTCACCCTCGACGAGGCGCTCAAGCTGCTCAGCCTGCCCCGGCTGGTCGGGGTCGCCCCGGACGGCGTCGAGGTCTTCGCCAACAACGGACGTTTCGGCCCGTACGTCAAGCAGGGTGACGAGTTCCGCTCGCTGGACTCCGAGGACAAGATGTTCACCGTCACGCTGGACGAGGCGCTGGCGCTGCTGGCCGCCCCGAAGACCCGCCAGCGTCGGGCCGCCGCGCCGCCGCTGCGGGAGATGGGTGTCGACCCGCTGACCGAGAAGCCGCTGGTGATCAAGGATGGCCGGTTCGGGCCGTACGTCACCGACGGCGAGTTCAACGCGTCGCTGCGCCGGGGTCAGACCCCGGAGGAGCTGACCATCGAGCAGGCGTCGGAGATGCTGGCCGAGAAGCGGGCGAAGGGTCCGGCCCCGAAGAAGGCGGCCAAGAAGGCCCCGGCGAAGAAGGCCGCCCCGGCCAAGAAGACGGCGGCGAAGAAGACCGCCGCCGCCAAGTCCACGGCCAAGAAGACGACCACCGCCAAGGCCACCCCGGCCAAGAAGGCCGCCCCGAAGAAGGCCACCAGCACCCCCGAGTGACCCCGCCCGGACCACAAGATCACGCTCGAACCTGGAAGTAGTGGCCTCCGCCTCGCCGCGAGGCCACTACTTCCACAATCGAGCACGATCTCTGGGTCGCCGCCGGCTCACGGGCCCAGGAGGCGGGCCAGGTGGGGGTTGGTGAGGACGCGGTCCGGGTCCAGGCGGGCGCGGAGCGCCAGGAAGTCGGCGAACCTCGGGTAGGCGGGGGCGAGCGACGCCGCGTCGCGGTAGTGCAGTTTGCCCCAGTGCGGACGGCCACCCAGTTCGGTGGCGACCTCCTCGAAGGCCCGCAGGTACGGCTCGTACGGCATGCCGACGTACTGGTGGATGGCGAGGTACGCGGAGTCCCGGCCGTACCCGTGCGACAGCCAGATGTCGTCGGCGGCGGTGAACCGCACCTCGACCGGGAAGAGCACCTTGAACGGCAGCCGGTCCACGATCCGCCGTAGCGCGTCGAGCGCCGTGGGCAGGGCGTCGCGCGGCAGCGCGTACTCCATCTCCACGAAGCGGACCCGGCGCGGGGTGCAGAAGACCCGGTCGGAGCGGCCGGTGTAGCGGCGTTCGGTGAGGGCCCGGGCGGAGACCGCGCTGATACCGGGGGCCAGCGCCGGCACGGCGCGGCCGAGTCGGCAGGCCCCGGCGAAGACGGTGTTGGACAGGAAGTTGTCGTCCAGCCAGCCGCGGAGCCGGGACAGCGGCCGGTCGTCGGCGGGTACCCGGTCGTTGGTCTTGACCTGCACCCGGTCGGTGTACGGGAACCAGTAGAACTCGACGTGGTCGTGCGCGTCGACCAGCGCGGGCAGGTCGTCGAGGACGGCGGGCAGCCGCGCCGGCCGTTCGTGGGCGAGCAGCACGAAGGCGTCGACGCAGCGCAGCGTCACCTCGACCAGCACACCGAGCGCCCCGAGGCCGACCCGGGCGGCGGCGAAGACGTCCGGGTGCTCCTCGGCCGAGCAGCGCAGCACCTCGCCGGCGCCGGTGACCAGGGTGAGCGCCTCCACGAAGGTCGACAGGCAGCCGTACGCGGCGCCGGTGCCGTGGGTGCCGGTGGAGATCGCGCCGGCGACGGTCTGCGCGTCGATGTCGCCGAGGTTGGGCAGGGCCAGTCCGTGCGCGGCGAGCAGGTCGTTGAGCGCGCGCAGCGTCATTCCGGCCGGTACGGTGACCAGTCGGCGCTCGGTGTCGACGTTGGTGCCGCCGTCCAGTTCGGTCAGTTCTATCCGCTGACCGTCGGTGACGGCGATGCCGGTGAAGGAGTGGCCGCTGCCGACCACCCGGATCCGGTCGCCGGTCGTCGCGGCGGCCCGGATCGCCTCGGCGACCTCGGCGACGGAGGTGGGACGCAGAACGGCGGTGGCGGTGCCGTGCTGATTGCCGGCCCAGTTGGACCAGACGGCGGTGGGCGGTGCGGTGCCGGCCATGCACGCTCCTCGAAGTGAATATGAACTGACTTCATATCAGGAACGTTGTACCTGGTAAATACCGCAATTGAGGTCTGCTCGTTGTACCGGTAGTCACGGTCTCGTGACGTGCAGATATGTTCATTTTTCGAAGGGGGGTGGCGTCGAGTGTCCACACCAGCCGCCACGACCGGGCCGCTGCGCCGGGTGCCGGTGCAGGGCCGAAGTGTCGCTCGGGTTCAACGGATGTTGGACGCCTGCGCTGAACTCGTCGACGAGGTGGGTTACGAGGGGTTGACCACGACGCTGCTCGCCGAGCGGGCCGAGGTGGCGATCGGGTCGGTCTACCAGTTCTTTCCGGACAAGCGGGCGATCGTGCAGGCGTTGACCCTGCGGACGATGGAGTCCTACCTCCAGCGACTCGACGAGCGGTTCGCCTCGGACGACATGACCCACTGGTGGGACGGGGTCGACGCGGGGATCGACGAGTACATCACGATGCACCGCACCGTTCCGGGGTTCCGGACCCTGCACTTCGGCGACGTCGTCGACCTGCACCTGCTCGACGAGCAGCGGGACAACAACGGCGTGATCGCGGACCAGCTGGCCCGGGTGCTCACCGAGCGTTTCGGCCTGACCGACGTGCCCGAACTCCGCTTCCACCTGGAGATCGCCGTGGAGGCGGCCGACGCGCTGATAAAGCTGGCGTTCCGTCGGCAGTCCGACGGCGACGAGCGGGTGCTGGTCGAGGCCAAGGCGCTGATCCGGGAGTACCTGCACCGGCAGGTCGACGCCCCGGCGGAGGCCACCCAGCCGGGCTGAGCGGGGCGTCGCCCGGCCGGGCGACGGCACGAGGAGCGGGAGCGCGAGCGAGGCCCGGGGGGGCGACCGGACGGCGGGGCAGCGCGGAGCCCGGAGGTGTGACCGGGCGGCACGACGGCACAGACCCTGGGTGCGACCGGGGGGAGCACGACGAAGACGTGAGCCCGGGGTGCGACCGGGGTGGCAGGAAGAGCGACGGGCCGAACGGGTGCGACCGGGCGGCCCGGTGCGAGACGGCCGAGGCGGGCCGGGCGTGCGTTCAGAGGAACGCCCGGCCCTCACCCCGGTACGTCGGCACGGTGGCGACGACCGTGTCGCCCTCCACCAGGTGCAGTTCGTTGACGTGTTCGGCGAGCTCTCCGGCCTTGGCGTGCCGGAACCAGACCCGGTCGCCGACCCGGAGCGTGGCGGCCGCCGCGCCGGCCAGCGGGGTCTGCACCTCGCCGGCCCCCTCGGTGCCGATCAGCCTCAGGCCGGTGGGCAGCCACGGTCGCGGCAGTCGGGTCGACTCGGCCGGGCCGGAGGCGATCCAGCCGCCGCCGAGCACGGTGGCCAACCCGGGTCCCGGTCGGCGGACCACCGCGCAGGCGAAGAACGCCGCCGGGGTCGGGCGCCAGGCGCGGTAGGCGTCGAAGAGCGTCGGCCCGTACAGGCCCGATCCCGCGGTGACCTCGGTGACCGCGGGATCGGCGCTGGTCGCGGCGATGCTGCCGGTGCCGCCGCCGTTGACGAACTCCAGGTCGGCGTGCTCGCGTACCGCGGCCACCGCCGCGCTCCGGCGGGCCAGCAGTTCCCGGTACGAGCCACGCTGGGCGATCCGGATCGCCGTGCCCAGTACGGCCCGGCCGGGTGGCGCGTCCCCGAGGCCGGCGATCTGCGCCTCGTACGACATCAGCCCGACCAGCCGGAAGCCCGGCCGTCGGGTGACGGCGGCGGCGAGTGCGCCGGCGGCCCGGGCGCTGTGCACCGGTGAGCGGCGCACCCCGACGTGCACCCGCCCGCGCAGGGGTCGCCAGGAGGCGTCCAGGTCGAGGCAGACCCGCAGCTCGGGGCGCGCCCCCGGGGGGGACACGGCGTCGATCAGGTCGAGCTGTTCGGCGCTGTCGACCATCAGGGTGACCGCGGCGGCGAGCGCCGGGTCGGCGGCCAGTTCGGCGAGCGCCCCGCGGTCGGCGGTGGGGTAGGCGACCAGCGCGTCGTCGGTGACACCGGCGCGGACCAGCCAGATCGCCTCGGGCAGGGTGAACGCCATCACCCCGGACCAGCCCGGCCGGCGCAGCGCGCGGGTGGTCAGCTCGCGGCAGCGGATCGACTTGCTGGCCGCCCGGACGGGCTTGCCACCGGAGCGGGTGGCCAGCTCGGCGGCGTTGGCGTCGAAGGCCGTGAGGTCCAGCACGGCGTACGGCGGGTCGAGGTGAGCGGTCGCCCGGTCGAGGCGCTCGCGCAGGATGTCGCTGTCGGTGGCCACGGGTGCACGCTAACTGTCCGGAGAGCAATACGAAACACCCTCACGTCCGCCGGGCTGCGGCCGTTGGTACCGGCGGCCTAGGCTCGGCGAGCAGGAGAATGTCGCGGCGGGGCTGCTCCCCACCGGGACTAGAGTGTTCCACCGGGACTGCCCAGCGTTGGGCCGGCACGTGGAGGTACGGCCATCGAAAGCCACAAGAACGGCGAGTCGTCCGGCGTGTCGTCGTCTGGTCAGTCCGGCGCCCAGGCCGACCCGTCCGGCTACGCCGCGATCCGGTCGGTGTTGCGCATCCGACCGTTCCGGCGGCTCTGGATCGTGCTCGGCGCGGCCTCCTTCGGCGACTGGTTCGGCCTGCTGGCCACCTCCGTCTTCGCCGCCTCCCAGGTAGAGGGGAGCACCGCCAAGGGCGCCGCCTTCGGCGTGGTGATCGCGATCCGGTTGCTGCCCGCGCTGGTGCTCGGCCCGGTGGCCGGCGTGCTCGCCGACCGCTTCGACCGGCGCTGGACGATGGTCATCTGCGACCTGCTGCGCTTCCTGCTCTTCGCCTCCATCCCGCTGGTCGCGCTCCTCGGCGCCAGCGGCGGGGTGGTGGTCGGCTGGGCGACGGTCGCCACCTTCCTGATCGAGTCGATCACCCTGCTCTGGATCCCGGCCAAGGAGGCCGCGGTTCCGAACCTGATCCCGCGGGCCCGGCTGGAGGCGGCCAACCAGCTCACGCTGATCACCACGTACGGCCTCACCCCGATCCTCGCGGCGCTCGTCGCCGCGGTGCTCGACCGCAGCGTCCGGGCGATCGTCGGCGGCGACATGCCCGGCTGGGCGGAGCCGGCCCAGCTCGCGCTCTGGGTCAACGCCTTCTCCCGACTCGCCACCGCCCTGGTGGTGGCGTTCGGCATCAAGGAGATCAGCCGGGCGCAGACCGGCGAGCGGGAGCGCACCGAGCAGAGCATGCGGCGGCAGTTCACCGAGGGCTGGCAGTACATCGGCCAGACCCCGCTGGTCCGTGGCCTGGTGCTCGGCATCTTCGGCGCGTTCGCCGGCGGTGGCATCGTGATCGGCACGGCCAAGTTCTTCGCCGCCTCGCTGGGCGCCGGTGACGCCGCGTTCTACCTGCTCTTCGGCGCGATCTTCATCGGTCTGGCGATCGGCATCGGGCTCGGCCCGATGATCGTTCGGGACATGTCCCGGCGCCGCTGGTTCGGCATGAGCATCGTGCTGGCCAGCGCCGCGGTGATGACCCTCGCCTTCGCCATCCACCTGTCGATGGCGATGCTCGGCGCGATCCTGGTCGGCGCCGGCGCCGGCATGGCCTTCCTCGCCGGGACCACGCTGCTCGGCGGCGAGGTCGCCGACGAGGTGCGCGGCCGGGTCTTCGCGGTGGTGCAGATCGGCACCCGGCTGGTGCTGATCCTCGCCATCGGGCTGAGCAGCCTCCTGGTCGGCGTCGGCGGCTCGCGCAAGCTGACCATCGCCGACCTCGGCATCTCGGTCTCCTCGACCCGCCTGCTGCTGCTCGCCGCGGGCGCCGCCGGCATCTTCGCCGGGATCAGCGCCTTCGGCCAGATGGACGACAAGAAGGGCGTGCCCGTCCTCGCCGACCTGTGGGGCTCGATCCGGGGCCGCCCGCTGATGCCGGCGGAGCCGTTCGTCTCCACCGGCCTCTTCGTGGTCTTCGAGGGCGGCGAGGGGGCCGGCAAGTCCACCCAGCTGGAGGCGCTCGCCGTCCGGCTGCGCGGGCACGGTCGTGACGTGGTGGTCACCCGCGAGCCGGGCGCCACCGCGGTGGGCGCACGGATCCGCTCCCTGCTGCTCGACCCGTCCCTCACGGAGGCGCTGTCCCCGCGCGCCGAGGCGCTGCTCTACGCCGCCGACCGGGCGCACCACGTCGCCTCCGTGGTCCGGCCGGCGCTGGCCCGGGGCGCGGTGGTGGTCAGCGACCGGTACGTCGACTCCTCGCTGGCCTACCAGGGCGCCGGCCGTACCCTGCCGGTGGAGGAGGTCTCCTGGCTCTCCTCCTGGGCCACCGGTGGGCTCAAGCCCGACCTGGTGGTGCTCCTCGACGTCGACCCGCACACCGGCCTGTCCCGGGTGGCCGCCCGCAGCCAGGGCGCCGACCGCCTGGAGGCCGAGTCCGTCGCCTTCCACGAGCGGGTCCGGTACGCCTTCCTGGACCTCGCCGCCAACGACCCGAAGCGCTACCTGGTGCTCGACGCCGCCCGCCCGGCGGAGGAGATCTCCGAGCTGGTCGCCGGCCGGGTGCAGGAACTCCTGACCGATCCGGCGGGCATCGTGCACCCGCGCCCCGCGCACGGCCCGGACACCTCGGTGCAGCCCGAGTTATCCGACGCGGAGCTCGTGACGATGGAGCACCGGACCTGATGCCGGACGTCTTCGCCGACCTGGTCGGTCAGGACGAGGCGGTGGCGACGCTGCGCCACGCCGCCGCGGCCGCCGCCGCCGTACTGCGCCGCACCGCGCGGGAGGACGAACCGGGCGACGGTGTCGACCCGTCGGCGGGCATGACGCACGCCTGGATCTTCACCGGACCGCCCGGTTCCGGCCGCTCGGTGGCCGCCCGCGCCTTCGCCGCCGCGCTGCAGTGCGTGCACGGCACCGGCTGCGGCGACTGCCCCGGCTGCCACACCACGCTGACCGGCACCCACGCCGACGTGCGGCTGGTGGTGCCCGAGGGGCTCTCCATCGGCGTGGGCGAGATGCGCGCCCTGGTGCTCCGGGCGGCCAGCACCCCGTCCGGTGGCCGGTGGCAGGTGGTGATCATCGAGGACGCCGACCGGCTCACCGAGGCGGCCGGCAACGCGCTGCTCAAGGCCATCGAGGAACCGCCGCCGCGAACCGTCTTCCTGCTCTGCGCCCCGTCCACCCACCCGGACGACATCTCGGTGACCATCCGGTCGCGCTGCCGGCTCGTACCGTTGCGGCAGCCGCCGGCCGCCGCGGTGGCCGAGGTGCTGGTGGATCGGGACGGCATCGCGCCCGACGTGGCGCAGTGGGCGGCGGCGGCCGCGCAGGGGCACGTGGGTCGGGCCCGGCGGCTGGCCCGCGACCCGGAGGCGCGCAAACGCCGGGACGCGGTGCTCGCGGTGCCCCGCCGGCTGACCGGGGTCGGCACCGCGTTGGACGCCGCGTCGGCCCTGATCGAGGCCGCCGAGGCGGAGGCCGAGGCGGCCGTGGCGGAGGCGGACGCGGCCGAGCGGGCCGCGTTGCAGACCGCGCTCGGCGCGGGCGGCACCGGCCGGGGCGCGGCCGGCGCCATGCGCGGCGCCGCCGGGCAGCTCAAGGACCTGGAGAAGCGGCAGAAGTCGCGGGCCACCCGGGCCCAGCGGGACGCGCTGGACCGGGCCCTGGTGGACCTGGCCGGCTTCTACCGGGACGCGCTCACCATGGCGCTGGGCGCGCCGGTCGAGCCGGTGCACACCGACACCGCCGCCGTGGCCCGGGCCGGCGCGCAGAAGTGGGACGCCGAGGGGGCGCTGCGGCGGCTGGAGGCCGTGCTGGCGTGCCGGGCGGCGATCGAGGCGAACGTCAAGCCGCGGATCGCGGTGGAGGCGATGATGCTCACCCTCTGGCGCGGCTGACCGTCGTCCACCGGGCATCGACACGTGTTGTTTGCGTGCGGTACGGTCCGGTGTGCCGCGGTGACCGTGGCGACACGCTGGGTGAAGCTGGCCGGGGGGGAGAACCGATGCCGCGCGGAGAGATCGACGAGGCGTGGATCGAGGAGGCGGTGCGGCGCTACCGCCGCATCGAATCTCTCCAGGCCGAGTTCGACCAGGCGGTGGCCACCGTCGAGGTCACCGTCCGCTCACCGGACGGGCTGGTCGAGGTCGTGGTGACCGCCGGGGGAAGGATCACCGACGTCCGGTTCCTCGGGCCGCTGCACACCCGGCCCGCCCGGGAGGTCGCCGGCTCGGTGCAGGCCGCCGTCACCGCCGCGGCGGACGCCGCGCAGTGGGCCCGGGAGAAGCTGCACAACGAGACCTTCGCGGCGTACCGGCCGTTGGCGGGGGCCTGAGATGGACGCGCTGCACACCCTCGCCGCCCGACTGGACGAGGCGAGCGACACCCTGGCCGTGCTCGCCCGCCGGGTGACCGCCGGCGACCCGGCCCACCCGGTGTTCGGAGCGCACGCCGCCGGCCGGCCCGGCGAGATCGGCCGCGCCCTGCACCGGCAGTGGACCACCGCCACCGGGGACCGGGCCCGCGAGGCCGCCGCGGCCGCCGCCCGGCTCGCCGCCACGGCCGCCGCCGTGCGCAGCGCCGCCGACCGCTACGCCGGCGCCGACGACGCCGCCCGCCGACGGCTGGCCGGGGAGGCGTGATGGACGCCCTGGACCGGCTCGCCGAACCCGGCCTCGACCTGCTCGGCCGGGTCGACATCCGGCTCGCCGCCGGCGCCCCCGACGGCCATCCCGTCTGGCCGCTGCTGCGCCGCATGCAGGTGCTGCCGGGCGAGGCGCTGCGCGGTTTCCTCGACCTCAGTCCCGCGCCGCTGGCGACCGCCGGGCACGCCGTGCGCCGGCTCGTCGGGGGGTACGACGACGCCTGCGCCGCCCTGACCGACCCGGGTGGCTGGACCGGGCCGGCCGCGTCGGCGTACGACGAGACCCGGGTGGCCCTGCTGCGCCACCTGGACGAGGGGCCGGAGAGCCTGGTCGGTCGCCTGGAGGCGACCGCCGGGTACGCCGACGCGCTCGCCCACTGGGTGGAGGGCAGCCGGCTAGCGGTGGCCCGGGTGCTCGCCGAGGTGCTCGGCTCGGCCGAGGCGGTGCGGGTGCTCGCGGCGACCAGCTCGGCCGCCGACGCCCTCGCGGCGGCCGAGATCGCCACCCGGGTGCTCTCGGTGCTCGGCGTCGCCTACGACGGCGCCGAGACGCTGCTGCGCCAGTGGTCGCCGAGCCTGGCCGAGTCGACGTGGCGGGGGCAGGTGGGCGGCGGCGTGTTCCGCCACGACGGCGTTGCCCGGGTGATCCGCTGACTGCGGGTGACCGTCCCGCGACGGGCGGACGGGCCGACACCGGCGGTCCGTCGTAGGGTGGAGGGCATGGGCATGCTCTGCGCGGTCAGCTTCAACCGGTACGGGCGGCTCTACTACCTGGACCCGGGGGAGCTGCGCCCGCAGGTCGGCGACCGGGTGCTGGTCCCCACCGACGACGGGCCCGAGGTGGCCGAGTGCGTCTGGGCCGCGCAGTGGGTCACCGAGGAGACCGACGGCTTCCCGAAGCTGGCCGGGCTGGCGCAGGAGGAGGACCTGCGCCGCGACGAGCTGCTGCGCCGGCGCAAGGCCGAGGCGAAGGTGGCCGCCAAGCGGCTGATCCGGGAGCACGGTCTGCCGATGAAGGTGGTCGCCGTCGACCACGTCTTCGCGACCGCCGACGGCGGCGGTGACCGGACCACGGTCTACTTCACCGCCCCGCACCGGGTGGACTTCCGCTCCCTGGTTCGCGACCTGGGCGCGACCCTGCACTGCCGGGTGGAGCTGCGACAGCTCTCCGCCCGCGACTCGGCCAAGGTGCAGGGCGGCATCGGCTCCTGCGGCCGCGACCTGTGCTGCGCGACCTTCCTCAACGACTTCGAGCCGGTGACCATCCGGATGGCGAAGGACCAGGACCTGCCGCTGAACCCGCTGCGCATCTCCGGCGCCTGCGGCCGGTTGATGTGTTGCCTGAAGTACGAGCATCCGCTCTACCAGCGCTTCCAGGAGTCCGCCCCGGCGATCGGCAGCCGGGTGACCACCCCCGAGGGCGACGGCAAGGTGGTCGGGCACAGCGTCCCCAGGGACGCCGTCACCGTACGCCTGGACGCCGACGGCTCCCGCTGCTCGTGCAGCCGCGCCTCCGTCTGCGCCCCGCGTCAGGCCCACGACCAGCACTACACTCCCTGAACCCGTTCCCTCCCGTGCGGTCGGCGCGTCACCTGAGGGTGATCGGAGGTTCGGCCAGGCGGGGGGTCAGCGGGCTCCTCGGGGTCAGCCAGGAGGCGGTGGGGGACTGGTCGGGGTTGAGCTGCCAGCTGCGGGGCACGCGGTCCACCGCGATCGGGTAGATCGTCAACGTGCCGTCGGGGTCGATGCGCATCCGGAGGAACGACTTCGCGTCCTCGATGCCCTGTCCGGCGAAGAGTTCGTTGAGGTTCACCCCGAACGCCCCGGCGACCAGCAGGTACGCCGCCACCAACTGGCTGGACAGCAGACCCGTCACCGGGCCGTAGACGACCGCGGCGGCGACCGCCGGCAGCGGCCACGGCCAGTCGTAGAAGGGCAGCGCCAACCAGGCCCAGGTGCCGGCGGCGGCCAGCCCGACGTGCCCGACCCCGTGGCCGACCCCGAGGATCCAGTGCCGGGCGTGCCGCTTGCCACCCGCGCTCGGCGGCTTGGCGAAGAAGGCCGCCGCGAGCAGCGTCACCGCCAGCATGACCGCCAGCGGCACGCTGAACAGCCGCTGCTCGGTGGTCCCCGGCCGGTTCGCCGCGACACCCGCCATGGCCAGCATCAGCAGTGTGTGCAGCGTCCCGAGCAGCGTGGTGAAGCCCGGGTTGCGCAACGGCAGCCGGGGGAAGATGCCCCAGCCGTACCGGCGGGAGCGGGCCGCGTCCGGGTAGCGGCCGACCAGGTCGTACGGGCGGGTGGCGCTGGCCCGGCGGGCCAGCGTGTCCTTCGGCGGCACCTCGATCCGCTCCGGGAGCTTGTGCGTCGGATAGAGGTACGCCCCGCCGCCCCCCGAGGTGATCAGCTGACGCTCCGGCCCGGCGTACCGGGCGTAGTGGTGCAGGTCGCCGGAGACCAGCAGCCGCACGTGCGCGCCCGTGGGCTTGATGATCGTACGGATGAAGTAGTCGATCGAGTCGAACGCGGTGGGATGGTCGACGGACTTCACCCACGTCGGGGCCGGCACCGCCAGGATGACCCGGGACTGCGGCCCCAGCCGGCGGGCCACCTCGTCGAAGTAGGCGAGCTGCGGGTCGTCGAGGTACGACCCCGACTGGTCGTCGATGCCGAGCAGCCACCAGTCGGCCGGCAACTCCACGGCGAAGTACGAGCGGGACTGGCCGGTGGCCCAGCCGCCGAAGTTCCGGTCCCGGGACCGGACGAAGAGCCGCAGGAAGGCGGTCAGGCCGTCGTACCAGTCGTGGTTGCCGGGGACGGCGAAGAGCGTCGGCCGCTCCGGCGGCGCCACCGGCAGCGCGGCCTGGTACGGCCCCTTGCACCGGTCCTCGTACGCCTCGTAGGCCGCCGACGGGTAGACCTGGTCGCCCCCCATCACCAGGGTCCGCGCCCGCGGCAGCCGGTGCCCGTCCACCTCCAGCTCCGGCTGGGCGAGCAGGTACGCCACCGAGTAGGTGGCGTTGAAGCCGTCGCCCAGGTCGGCCACGTAGTCCAACCAGAGCCCGCCGTCCGGCCCGACCTGCTTGGCGATCTTCGCGTCCAGGGCGTTCTGCAGCTCCCGCTTGTCCAGGTACGCCCCGAACAGCATCGCCAGCAGCGTACGGATGCCGGTGCTGACCAGCAGGAACGGCGCCAGCCAGGGCACCGGCTTGCGCGGCGTGAAACCCAGCTCGATCGGGTCGGTGCTCCGCGGCCGGCGAGCGGCCCGCTCGCCCGGCGCGTACTCGGCGTGATCGTCGCTCACCCGCCGCAGCGTAGTACCGACCCGCAGCGACCGCTCTCCCGCGAACGTGCCGATCGCGTCCGATGTCCGGATCCGGTCGGCGGGGAACCCCCTGGGGCGGTCGGCGGGACGTGGCGTACACTTGACGATCGTTGCCGCCTTAGCTCAGTCGGCTAGAGCGACGCACTCGTAATGCGTAGGTCGACGGTTCGATTCCGTCAGGCGGCTCCACAGAAAGGCCCAGGTCACCGGCTAGATCGCCGATCATGACCTGGGCCTTTTGCTTGCCGTCGAGTGGCCGAACAGCCAAGCGAGCAGCCAAACCTCACTCACCCGACCACAGCGCCCCCTCAAGAGGCGACGCGGCTTCACGCCGGATCTCAGGCGCGACATGGGCGTAGATGTTTAGGGTCACGCTGATCTGCGAATGGCCGAGGATCTCCATGACCACGCGCGCGGGCACGCCCTGGGCGAGGAGGACGCTGGCCGCTGTGTGCCGGAGGTCGTGCAGCCGCACATGCCGCAGGCAGCCTGCCGGATGATCGATCGGAACGAGCGGTAGTCGTTGCGTGGATGGATTGGGGTGCCGATACTCGCCGCGAAGACGGGCGGCCAACGCACGGATCTGCGATGAGCGGGGTACCTCGGGGCTGGTACGGAGTGCGGTGATCCGCCCGTGAGCAGCACCGTGGCCTTCGTCTGCGCGGCTCGATCAGCCGGGCTGAGTTGGTGTAGCCGTGGCCTCCCAGGTGGTCAGGCAGAACGGGTGGCCAGCCGGGTCGGCGTAGACGTAACACTGTTCGCTGTTGGGCTGGAAGTCGTACCTTGTTGCTCCGGCAGCGAGCACGCGGGCCTCGGCGGCGTCTCGGTCCACGACCATGAAGTCGAGATGCATCATGATCGACGAGGTGGGGTCGGGCCAGGCGGGTGGCGTGTATCCGGGCACAGTCTGGAAGTTGATCCGCCCGGCCGGGCTCAGCACGCATGCCCAGCCGTCCCCGGCGTGTGTCAGGGTTCCGCCGGTGATGCTGGCGTAGAACTCCGCCAAGCCGACGGCGTCCGGGCAGTCCAGGGTGACCGCGCTGAGCCTGATCTCGTCGGACATGTCGCCTCCTGTGGCCCGGGCCGGCCGGGTGCTAGGCGCCCGCACCGATACGACGACCAGCACGACGGCGCGCTCGACAAACTGATCGACGTAACCTAACGCACACGTCGGTCGAGCACGCTGATCTAGCCGCGACCCGCACTCTCGGCTGTCGCAGATCACCTGGCGGACGACTGTCGCACCTCACCCGACGGAGGACAGCCGGCTGCCGCCGAAGTTGGTTCAAACTTTCTGTACGTCTTCAAGGCGGCCCGCAACGGCCGCACGCGCCGCCGCCTGGGCGCGCGCCGGCCGCTGCCGCTATCGCTCTGCGGCCGTCACGCCTGGCGCCCGGCGGCTGGCGCGGACAGCGGGAAGCCCGGGGGCCGCCGCAGAACGACAGATCGTTGACGAGTGAGGGGTGGGCCGGCAGCCGGCCGGGCCGCGCGGCCACGTGCCCGCGCGGCGTAAGGGAGCGCACGCCGGCCGCGTCGGCGAGCTGGCGGCGGTCGCGGGGTTGCGGCTAGGGCGCCTCCGGCGGGGGCGTTCCGGCTCCAGGATGGCCGGGGCTCCGTCGGCGGGTCGCGGTCCGTGGGTGGTTGCGGTAGCGCCATCCCACCGCCGAAGAACCGAGGCGAGCCGAGCAGACCGCCGCCGGGACCGCCAGCGTCCGTCCGTGCGTCAAGGCCGTCTTGACGTGGCGGCCCCGACGGCGGCCCGCTCCCACAAGGGCGGGTCGACGGCGACGGGATGGCGAGGTTCCGCTGGCTGGGTCAATGCCTCACCGACACGCATGCGACACGGGGCGGGTCGAGCATCCACCCGGCCCCCCAGCTATTGATGGGGTCGCCAGATCTTGTCGGCGGCTGCGGGGTGGCGGCTGCGTCGATCGTTTTGAGCGAGGGCCGTCAGAGTGGGTCGAGGCGGCGCTTGAGCAGGCAGAACTCGTTGCCTTCTGGATCGGCGAGGACGTGCCAGGACGCATCCTCAGGCTGACCGATGTCGACGAGTTTGGCCCCGGCGGCCAGGAGGCGCTCGAGCTCGGCGTCCTGATCGCGGTCGGTGGGGTTGACGTCGATATGCAGCCGGGCATGCCCGTTCTTCGGCTCGTCGTTGCGGATGAGGAAGATCGTCGGCTGCGGGCCGCCGAACCCTTCGCGCGGGCCTACTTCGATGTAGACCCCCTCTTCGCGATCGAGCTCTATGAAGTCCAGGACCTCGCACCAGAACCGCGCCAGCACCTCGGGGTCGCGGCACTTGAGCACGAGCTCACTGATACGGCATGCCATTGACGAGCCCTACTCTCAGCATGGGAACTGCCGGGGCGGCCGCACGCGGATCTCATGGGCTCCCTGCAGTGCGAACAAGCTCGCGATCGTACCGGGCGAGGCGAGCGGGGCTGGACGAGGGCGCCCGTCGGGCTGAGCCCTGACGGTCGTCAGTCAGCAGGAAGTCAGCGAGACGCGCGACAACAGCCGTCAACCGTTGGTACGGGACAGCAGGCTCAGGAAGCTGGGTGGTCGGGGCTGCCGACCCGTCCCCGCCAGCCGGCGAGGTTGTTACGGGTGACGAGTGTGTGAGGGTGGTAGGTCCGAGCACCCGTACATAGTCGGCGAGGAGCTGCTCGTGCTCGGTGACGGCATTGGCGGGGTCGCCGGCTGCGCCTCGCCAGAGCGCGAGGTTGTGGCGAGTTGCAAGTGTGTGGGGATGGTCAGTTCCGAGCACTGGCCGCGACGATCCGCGCCAAGCACAGCGCCGATCGCGCCCAGCCCGACGAAGCGTCGAGCCGGGCGCGTCGAGCGGGCTATGCCACGAAGCGGGAACGGCGTCGGCGTCCGATCAGGTAGCCAGCGCCGCCGAGGAGCAGAAGAGCACCGCCGATGCCGGCCACGGTAGCGGTTTCGTCACCGGTGACGGGCAGCCCACCGCCCTCGCCGCCGCCGGGGGCGCCCAGGCTGGCGGAGGGAGCAGGAGTCGGTGCAATGGTCGTCGTGGGGCTGGGCGTGGTGCTCGGTGTAGGCGTGGGCTGAGACGTTGCTGTCGGTGCGGGCTGAGACGCGCAGTCGAGCGCACGTGCGGCGTACAGGCCGTTGTTCAGGTAAGCCAGGTAGGCATCGACGGTCCCCTCATCAAGCGCCTTCTGCGCGGCCGCCTTCACGTTGGCACCAGCGCCCGTCAACGTCCGGACCACCGTGACCCGTAGAGCCGTTGACCAAGCGTTCTGCACGTCCGCCTTGAGGAATGCGCGCAGATCATCCGCGGTGCCGTCCAGGCGCTCCTGAATGGCGTTAGGCAGAACGGGCAACGAGTCGGCGTTCGCCGCGGCCAGGATCTGGCTGGCCAACACGCGCACCTCTACATTGGTGGCGGTATCCAGGTCGATGGTGACAAGCTCGCGGATATCCTTGTACACCTTGCGCTCGACCGTTTGGCAGGCCTCGTTCAGCACGGGCGGTTCGGTTTGAGCCATCGCCGGCGCCGCCGGAACCAGGAAGGCCAGCGCCATTAGGACGCCGGCCGGTAGCTTCCATCGCATGTAGATTTTCCTCCCCGCTGCAGGCCAAACGTGGAGATATTAGCCGTCGCTCACCCCAAGTCGTTGCCCCATCCGTGACCGGCCTCGCGTCGAGGCTACGGATCAGGGGGGTCAGCGGTCCGCATCCAGTCCGCAAGAGGCCGGCGGACAGTGAGGGAGTGGTGTGACGTGTCGAGAGGCGTTTCCGCTGCTAGGCCCCCGATTGCCCAGGTCGTCGGAGCGGCAATTTGATCTCGTAATGCGTAGGTCGACGGTTCGCTTCCGTCCGGCGGCTCGGTACCGAAGCCCAGGTCATCGGCCTGAACTTCTGCTGTTTTCCGAGGTTGACAACGCCCGGGGCCCGACGAGGAGATCCGCTTTCGGGCGGTCAAGAGAGCGGTCGCGCAGTGGTTGATCGAGGAACACGGCGATGACAGCAACGGGTGACAGCAACGGCGCTGGACGGACTGACGCGGCGGCGGACGAGTAGAGAGCTGCGACCAGTAGTTGCCGACCCTTCTGCATCGAGCCGGACAGTACGGCCGAGGCGACGGATCACGAGGGTGAGCGGTCCGCAGCCAGGGCGCGTCGCAAAGTCCCGGCTGGTGGCCATGGTGAGCGGCTGACGAGGGTTCGGGTCAGCCTGGGGTGAGGAGGCAGAACTCGTTGCCTTCCGGGTCTGCGAGGACCGTCCACGGGACGTCGTTCTGGCCCAGGTCGATGGCGGTGGCGCCGAGAGTCCGGGTCCAGCACGCAGAACTCGTTGCCCTCCGGGTCGGCCATGACCGTCCATGGGACGTCGCCCTGGCCCACGTCGACGGGTGTTGCGCCGAGGTCCTTCAGGCGCGTGACCACCTCCGCCTGATGGGCCGTCGAGTTGGTGGCGAGGTCGACGTGCACGCGGTTCTTCACCGTCTTGGGTTCCGGGGAGACGACGAGGTCGAGGCAGACAGCGATGGGGTCGGGGTAGACGAAGCCCTCGGGTTCGAGGTTGGTCACGCCGGGTTCCTCGCTGGAGACTCCCCAGCCGAGCGCCTCCGCCCAGAAACCGCCCAGCGCGGAGTCGTCCCGAGCCTTCATGTTGATTTGAACGAGCCGCGCTGCCATGCCGACGATGCTAGGGCCCGTCGAGCCGGCGGTGGTGCCCGAACTGGAGTGATCGTTCGGCGTATCGGAGATCCGCAGGTGGCAGCGCGTTGGAACCTGGAAGCAGCTGCTCACCGCGTTGCAGACCCTTGCCGACGGGGCAGGCAGGATCACCTGGGACGTGTCGGTGGATTCGGCCCAACGCCCGCGCCCATCAGCACGCGGCCGGGGCACAGCAGTGCATTCGGAGCCGGCGCGCCGGACCGAGATCAGGAGCCGGGAGTCACCGTCATCTTCTGGAGAGACTTCCTCTAGTCGGTTCTGTACAGCCACCCGTGCAGCCAGGACGGCCAGCCGCCGCCGGCATTGGTCGACACGGTCAGTTGCCGGACCTGGTGACCGGTGCGACGGTGCAGGTCAAGGCAGGTCGTGGCCCGCCGAATGTTGCCCAGCCTTCCTACGCTTACGTGCCATGGAGGTCATCCTCGTCATCATCGTTCTCGTCATCGTCTCGATCGTCTGGGGCCGGGTCCACGACAGCTGGTGGGCGCGGAAGATCGGCGAGGAGGTCGGCGGGCAGCGCTCGCACGATGACCAGGTTGTCCTGTTGGAGAAGCTGCACCAGCTCAAGGAGGCCGGCGCGCTGACCGAAGCCGAGTACGAAGCCCAGAAGGCCCGCATCCTCGACAATTAGTGCCTTGGGAGGTGAGTCACCGGGCGTGCCCGTTCCCAATGGGACAGCGGGGAATGCGACAGCATCTGGTTCGCAGGATGATGATCCCGGGCCGCGACCGCACACGAATCGAGCGCCAGCTGTGAAGGGCGCCTACCCCTTCAGTCGGGCCAACAATTCCTTGCGGAGGGGCCAGGACTCATCATTGATGCACTCCGCCAGGCAGGCCAGCCCAAGTGCCAGGGGCCAGGAGACGGCGTCTCGATGCTTCCGCGGCAGCATCTCGAGTGGTCGGCTGGCATCCCAGAGCCGCAGAGGCGCGAGGCCGACCGGCATGACTTCGTGAACGTACGACCGCTCTACCCGCCGGGGTGACCGGTCGAGCACCTGGTCACCTGTAAGGCTGAGGAGGGTTACCGCGCAGAACTCGGGCATGGCTCCCCGGCTGATCCACCGACCGTGGCCAACGACAGAGCTGTCTGCTATTTCGCTTGCCTTCAGGTGGCACTCTTCCCGCAGCTCGCGCTCAGCCCCGTTGACAAGGATCCTCTGGATGGTCCAGTCGGCCATGTCGCGAGGCACATCCCTGGGTTCGAGCGCGCCCGAGCCGGAAGGGGCGAGCAGGCCCGGACTGCCGATGTTGTCGGAGGTTTGCGCCACCAGGAGCAACTGCCCGTCGGTGGTGAAGGCCAGCGTCGATACGCCGATCAGGTTCGCCAACCGACTGCGCTTGAATGAGATCAGCCGGCCTTCGACGTCGAGTATGAGATCTCGCCCACGGAGGACTGGTCCCTTCCGCCCCGCCTCCCAGATGTCCAAGGGGGCGAGCAGATTGCTGCACATGAAGTCGAAGTAGCGACCGGCCCTCAGCTTGACGACGTCGTCGCCGAGCAGGTCCGACGCCAGACAGAGGCCCCGGTCGTTGTAAATCTTTCCTGTCTTGGCTCGGCGAGTCAGGTAGTCGAGGGACCAGGTTCTCAGGTCACGGGGAAGCCGGTAATCAGGGGTTTGGACAATAGCCCGAATGGGACGCTTGCGCAGTTCGGCGTTCTCGCGGTCCAGCATTACCCCTACGTCACGGGCGCTTTCCACGCTCGGCCCGAGAAACCCCGTATGGCTGATTACATCCCGGTAGGTGTCGCCTTCCCGTGGCTGGAACCGCAATTCGCCTGAACGGCGGCGATTGGCCCGGGTCTCCATGAAGGAGAGAGTAGCGCCAGCGAGGCCCGCAATCACACTGACCGGCCGAGGCGGATCTACCAGCGCCGTGGCCAACCCGAAGGAGGCTAGAACCAGGCCGACGGTGGTGAGCCGGTATCGCCATAGTCTGTAGCGCCAGATGGCCGTCTTCGTCCTCACCGCTCTCTTGGATCCAAGCATCCGCGCCCTCCGTCGGTGCGACCTGCCTCGGCGGCTGCATCGTAGCGGCGACCTGAAAGCTCCTCGCACGCTCGAAGAGTTTGGGACCCGTAGAGATCTAGGACAATCCTGAACACGACCGGCGGCCAAGGTGAGATCCGCCGTGTTGATGGGTCGGAATTCTGACTTGCCAAAGTTGATCGTGCCGACGAGCAACGCAAACGGCAGACGAGCATTGACGGCGCAGCCTGCGCTTACGTGGTGCTACCGGCACACTCGGCAGATCAGCGCCTGCGCGCCTGACATTGTTGATCCACAGCAAGGCACGCGAGGACTGAGGTCGCATCAGCCGACAGGAAGAGCTGGAAATGGTACGGGGGCTCGAGCTGCCTGACGCCCCCGAGCCGTACCGGCTGATCGCCAAGCGCGTCGAGCGTCTCGACCGCCACGGCGAAGCCGAGCGTCGGGATGCCCCGTCCTCTGGTGATCGCCTCCCGCCGCCGATACGCGGGCGCGAGGGTGCTGGCAGGGATCGATCCGTCCCAGATGTGGAAGGACGCGCCCTGTTCGAGGGCCGCCCGGCACGCCGCGTTGGCCGGAGCGTCGCTGCCAAGGAGAGACGTCAGCTCCTCGCGCTTCACCCAGCGACGGTACAGCCATCCATGAGACCAGCGCCCCTGCTCGAAGCCAGCGCCACGCACACGGAAACCCCACAGGGCGCGGCCCCATGATCTTGCTCGATCCAGGAAGTAGTGGCCTCGAACTTGCGGGGAAGCCACTACTTCCTGAATCCAGCGCGATCATGGGGGCGGCAACGGGGACCCACGCGCGGCGCCGAACCGCACGGTCACCCGTCGGTCCGCCGGGCCGGCCGCGTGGTGGGGTTCGGGCGGTACTGCTCGGTCCGTTGTCGGTTGAGCTCGTCGGCCTGGCGCTGGTGCCGGCCACGATGGCGCGTCCCGTCGGCAGCTCCAGCCCGAGAAGGTCGAGGATGCCGAGCGTGGTGTCGACCGAATCAGGCCATCCGGCGGGTGTGGCGGCGGCTGGTACTGCGCGCCGGCCGACCACCGGCCGATCGGCCCGCTCACCCTGTCCGGTGACGGGCAGGGTGAGCGGGCCGGATCCGGTTCAGGCGAAGTTGAACACGAGCGGGAAGGCGAGGACGACTGTCCAGGCCCAGACGGCGTACACGATCAGGTAACGGGTCTGCCAGCGTTCCAGGCGGGCGAAGGGCATCCGGCCACGTACGAAGCCGATGAACAGCCACGCCGACCACGCCAGGTTGGTGAGCAGGATGAGGTTTTCGCCCAGGGCGGCGCTCTTGTTGGGGCTGAAGCCGAATTCGGTGATCCGGCCGGTGATGGCCAGCAGCACCAGGACGTCGATGATCAAGGCGCTGACGACGAGCGCGAGCTGCAGGCGGTCGAAGAGACCGGGCCGGGCCGTGAGGTCACGGGCGGAGATGGCGTACAACAGCAGGCCCAGCACGATGACGAGCAGCAGGTTGAAGAGGATCAGCGCGTCGCGTTCGACGTCGATGCCGTTGTTGGTCCAGATGAAGGCGACCAGGAAGGCCAGCAGGGCGGCCGCGAAGAGCGGGGTGAATACGCGGGTCAGCACCGGCGCCATGTTCTCGATGACGCTCTGCTTCGCCTCCACCAGCCAGGCCGCCACGATGACCGCGGCCACGGCGCCGCACGGCAGCAGCCACGATTCGACGAATCCCTCGGCGTCGAGGCCGATGGCACCGAAGGTGCCGACCGTGAAGGCCGTGAGCACGCCGCCGCCCAGTCCGATGAGGGCGAAGTAGATCAGCCACTCCCCGGTGAACCGGATGAAGTCCATCCGCCGCCGGCCCGAACGCCAGTCACCGCCCGTGTAGGCGACGCCGACCACCAGCCACAGCGCGAGCGGCAGGTGGATCGTCGTGAGCACGAGGCTCTGCGAGTCACCGTCCAGCGGATAGGCGTTCGCGGCGACCGCGCCGAGTACGAACAGCGCGGCGAGCACGCCGATGGTGCGGAGACCGACCCGGCGTTGCCAGGCGAAGTACGCGGCCAGTGGCGCCAGCGCGAAGAGGCTGAAGTTTCGCGCGTAGAAGCCGGCGTCGTCCTCGGAGAAGTCCAGCCCGAACCAGCTCGGCACCTTGATCGCGAGCGCCGCGACGGCCGCGCAGAGCACCATGACGGGCAGCTCGCGGCGGGACCGGGCGGCGACGGCCGAGTCCGGCTCTCCGGGCAGCACCAGCTGCTTCCACAGCCGCTCGGAATGCTCCCGTGCGAACTCCCGCGACAGCTCGTCGAGGCTGCCCATGCGCTTGACGGCGATGAGGAACGCCTCGTCGGCTCGGAGGCCGGCCTCGGTCAGCTCGGTGATCCGGCTGCGGAGGTGATCTTCCAGCTCCTCGGCATCGGTGTGGTGCAGCTCCCGGCGGCGCTGGGTGTAGGCCCGCCACTCGGCGATCTGACCCTCCAGGTCGCTGTCGGCGATCATCGTCCCACCTCCCACGCCGGTGCCATGATCGGCTTGATCGACTGGGTCGTGTTCCAGACGTTCCGCAGGGCGTCGACGACGGCGGCCCACTGGCGGCGCTGCTCGGCGAGCTCCGCCCGGCCCTGGTCGGTGATGCGGTAGTACTTGCGGCGGCGTCCCCCCGGCGGGGTCTCCCAGGCCGACTCGACGTGGCCGAACCGCTCCAGGCGGTGCAGCAGCGGATAGAGCAGGCCGTCGGTCCACTCCAGCTGCCCGCCCGACAGTTCGTTGACCTGCTTGAGGATCGCGTAGCCGTAGCTCTCGCCCTCGGCGAGGATCCCCAGCACGAGCGGCGTCGCCGACGCCGCGACGAGATCCTTGGTGATGTGCACGTGCCCCCCCTGACCCTAGAACTGCAATGCATAGTAGTTCTAGGTATGGCGACCGCGCAATCATGGTCACCATCAGCACAGGCGCGCAACGCTGAGGCGCCACCTCGGTCCCCGACGTGGCAGTCCGCGTCAGGAGTGGGCCCACGCCCAGGCGTACAGCGCGGTTGCCGTCGCCGCCAGCAGCCCGCCGATCGCCACCGCCACCCGAGCCCGCCACGGCGCGCGTCGCGGATCCGCGGCCGCCGCGGTGAAGAGCACGAGCGCGGCCGGAAGGTGCAGGTAGTACCCGAACCAGAAGCCGGGGACCGCCAGGACGATCAACAGCACCGCACTCGCCAGGCAGGCGACCCAGAACGGCTCAGGGTGCACAACGGCCAGCGGGAAGGCCGCGAGCAGTACCGGAAGCCACACCACCACCCACCAGACCGGACCGTCGAACCGGGTCAGGGTCAGATGAGCAGCAGCCATGATCGACGGCAGCAGGCCCGCACCGGCCAGGGCGCGCGGCCATACGTGCATCCTCTCCACCGTCAGGCCCTGCCGGACCACTGCTCGGCGAGCAGTCCGTAGATCAGGGTGTCCGTCCACTCGCCCTTGGTCCAGTGGTCCCGGCGCAGGTGCGCCTCCCTCACCATGCCCACCCGTTCGCACAGCCGCGCCGACGCCTCGTTCCGGGCATCGACGTGAGCGAAGACGCGGTGCATGCCGCAGTGCGTGAACGCCACGTCGATGAAGGCGCGCACGGCCTCGGTGGCGAACCCGCGACCCGACACCGACGGGTGGAAGGCCCAGCCCATCTCGCCGCGCGACAGCGTGTCGTCGGCCGGCCACAGGATCACGTCGCCGACGACCTCGCCCTCGTGCTCCGCCACCAGCGCCAGCCGGGACTCCGGCCCGGTGATGGCCGAGTTGTTCAGCCGCCTGGTGACCACCGTCGTCGCGAACTCGCGCGTCCACGGCTCCCACGGGATGTAGCGGGCGACGAGCGGGTTGCTGTAGTACCCGAGCAGGGCATCCACGTCATCGGCCCGGTACCGGCGCAGGAGCAGTCGTTCGGTACGGATCGGCAGTGCCAGCTCGGACATGCCGCCCAGTATCGGCTGTCCCGATCGACGGCACGGTCCCGGGCGCGGCCGCCCGAGCGGCCGTCGCGCCACGTCGTGGCCGGGGTCGGCTGATCCGTCCACGACATCAGCTCGAAAGGGGCCGCACGAGACACGTACGGCAGGCGACGGCCCGGCAGCCGCCCCTACCCCCGGTACAACGTGTCGAGGTAGGCCGGGCCGTAGCGCCGTTCCAGGTCGGCGAGGGTCTCCGCCGGCGCCTCGACCTCCTTGATCAGGCGGGGGCGGGGCGGCATCACCTCCGGCTGCCAGGTCTCCGGCCGCCACAGCTCGGAGCGGAGGAACGCCTTGGCGCAGTGGTAGAAGATCTGCTCGACGGCGACCTCCACGGCGAGGATCGGCCGGTGCCCCTTGACCACCATGTCGTCGAAGTACGCCGCCTCGCGGACCAGCCGGGCCCGCCCGTTGATCCGCAGCGTGTCGGTCCGGCCCGGGATCATGAAGAGCAGCCCGACGTGCGGGTTGTCCAGGATGTTGCGGTAGCCGTCGGCGCGCCGGTTGCCGGGCCGCTCCGGGATCGCGATGGTCGCCTCGTCCAGCACCACGGCGAAGCCGGGCGGGTCGCCCTTGGGGGAGACGTCGCAGCTGCCGTCCGACCCGGCGGTGGCGATCAGGCAGAACGGCGACGCGGCCAGCCACTGCCGGTCCCGCTCGTGCAGGACGGTGCGTTCCTTGGTGATCGCCCGGGGCATCGGCGCCCCCAGCAGTTCGCGCAGTTCCTCGTGGGAGGTGATCTCCACCGTCACGTCCGACTCCCCCGTCCGTTGACCCGGGTGGCGGCGGCCCGGGCGGGCGCCGCCAGCCGTCAGCCTAGGCGGACGCGGCGAGCATGAGGTTTGCCCACCGGCGCGGGGGGTACCGCTTCATCCACGGCGCGCCCGGATGCGAGCAGTGGAGGCCCGACATGGAGAGCCGACTGAAGGTCCTGGGCCACCCCGTACACCCGATGCTGGTGATGTTCCCGGTGGCGCTGCTGGTGACCGGCGCGCTCTTCGACATCGTGGACACGGTCGGCGGGCCCGATTTCCTGGCCGAGGTGGCGTACTGGAACATCACCATCGGTCTCGTCGGTGGCGTGCTGGCGGCGGCGGCCGGGACGTTCGACCTGCTCGCCATCCCGACCGGCACCCGCGCCAAGCGGGTGGCGCTCACCCACGCCGCCGCGAACCTGGCGGTCATCCTGCTCTTCGCCGCCGTCTGGGCGGTCCGCCTCAACGCCGAGTCCCGGGCGGCCGGCGGCGCGCTGATCGCCATCGAGGTGGTCGGCCTCGGCATCCTCGGCATCAGCGCCTGGCTCGGCGGGGAACTGGTCGACCGGCTCGGCGTCGGGGTGGACCGGGACGCCGGCCTGGACGCTCCCAGCTCACTGCGGCCCCCGGCGGCCCCCGAACGGATCGGAGAGATGCGATGACCGAACAGTCCGGCGGTTTCGGGCGGGGATGGCGCGGACGGCAGCAGGGCTGGGACCCGATGGGTGAACTCCAGTCGCTGCGCTCCGAGCTGAGCCGCCTGGTGGGCGGGGCCCGGGGCGGCTCGCCCGACGTCGAGCTGACCGAGACCGCCGACGGCTGGCAGGTGATCGTCCGGCTGCCCGGTGTGGCGCCGGAGGAGGTCGCCGTCGAGCTGGACGACCGGGAGCTCTGCGTCCGGGCCCGCTCCGAGGCCGAGGTCAACGCCGACCACGGCATCCCCGGCGGTTTCGAGACCCGGGGCTTCGAGTACCGGGTGGACCTGCCGTCGCGGGTGGATCCGGACGCCATCGACGCGGTGATGGACCACGGCCTGCTCCGGGTCCACCTGCCCCGGGCGAAGCGGGCCGCGCCGCGCACCATCACCGTCGGACGCGCCGGTCGACGCGACACGGCGGCCGCCCTGCCGGCCGACCCGGCGGCGGACCGGGAGCTGCACCACCCGGACACCACCGCCGGCGAAGTCGACCGGCTGTAGGGGTCGGGTGGCCACCCCGGCCCTGCTCGGCCCGGTGGGCGAGCGGGTACCTGACGTCGAGCGGATCGCCGTGCTGCGCGCCAACGCGCTCGGCGACTTCATCTTCCTGCTGCCGGCGCTGGAGTCGCTGCGCGCCGCGTACCCGGGGGCGGAGATCGTGCTGCTCGGCGCGCCCTGGCACGCGAAGCTCTGGCGCGACCGGCCCGGCCCGGTGGACCGGGTCCTGGTGGTACCGCCGGCGCCCGGCATCCGCGAGCCCGGCCCGGACGAGACCCCGTCCCGCATCGACGACTTCCTGGAGCGGGCCGGCAAGGAACGCTTCGACCTGGCGTTGCAGCTGCACGGCGGCGGAGCGAACTCCAACCCGGTCGTCAGCCGGCTGGGCGCCCGGGTCACCGCCGGGCTGCGGGCTGAGGACGCGCCCCCGCTGGACCGCTGGATCCGGTACGTCTACTACCAGCACGAGGTGATCCGCTACCTGGAGGCGGTGGCCCTGGTCGGCGCGCCCGCCGTCACGATCATCCCGGCGCTGGCGGTCACCGATACCGACCGGGCGGAGGCCCGCGAGGTGCTCGGCGAGCCGGACCGGCCCCGGGTCGCGCTGCATCCGGGGGCCACCGACACCCGCCGGCGCTGGCCGGCGGAACGCTTCGCCGAGGTGGCCCGCGAGCTGCACGGCGACGGGTACGAGGTGCTGGTCACCGGCACTCCCGCCGAGCGGGAGCTGGTCGACGCGGTGGTCGCGGCGGCCGGCGTGCCGGTACGCCCGCAGGTCGGCACGCTCAGCCTGGGCGGTCTGGCCGCCGCCTACGCCGGCTGCGAGCTGGTCGTCTCCAACGACACCGGCCCGCTGCACCTGGCCGGCGCGGTCGGCACCGCGACGGTGGGCGTCTACTGGCTGGGCAACCTGATCAACGGGGCGACGCCGCTGCGCGCCCGGCACCGCCCGATCGCCTCCTGGACGACGCGCTGCCCGGTGTGCGGGGTGGACTGCACGCCCGGGATCTACCCCCACCGGCCGGGCGACGGCGACTGCCCGCACCGCGACTCGTTCGTCGCGGACGTCCCCACCGTGGAGGTGCTGGAGGCCGCCACCGAGCTGCTCGGGAGGTAGGGAACGCGCCGCGTCTCACGCCGGCTGCGGGGTGTCGGACTCGGCGAGCACGACCTCCCACGCCTCCACGTCCCGCTCGGTGACGGTGGTCGGCGACTCCAGGTGGTAGGCCCCGCTGGGCAGCACGCCGGCGCCGCCGTGGCGGGCCATCACCGCGAGCTGCGCGGCCACGTCCTCGCCCTGGTGCTTCTCCTGCACCCGGCGCCAGAAGTCGAACCCGCCCGAGTCGACCAGCGCCGCCCGGTCGTAGAGCACGCACCCGCCGACCCAGGAGACCTTGTACGCCCGCCACGCCCCCGGCGGCAGGTCGGCCTGCTGCGTGACGTGCAGCAGGTTCGCCGCCGAGTGGATGGCGGCCCGCTGCCACTGGGGGGTGCCCGGGCGGATCCGCTCGGGGGTGGGCGATGCGGTCCACTCCTCGTAGTGCCCGTGCGTCTCCGGGCGCACGTCGTCGGCGTACGACAACCCGTGCACCGCGTTGCCGACGAAGCCGCAGCCCAGCTCGCCGATCGCGGTGACCAGTCGGCGCAGGGTGGCAGGCTCCAACCAGACGTCGTCGTCGAGGCAGAGCACGTACCGGGCCACGGACCTCTCGAGCAGGTACGCCCGGTGCTCGGCGAGCCCCCGCCGCGGCAACCGGCGGGTCAGCAGCACCGGATGCCCCCGGTGGCGCAGCACCCGCACCATGGTGGCCGCCGCCGGGTGCGCGTACGCCGGGTCACCGTCGGACTGGTCGCTGACCACCACCCCGAACCCGGGCACGTCCTCCTGGGCGGCCAGCCCGGAGAGGGTGACGGCCAGCTCGGCGGGGCGGTTCCGGGTCGGGATCAGCACGTCCAGTTGCCGGGCCCGGCGGAACTCCGTGGGTGAGCCGAGGTCGAGGGGACGGTTCACGGCCGTCCGCCGGTGACCCGGTCACCCGGCGGCGAGGCGGCCGGGTGGCCGTCGGGCTGCGCGGCCCGGGTAGGGCCGTCGGGCTGCGGGGAGTGGGCCCGGATCCGCTCGATGATGGCCGAGGTGGACCGGTCCGGTACGTACCCGAGGGTGCGGACCTGACCGCCGAGCCGGCGTACCAGCGGCGCCTCGGGGACCATCTCCGGCGGGTAGTCGCCGCCCTTGACGTACACGTCGGGCCGGACGCTCTCGATCAGCGTGGCCGGGGAGTCCTCCTCGAAGACCACCACATGGTCCACACAGGAGAGCGCGGCGAGCAGGGTGACCCGGTCCTCGACCGGGTTGACCGGCCGGTCCGGGCCCTTCAGCCGGCGTACGCTGCCGTCGGAGTTGACCGCCACGACCAGCAGGTCGCCGAGCGCCCGGGCCTGTTCCAGGTAGCGGACGTGGCCGGGGTGCAGCACGTCGAAGCAGCCGTTGGTGAAGACGACCGAGCGGCCGGCGTGCCGGTGGGCCGCCACGAGCTCGTCCAGCTCGTCCTTGCCCACCAGCGTGGGATGGGCGGTGCCGTCGGAGCCCAGCGCGGCGAGCAGGTCGTCCCGGTGGCAGACGCAGGTGCCGGTGTCGGTGACGGTGACGGTGGCGGCGAGCTGGGCCAGTTGGGCCGCGGTCGGCAGCGGCGCGTCGGCCGCCAGCGCGAGGGTCATCGCCGCCAGGTACGCGTCCCCGGCGCCGACCGCGTGGCTGGCCGGTACCGGGGTGCTGTGGCTGCGCCGGGGCTCGCCGTCGGCGCCGCCGACGACCGCCCCCTCGGTGTCGAGGGTCACCGCGACCACGTCGGCGCCGGTGTGCTCCCGCAGCTCGGCCAGGCGCGACTCGGCCAGCTCGGCCCGGTCGACGCCCGCTCCGGCGGTGGCCTGCACGGTGACGCCGGTGCCGGTGACGCTCAGCCCGTCGCCGGTCATCGCCACCCGGTCCTCGCCGGGCGTCGGCTCCCCGGTCGGGCCGCAGGCCGCGGCGCCCGGCGTCCGGCCGTCCCGGTCGAGGCCGCCGGCCGCGCCGCGACCGGTGCCGGTGGGGCGCTCGCCGACGCCGCCGGGGGCCGCGCCGACGACGAGTTCGGACGGGCCGTCGGCCAGGTCGACCGGCGGGTGGTCCAGGTGCAGGCCGGCGCCGTTGTGCCCGGCGGGGCGCGGCGCGGCCCCGAAGCCGGCGGCGGCGCGGGCCAGCAACCGGGTCGCCTCGGCGAAGCTGGGGGTCACCACGGTCGGGTTGAGGCCCCGCCAGTCGGCCAGGTCGTGGGCGTCGAGCGCGAGGGTGGCGTACCGCTCGCGGTTGGCGGCCAGCCACGCGCGGACCGGCGCGGGCAGCGCGCCCAGGCCGTAGTCGCAGACCACCAGGGTGGGCGGGCCGCCGCCGGCGGCGGCCCGCAGCTCCTCGGTCGCGCACTCCAGCGCGGTGAGCAGCCCACCCACGCCGTCGTCGTCGAGCGGGTCGTCGGGGTCGCCGGAGTCCTCCCGGAGCAGGATCTGGTTGCCGGCCAGCATCCGCCGCTTCACCGGGGTGTGCCGGTGGGGCTGGCTGACCGTCCGGTCCCAGACGCCGGCCCGGTCCAGGCAGTCGTGCAGTTCGTCGCCGGCCACGTCGGCGCCGACCGGGGCGACCAGCACCGCCCGGCCGCCGAGGGTGGCGATGTTGACCGCCGTGTTGGCCGCGCCGCCGGCCGCGGAGATGCGCCGGCGCAGGGTGAGGACGGGGGCGGGCGCCTCGCGGCAGAGCCGGTCGGATTCGGCGAACCGCCACTCGTCGAGCATGGCGTCGCCGACGACCAGTACGGGACGCCCGAGCCAGCTCTCCACGACCGTGGCCAGCCGGCGCTGCTCCGCTGCTGCTGCTGCTGCTGCCATGCCTTGCGGGATCCCCCGAGTGCCCCGGGCGAAACCTGCGTGCCGGCCAGCATCGTTCCGGGGGTGGGCCACCCTCGCCGGGGAGCCGCCCCTCAGGCGCCGACCGCTTTCCGCCGTCGGCGACGCATGTTCGGCGCGGTGCGGGAATGAAGGCGGGATGACCACGGAAGCCCCGAGCGGGCCGGTGCTGAACCGCCGCCAGATCCGCCTGCTGATGTTCGGCCTGATGACCGGGATGCTGCTGGCCGCGCTGGATCAGACCATCGTCGGTACGGCGCTGCCCACCATCGTCGGCGAGCTGGGCGGGATCAACCACTACTCCTGGGTGGTGACGGCGTACCTGCTCGCCTCCACCGCCTCGACCCCGCTGTACGGCAAGATGGCCGACCTGTACGGGCGCCGTCCGGTCTTCCTCTTCTCGATCGGCACGTTCCTGCTGGGCTCGCTGCTGGCCGGCCTGTCGCAGGACATGACCCAGCTGATCGTCACCCGGGGCATCCAGGGTGTCGGCGCGGGTGGTCTGCTGACGCTGGCGTTCACCATCATCTCGGACGTGGTGTCACCCCGGGATCGAGGCCGCTACCAGGGGATATTCGGCGCGGTCTTCGGGGTGTCGTCGGTGGCCGGCCCGCTGGTCGGCGGCTACTTCGCCGAGACGAACTGGCGCTGGATCTTCTACATCAACGTGCCGCTGGCGATCCTGGCGATCGTGGTGTGCTACCACGTCCTGCGGCTGATCCCGTTCACCCGACGCGAACACGCGATCGACTGGCTGGGGGCGGCGCTGCTGGTGGCCGGGGTGAGCTGCCTGCTGCTGGCGCTGAGCTGGGGCGGCACCGAGTACGACTGGGGTTCCCCGGTGATCGTCGGGCTCTTCGTGGCCGGCGCGGTGCTCGGGGTGGCGTTCGTGCTCCAGGAGGCCCGGGTCGCCGAGCCCATCCTGCCGCTGCGGTTGTTCCGTAGCGCCACCTTCGCGCTGGCCAACTCGGCCGGCTTCGTGCTCGGTCTGGTGATGTTCGGGTCGATCATCTTCATCCCGCTCTACCTGCAGATCGTCAAGGGCGCCTCGCCGACCCGCAGCGGCCTGCTGATGCTGCCGATGATGGCCGGCATCATCGTCACCTCGGTCCTCACCGGCCGGGCGATGAGCCGGATCGGCCGGTACAAGTGGTTCCCGGTCGCCGGCTCGGTGGTGCTGCTCGTCGGGACGCTGCTCTTCACCCGCCTGGAGGTGGAGACCTCGCTCTGGGTGGCCTTCGGCTTCATGGTGGTGATCGGTGTCGGGCTGGGGCTCTGCATGCAGTCGCTCATCCTCGGCGTGCAGAACGCCGTGGACGTCCGGGACCTGGGCGCGGGGACCTCGTCGGCGACCTTCTTCCGGTCGTTGGGCGGGTCGTTCGGGGTGGCCATCCTCGGCGCGGTGCTCTCGTCCCGCCTGGCCGGCCAGCTCGCCGACCGGCTGCCCGCCGCCATCGCGCAGTTGCCGCCGCAGCAGCGCGCCGAGGTCGCCGCGAGCGGCGGGGCGGACATCTCGATCAACGACCCGGCGACCATCCTGGCCCTGCCCAGCCCGGTCCGCGCCGCTATCCAGGCCGCGTTCGTGGAATCGCTCCAGCTGGTCTTCCTGACCGCCGGGCTGATCGCCATCGTGGCCGTGCTGGTCACCCTGGCGCTCCCCGACGACCAGCTGCGCGGCGCCGGTCCGCAGGGCGCCACCGGCGGCGCCGACCCGCTCGGCGGGAAGGCCCCCGCCCCGGGCGGCAAGCCGCTGACGAAGGAGTCGAAGGAGGAGGCCGCCGCCGACATGGAGGCCAAGTCGCAGACCATGCTCTGACGCCGGCGGCTATGCGGGTACGGCCGCGAGCAGGTCGAGGACCAGGGCCAGCGGAGGCCAGGCGGCACGGCCCCGGCGGGTGACCGCGTACGACCGCAGCCGGGCCTCCGGGCCGGCGAGCGGGAGCAGTCGTACGCCGGGGAGGGTCGGTTGGTCGGCGGGGAGCAGCCCGACGCCGAGGCCGGCGACGATCAGGTCCTGGACGAGGTCCAGGCTGTCCGCCCGGTGCGCGATGCGGGGTTCGAACTCGGCCGTCGCCGCGATCGCCCGGACGACCACCTCGTCGGCGATGTTGCGGGAGTTCACGATCCAGTCGTGCGCCCGGAACCGGGTGAAGACCGCTGCGGCGGTGGCCGGCACCGGTTCCTCCCCGACGGCGTCGGCCGGTACGCCGAGGCTCCACGGCGCCGACCAGAGCGGCGTCGCCTCCAGCGTCCGGTCGATGGGCGCCGGCGCGAGGTTGTAGTCGTAGGTCAGGGCGAGGTCGACGTCGTCGGTCGCCAGCAGCGCGAACGCCTCGGCCGGTTCGTGCTCGTGGATGCGCAGCCGGACCTGCGGGTGGCGGGCGGCGAGGTGAGCGGTGATCGGCAGCAGCGACCGGCGGACGGCGGTGGCGAAGCCGGCGACCCGGACGGTGCCGACCGGCTCGGCGCGTGGGTCGAGGTCGAGCCGGGCCGCGTCGACGGCGGCGAGGATGGTCACCGCGTGCTCGGCCAGCCGCCGCCCGGCGGGAGTGAGCCGGACCCGGCGGCCCTGCGGCTCGATGAGCGTCGCGCCGGCCTCGCGGGAGAGCGCGGCGAGCTGCTGCGACACCGTGGACGTGGTGACGCCCAGCTCGTCGGCGACCTCGCGCATCGACCCGAGTCGGGCCAGCTCGCGCAGCAGTCGCAGCCGGCGCAGGTCCACGCTCCGATTGTTCAGCATCATCGAACGGCTCGTCCAGCAATGACACGTGGACATGAACGGTGGGTGGCGGCTCTACTGAGGGCATGGCTCCCACCCGTACCGGCGCGGCGATGGCGCTCGCGGCGATGTTGTTCGTGCAGCTCGGCCTGGCCGCCTCGGTCTCCCTCTTCGACGACGTGGGGCCCGAGGGTGCCGCCTGGCTGCGGCTGGCCTGGGCCGGCCTGCTGCTGGTGGTCCTGGTCCGCCCCCGCCCGTCGGGCTTCACCCGGCGTGCCCTGCTGGCCTGTGTCGCGCTCGGCGTGGTGACCGCCGGGGTCACCATCCTGTTCATGGCCGCGGTGGCCCGCCTGCCGCTGGGCACGGCGAGCGCGCTGGAGTTCCTGGGCCCGCTCGGGGTGGCGGTGGCCCGGGGTCGGGGTGGGACGAAGCTCTGGCCGGCGCTCGCCGCCGTGGGCGTGCTGCTGCTCACCGAGCCGTGGCGCGACGGTGTGGATCCGGTGGGCGTCGCTCTCGCCCTGGCCGCGGGTGCCTGCTGGGCGGCGTACATCCTGCTCACCCAGCGGGTCGGCGACGAGGTCTCCGGCATCCGGGGGCTGGCGGTGTCGATGCCGGTGGCCGCCGTGGTCGCCACCGTGGTGGTCGGGCCGGGCGTTCTCGGCGACCTCACCTGGCCGGTGCTGCTGGCCGGGCTGGGGCTGGCCGTGCTCCTGCCGGTGCTGCCGTTCGTACTGGAACTGCTCGCCCTGCGCCGGCTGACCACCGCCGCGTTCGGCACGCTGATGAGCCTGGAACCGGCGATCGCGCTGGTCATCGGCCTGGTGGCGCTGCACCAGGTGCCGGGAGTCGGGGCGGTGGTCGGGATCGCCTTCGTGGTGGCCGCCGGCATCGGCGCCGAACGCACCGGCGCGCGGGCCGAGGCGGTCGCGCCGACCCGACCCGAGCCGGCCGTGGCCGGGACTACTTGAGGATCAGGCGGTTGGTCTGCTCGAAGACGTCCAGGTCGGCGAGGGTCTCCGGCACCGAGGCCGACAGCGGCGAGGGGAACGCGTCGCGCGGGAAGAAGCCGGCGTCGGTGGTCTCGTCGGTCACCCGGGCCAGGTCGCCGTCCCAGTCCTCCACCCGGAACGCGGCGGTGAAGATCTGGTAGGTGTGGCCGTACATGTTGGTGTGGGTGCGGTCCGGGCCGGTGTAGAGGGCGAACGCGCTCACCCGCAGCGCCCGCAGGCCGGTCTCCTCCCGGACCTCGCGGACCGCGCAGTCGGCGATCGACTCGCCCAGCTCCATGGCGCCCGCCGGCAGCGCCCAGTGACCGTTGTCCGAGCGCTGGATCAGCAGCACCCGTCCGGCGTTGTCGCGCACCACGGCACGGGCGCCGACGAACATCAGCGTCCGGTCACCGGCCAGGGCGCGCAGCTGCCCCACGTACGATTCGGCCCAGGAGATGCTCACCCGGACGAATTTACGGGGGCCCGCCGAGGCCGACCCGGTTTCCGGGGTTCCCATGGTGTGACCGGCGACACTAGCTTGTTACCCATGCGTAGCACGATG
The DNA here is from genome assembly GCF_036902725.1 of Micromonospora psammae. Classification (NCBI taxonomy): domain Bacteria; kingdom Bacillati; phylum Actinomycetota; class Actinomycetes; order Micromonosporales; family Micromonosporaceae; genus Micromonospora; species Micromonospora psammae. The sequence goes on along the minus strand of NZ_JBAKHM010000003.1, from coordinate 134,214 downwards.
ATGGACGCCCCCCTTCAGGTATCCCGGATCCTCGAACACGGCTCCACCGTGCACAGCACGGCCGAGGTCGTCACCTGGACCGGGGCCGAGCCCCGCCGGATGTCGTACGCGGAGGTCGGCCGGGCCGCGGCGCGGCTCGCCCACGCCCTGCGCGACGAGTGCGGGGTGACCGGTGACGAGCGGGTCGCCACGTTCATGTGGAACAACAACGAGCACCTGGTGGCCTACTTCGCCGTGCCGAGCATGGGCGCGGTGCTGCACACGCTGAACATCCGGCTCTTTCCCGACCAGGTCGCCTACATCGCCAACCACGCCGAGGACCGGGTGGTGCTGGTCGACTCGACGCTGATCCCGCTGCTGGCCCGGGTGATCGGCGAGATGACCACGGTCCGGCACCTGGTGGTGGTCGGCGGGGGCGACCCGGCGCCGCTGGTCGCGGCGGCCGGCGACCGGCTCACCGTGCACCACTGGGACGAGCTGCTGGCCGGCCGCCCCGACAGCTACGACTGGCCGGAGGTGGACGAGCGGGACGCCGCCGCGCTCTGCTACACCTCCGGGACCACCGGCAACCCGAAGGGCGTGGCCTACTCGCACCGCTCGATCTACCTGCACTCGTTGCAGGTCTGCATGCCGGAGGGCTTCGGCCTCGGGCCGGTCGACCGGGAGCTGGCGATCGTGCCGATGTTCCACGCGATGTCGTGGGGGCTGCCGTACGCGGCGTTCCTCTCCGGCGCGTCGCTGATCATGCCGGACCGGTTCCTCCAGGCCGCGCCGATCGCCGAGATGATCGCCGCCGAGCGGCCCACCCTGGCCGGCGCGGTGCCGACCATCTGGAACGACCTGCTGACCTATCTGGACGGTCGCGACGTGGACACCTCCTCGCTCAAGGAGGTGATCGTCGGCGGTTCGGCCTGCCCGCCGGCGCTGATGCACGCGTTCGCCGAGCGACACGACATCGAGGTGATCCACGCCTGGGGGATGACCGAGATGTCCCCGCTCGGCTCGGTCTCCCGGCCGCCGGCCGGGGCGAGCGGGGACGAGGCCTGGCGCTACCGCTACACCCAGGGCCGGGTGCCGGCCGGCGTCGAGGCGCGGATCGTCGGCCCGCTGGGCGAGCCGCTGCCCGCCGACGGGACGTCCGTCGGCGAGCTGGAGGTCCGCGGGCCGTGGGTGACCGCCCGGTACGTCGGGGACGAGGCCCCGGACGAGGAGAAGTTCCGCGACGGCTGGCTGCGCACGGGGGATGTCGGCACGCTCTCGCCGGACGGCTACATCACGCTCACCGACCGGGCCAAGGACGTGATCAAGTCCGGCGGGGAGTGGATCTCCTCGGTGGAGCTGGAGAACGCCCTGATGGCCCACCCGGACGTGCAGGAGGCGTGCGTGGTGGGGGTGCCCGACCCGCGGTGGGACGAGCGTCCGCTGGCCACGGTGGTGATCCGCGAGGGCGCCTCGGTGACCGTGGAGGAGCTGCGGGCGTTCCTGGCGAAGTCGGTGGCGCACTGGCAGCTGCCGGAGCGGTGGGCCTTCATCGACGCGGTGCCGAAGACCAGCGTCGGCAAGTTCGACAAGAAGGTGGTCCGGTCGCGGTACGCCGAGGGCGGCCTCGAGGTGCGGGAGCTGAGCGGGCCGTAACGTTTTTCGGGGGCCCGTCGCCGTTGGGGATAGGGACGTACTCCTGAAGCATCCCTCCCCAGGGGCGGCCCCGGCGTTCGCACCGCGCCGGGGCCGCCCGCTCCTTTGCGGGGCGACCCGCGCATTCATTGTTGCGAAACATGTTCGCTTCTGTCCCGATGACGGGGAAATCCGGCCTGCTCAGCGGGCCCCCGCACCGTCACTGCTCGCCGGTGATGAGGAGCGCCTTGCCCACCAGGGAGTCCTCCACCGCCTGATGGGCCACGGCCGTCTCGGCCAGCGGATGGTGGTGCAGCGGCAGGCCGGCGTCCGCGCCCACCCGCACGGCACCCTGCGCCACCGCCGCCGACACGTCCCGGACCGCCCGCGCCTTCGCCACCGCCGGCTCGGTGTAGACGAGCACGAACTGCCAGCGGGCGTTCGGCACCATCAGCGGCCGGATCGGCAGGGTCACCTCGTCGCCGCCGTCGTCGGCGTACACGCAGACCGCACCGCCCGGCCGGAGCAGCTGCACGTCGATCGCGGCGTTGTGCGCCGGGGAGACCTCCACGATCGTGTGCACCCCGTCGGGGGCGATCTTGCGAACCTCCTCGACCACGTCCTGCTCGCGGTAGTCGACCACGAAGGACGCGCCGGCCGCCGCCGCGAGCTGCGCCTTCTGCGGGCTGCTCACCGTGGCGATCACGCGCGCGTCGGCCCAGCGGGCGAGCTGGATCGCCGCGTTGCCGACCGCGCCCGCCCCGCCCTGCACCAGCACCACGTGGTCGCTCAGCGCGCCCGCGTGCAGCTTCTCCGGCATGTACTCGCCGGCGGTGAGGCAGCGGTGCGCGGTGAGGAACGGGATGCCCAGGCAGGCGCCCAGGTCGAAGGGGGCGGCGCCGAGGCGTACCGCCTGCCGGACCGGGACCACCGTGTACTCGGCGGCGGTGCCCCAGGGCCGCTGCCAGGCGGCCTCCCAGACCCAGACCCGTTCGCCGATCAGGCCCTGGTCGACGCCCTCGCCGACGGCCTCGACCACGCCGGCGCCGTCCTGCCCGGGGGTCTGCCAGCCGGCCGGCAGCGGCCACTGCCGCCGCGCCTTGAAGTCGGTCGGGTTCACTCCGGCGACCGCCAGCCGAACCAGCACCTCGCCCGCCCCCGGCTCCGGCACCGGCCGGTCCACCAGCTTCAGCACCGAGGGGTCGCCGGTCTGCTCGTACACGATCGCCTTCATCCCCGTCTCCCTCCGAGAGTCGCGTTCCCCATCTTCGCCGATCCCGCCCGGGTCGGTGGGGCGTCGCCGGTCCCGGCGGTGATCACCTACTGTGGTGGCCAGCGCACCTTGGGTCGACCGTGCGGCCGACCCACCGCGATCGATGAGATGAACAGGACCGTGTTGGCCGGTCGCCCGCTACGGGCCGGTGCCGGGTCCGCTGGCGCCGACCGATCCCGCCGGGCCCGCCGTCCGTATCACCGGGTAGCCGGTCGAGGAGGGGTCATGCGGGACGTACCAGAGGTGGCGCCGACGTCGCTCGTGACGCTCCGTGCCGGTGCCGAGGTCGTGCCGCCGGCCCCGCCGGAGCCCGCCGGCGAGCCGGTCGAGGCCCCGGCCGCCGGTGAGCGCCCCGAGGTGCCGTTCCTGCCCGCGTCCAGCCGCAGCCGCCGGATCTGACGCCGCGGCTCAGCCGAGCCCGTCCACCACCTCCGGGGTCAGCTCCCGCACCGAGGTCAGCACCACGGCGGCGAGCGCCTGGGCGTCCGGGTCCAGCGGGTACGACCCGTGCGGGATCGCCACCACCGGCATGCCGGCGGCGGCCGCCGAGCGCACGCCGTTGGAGGAGTCCTCGATCGCGACGCAGCGGGCCGGATCCACGCCGAGCCGCTCGGCGACGGTCAGGTAGACGTCCGGCGCCGGCTTGCCCCGCGCGGTCTCCTCGGTGGAGAGGGTGACCCGGAAGGCGTCGGCGAGGTCGGTGGCGGCCAGCGCCGCGGCGATCAGCCGGGTCGGCGAGGAGCTGGCCAGCCCGAGCGGCCACCGCCCGGCGAGCCGGCGCACGACCCGGTCGGCGTCGTCGATCAGGGGTACGTGCCGCGCGTACCGGTCGGTCATCTCGTCGACCACCTCGGTGGCGACCTGCCCGGCGGCGCGGTCGACGCCCAGCTCGCCGCTGAGGTATTCGGCCCACTCGCCGGTGCTCATCCCCATCAGCCGGCGTTGGGTGTCCGACTGCCAGGTGCCGCCGTGTGCCGCCACGTACGCCCGCCGGACCTCCTCCCACACCGGCTCGGAGTCCACGATCACGCCGTCCAGGTCGAAAACCACCGCATCCACCGTCACCCGCCCATCCTGCCCGACCGGGCGGGCCGGCGCGGCCGTCCCGCTCAGCCCTGGAGGGCGGGCAGGCCGATCGGGCTGTTCTCCGGGATCACGGTGTGGCAGGCGCGGGCCATCGGTTCGAGCAGTTCCCGCAGCCGGTCGGTGCGGTCCGGGCCGAGTGTCAGCCAGGGGCGGGCGGCGGCGCGGTCGGTGGCGTCCTCGATCGCCTGGAAGCCGGCCCGGCCGACGTCGGTCGCGGTGCCGTCACCGGTGAGCCAGCCCCGCTCGGCCAGCCGGCCGCGGGCCCGCGCCCACTGCTCCTCCGACCAGCCGCGACCGAGCAGGTTCTGCGGGTGGGTGTCGACCGCGACCCGCCAGGCCAGCGTCTCGACCGGGTCGAGACCGGCGGCGACCAGGGCCGCGACGTGCCCGTCGCCGCGGTGCTCGCGCAGCGTGGTGGCGGCCTGCCAGAGCCGGGCCAGCGGGTACTCGCCGCGCGGCAGGGCGGCGTTGGCCGCGCCGAGCACCCGGCCCGCGGTGTCGGCCGCGGCGGCGGCGCTCTCCAGCAGGTCGGCCGCCTCGACCAGGTGCTCCTCGGGCAGCTCGTAGGTCAGCTCGGCGAGCGCCTGCACGGCACCGGTGAGCCGGGCCCGCAGCGACTCCTCCGGGGTGGCCAGCCGCCACACGGCCGGCAGCGCCCGGGACACCATCGGCGGGGCGAAGGTGAAGAACGCCGCGATCACCGGCGGGGCGTCGGTCGGGCCGAGCGGGGCGGCCCGACCGGCGAAGTAGCCGCGCCAGTAGCCGCGCAGCCCGACCGCCTCGTACGCGGCGCGGGCGCGGGGATGGAAGTAGGTGACGGCGTGCAGGGGTTCGACGTGCGTCCACATCAGTCGGGCGGTCCGCCCGGGATCGTCCAGCGCCGGCACGTGCACCTCCGCAGGGGTGAGGGGTCACCGTGGTGCGGCGGACCGCCCACGGTGACCTTGAACCTACTGCCGGTGTACAAGGTGCGGGAAGCCCCTTGTGGGCTACCGCACGGAGAGCACGTCGACGACGAAGCGCAGCGGGCCGGCCGGCGCGCCCGGGCGCTGCGGCTTCTCGCCGTACGCCAGGTCGGCCGCGATGTCGAGCTGCACCCGGCTGCCGACGGTCTGACCCTGCAGGCCCTGGTCCCAGCCCGGGATGACGTTGCCCTGGCCGAGCATGAACGAGAACGGCTCCGACCGCTTCCAGGAGGCGTCGAACTCCTCGCCGGTCCGGTACGACACGCCCACGTAGTTCACCGTGATCTCCTGGCCGGACTGGGCGGCCGGGCCGGTGCCCTTGATCAGCGGGGTGGCGTTCACGCCGCTCAGGTCCCCCTCGCCCTTGCCGACGGTCGGCTTGGTGCAGAGCGCCCGGTCGGCGCCCTCGGGCAGCGTCGGGAAGCCGCCCGAGCAGCCGGCGGGTGCGGCGGCCGGCTCCGGGTCGCCGCTGCGGGTCACCACGAACACGCCGACGATCACCGCGATGACCGCCAGGCCGGCGACCGCGCCCAGCCACGCCTGCCGGCGCTTCTTCGCCTCGGCGGCCTTCTGCGCGGCCAGTTGGGCGGCCAGCCGTCGCTGCGCCTTCGTCTCGCCCTGGCCCGCCGGCCGGTTCTCCGTACGCTCGCTCACGTCCTCGACTCCCTGCTGGTGTGGGTGACCGGCCCGACGACCCGCTGCCGTGGCCAGCGCACACGGTACCCGGATCGATGCCCGGGGTGTCCGCTCGCCCGCCCCCGGTGTCCCGTCGCCGCACGTTGCTCCCGTTCGTCCGAGTGCGGGCGGTCCGACAGCGGTAGGTTCCATTCATGGCGATCCTCACCGACGAAGACCTGGCCCTGCTCTCCGAACCGCAGCTGGCCCACGTGGCCACCGTCGAGGCCGACGGCACCCCGCACGTCACCCCGGTCTGGGTGGACACCGACGGCGAGCACATCGTGTTCAACACCGCGAAGGGGCGGCAGAAGTACCTCAACATCGAGCGGAACCCGGTGGTCGCGGTCTCCGTGGTCGACAAGGCGGACGACTTCCGCACCCTCTGGGTCAAGGGCACCGCCGAGCTGGTCACCGAGGGCGCGGACGAGCACATCGACCGGATGGCGAAGAAGTACCTCGGGCAGGACACCTACCCGTTCCGCCAGCCCGCCGAGCAGCGCGTCATCGTCCGCATCACCCCGACCCAGAAGCTCGGCCGCGGCTGAGGGAGTGCGGCGCGGCCAGCTCAGGCGGTCTTGCGGGGGGCCGCCTTCTTCGCTGCCTTCTTCGCGGGCGCCTTGGCGGCCTTCTTCTCCGCGGTCTTCTTGGCCGGCTCCGCCTTCTTCCCGGCGGCCTTCTTCTCCGCCTTCTTCGCCGGGGCCTTGGCGGCCTTCTTCTCCGCCGCCTTCTGCGCCGAGCGGGCCGAGGAGATCGGGGTCGGCTCGCCCGCGCCGCCGGCCGCCGCCGGCTGCTCGCCCCGGGCCACCCGGGCCCGCTCGACGGACGCCTTCAGCGCGGCCATCAGGTCGACCGCGGCGGCCGGCGCGGCCTCCTCCACCTCCGGCTGCACCACCTCACGCCCCTCGACCTTGGCGTCGATGACCTCCTGCAACGCCGCCCGGTAGTCGTCGGTGAAGGCGTCCGCCTGGAAGTCGCCGGCCATCGAGTCGATCAGCGAGCTGGCCATCGCCAGCTCCGGGGGACGGACCTTGAGGTCCTCGTCCAGGAAACCGAAGTCGGCGGTACGCACCTCGTCCGGCCAGAGCATCGTGTTGAGCAGCAGCACCCCCTCGCGGACCCGCAGGGTGGCCAACTGCTCGCGCTGCCGCAGCGCCACCTTGACGATCGCCACCCGCTCGGAGTCGGCGAGCGCGTCCCGCAGCAGCACGTACGGCTTGGCGGCGGTGCCCTCCGGCTCCAGGAAGTACGCCTTGTTGTAGAGGATCGGGTCGACCTGCTCGGCCGGGACGAACTCCAGCACGTCGATCGCGCGCGAGCTGGTCAGCGGCAGGTCCGCGAAGTCCTCGTCGGTGAGGATCACCATCTCCCCGCCGCCGATGTCGTACCCCTTGGCGATGTCGTCGTAGGTGACCTCCTCGCCGCAGACCTGGCAGGTGCGCTTGTAGCGGATCCGGCCGCCGTCGTCCCGGTGCACCTGGTGGAAGCGGATGTCCTTCTCCTCGGTGGCCGAGTAGAGCTTCACCCCGATCGACACCAGCCCGAACGACACGGCACCTTTCCAGATCGCCCGCATGCCGCGCTCCTCTCCCGGTTCTGCCCAGGATCGCAAATGATCGAAGGGGACGCACGCGCTTCCGTGCGCAACTACAGTCAGGAGGTGCCCGGCGCGCCGCTGAAGCCGATGCTCGCGATCACCGGGCAGCTCCCGGTGGGTGACGGCTGGGCGTACGAGTTCAAGTGGGACGGGGTCCGCGCGCTCGCCGACCTCACCGGCGGCCGCCAGCACCTGTACGCCCGCAGCGGCGTGCAGATCACCGCCGCGTACCCGGAGCTGATCACCCTGGCCGAGCAGGTCGACGACGCGCTGCTCGACGGCGAGGTGGTGCTCTTCAACGCCGCCGGCCAGCCCTCCTTCACCGCGCTGGCGGAGCGGATGCACGTGCGGGACCCGGCGAAGGCGGCCCGGCTGGCGGCGACCGTCCCGGTGACGTACATGATCTTCGACCTGCTGCGGCTGGGCGGCGAGGACCTGACCGGCTGGTCGTACACCCGGCGGCGGGCGGCGTTGGACGGCCTGGAGCTGGGCGCGGCCCGATGGGCGGTGCCGCCGACCTTCACCGACGGCCCGGCCACCTACGAGGCGGCCGGCGAGCACGGCTTGGAGGGGGTGATGGCCAAGCGGGTCGAGTCCGTCTACCGAGCCGGAGTGCGGTCACCCGACTGGGTCAAGGTCAAGCTGGAGGTGACCGGCGACTTCGTGGTCGGTGGCTGGCGGCCCGGCGCGCGCAAGATCGGCGGGCTGCTGGTGGGGGTGCCCCGACCGGACGGGCGGCTCACCTACCGGGGGCGGGTCGGCGGCGGGATCGGCGCGGCCCTGGAACGGGAACTGCTGCGCGAGCTGGAACCGCTGCGCTCCGGCGAGTCACCGTTCGCCGCCGACGTGCCGCGCGAGGATGCCCGGGGGGCGATCTGGGTAACACCGCAGGTCGTGGTGGAGGTCAAGTACGGCCAGCGCACCCCGGACGGGCGACTGCGGTTCCCCCGGGTGCTCCGGCTGCGGCCCGACAAGCCCGCCGAGGAGGTCGAGGATGCCGGCTGAGCGACTCAAGGTGGAGGTCGAGGGGCGGGCGCTGGAGTTGTCCAACCTGGACAAGGTGCTCTACCCGGACGCCGGGTTCACCAAGGGCGAGGTGATCGACTACTACACCCGGATCGCGCCGGTGCTGCTGCCGCACCTGACCGACCGGGCGCTGACCCGGATCCGCTTCCCCAACGGGGTCACCGGCGGCTCGTTCTTCGAGAAGAACGCCCCGGCCGCGACCCCCGCCTGGGTACGCACCGAGACGCTGCCCGCACCCGGGTCGAGCAAGGGGCGGGAGACCATCGACTATGTGGTCGCCGACGACCTGCCCACCCTGGTCTGGCTGGCCAACCTGGCCGCCCTGGAGCTGCACACGCCGCAGTGGAAGGTCGGCGAGCATCCGGACATGATGGTGGTCGACCTGGATCCGGGGGCGCCGGCGGCGCTGCGGCAGTGCTGCCAGGTGGCGCTGCTGATGCGGGACCGGCTGGCCGCCGACGGGATTTCCTCGTTCCCCAAGACCTCGGGGAAGAAGGGCATGCAGCTCTGCTGCCCGATCGCCGGAACGCAGTCCTCCGACGACGTCTCCGCCTACGCGAAGCGGATCGCCCAGGAGCTGGAGCGGGACCAGCCGAAGCTGATCGTGTCGAAGATGGCGAAGAACCTGCGGCCGGGGAAGATCTTCATCGACTGGAGCCAGAACAACGCGGCGAAGACCACGGTGGCGCCGTACTCGTTGCGCGCCCAGTCGGTGCCGTCGGCGTCGACGCCGCTGACCTGGGACGAGGTTTCCGCCGGGGCGGCGGGCAAGCGGCCGGCGACGAAGCCGTACACCGCGACGGAGGTGCTCAAGCGGGTGGAGAAGCACGGCGACCTGCTGGCCCCCCTGCTGGACGGCGGCCCGGAACTGCCGCTGCGCTGACCCTCCCCAAGATCACGCTGTCACCTGTTCAAGATCGCCCTGTTCCCTCCGCAAGATGGCGCTGCTTCCTGGAAGTAGTGGCCTCGCCGTCGAACAATGACCACTACTTCCGGGATCGAGCGCGATCGTGAAGCGCCGGACGGTCCAGGGCGGCCTCCGTCGCCTCGTCCGTCGGAGGCCGTCGGCGCAGCCGGTGGAAGGCGCCGACCGTCAGGGCGAGCGCCACCACGGTCACCACCACGTCGCCGACCAGCGCCTCCGTCGGGGACGCGGGGGCGTAGTTCGGCACGACGTACGTGAAGGCAGCGGCGAGGAGCAGGCCGGCGGCCCAGGCGGCGAGGACGTGCCGCTGGCCCCAGCCGGCACGCCGGGACCAGCGCACCACCAGCACCGCCACCGCGGCGGCGGCCAGCAGGTGCCAGCCCACCCGGACCCAGCCGCTCAGCGGCACGGTGCTCAGGTGGGCGCCGAGCACCACGAGGCCGACCCACCCGGGGTGCGGGGCGGGGACGGCCACCCGCCGGGGCGTACGCCGCCACCGGGGCAGCAGGGCCGCTCCGACGAGCAGGAGCACGGTCAGCACCGCGACGGTCGCCTGCACCGGGCTGAGGAGGAAATTCTTCCGGCCGGAGTCATCGCTGAAGATCGTCAGGCTGCCGAGGGCGAAGAGCACCGCGACCACCAGCAGTCCCCACCGGCCCAGCCACGGCCGGTGCCGCCGCCGCGGTCCGACGAAGGACTCCACCAGCGCGACCGGCGCGCAGATGCTCAGCGCGACGTGGTTGCCGACGAAGTCGACCGCCTGCTCGGCGCTGAACCCCAGCCCCGGCACCCGCGTCCCGGTGGCCTGCGCGCCGGCCTCGGCGAACTCGGTGTCGGCCAGGAACTCCGGGTTGAACAGCGACTGGTCGACCAGGCCGGCCTGGTACACGCCGAACGCCGCGGCGAGCAGGACGATCGCCGGCCAGCCACCGCCGGTCCGCCGGGCGGCCTCCCGGACCAGCACCGCCGCGCCCCCGTACAGCGGGGCCAGCACCACCACGACGGCGAGCGAGTCGACGGCGGTGAAACCACCCCACGAGCACTCGGCGGCCCAGGGGGCGAGCGCCAGCAGCGCCAGGACGGGCCCGAGCCGCCGCCAGCGGCCCGGCGCCGGCGGTGGATGGGCGGTGCCGACGTGCGGACCAGCGTTTGTGGACATCGGTGACCTCCCGCTGCGCGGTCGGGGGACCCCGCTCCACCCACTGTGTGACCTCCGCCGGTCCCGGCGATACGGCCGAGGGTCGATGCCGGGTCGACGAAGGTCGACGTCCCCGATGCCGCCAGGTGGCCGGTGGCAGCCTCCGGGCGTCCCGGCACGGCGGCGTCGCGCCGGGGCGGGCCGGTCGCCGGGGCGGTGGTTAGGGTGAGGCGACCCGACCGAAGGAGTGCCGTCGATGACCGGCCTGCCCGCCAGCACCACCGCGCCGGACTCACCGCTGCTCACCTGGTGCGACGACGCGACCGGCGACCGGGTCGACCTGACCGCGCAGCAGCTCGGCGCCTGGGCGGCGCGCAGTGCCGGCCTGCTGCGCGACGGCTGCGGCCTGGCCCCGGGCAGCCGCGTCGCGGTGCTGCTGCCACCGCACTGGCGTACCGCCGCGGTGCTGCTCGGCGCCTGGTCGGTCGGGATGGCGGTGTCGTTCCGGCCGCGCGCCACCGCCGGGTTGCCGGTGCTGGAGCCGGGCGGCGACCTGCCGTACGACGCGGTGTTCGTGACCCCGGAACGCCTCGACGACTGGCTGGAGGACGTACCCGAGGGGACGCACCGCTACCTCGTCGGCACCGGGCCGGGGCGGCTGGACGAGGTGCCCGGCGGCTGGCTGGACTGGTCGGCCGAGGTGCTCCGGCACACCGACACGCCACCCGACCACGCCTCGATCCGCCCGTCGGACCCGGCCAGCCCGGACGGCACCAGCTACGACGAGTGGGGGAGCATCGCCCGGGAGTTGGCGGGCCAGCTCGACCTGCGGGCCGGCGACCGGCTGCTGGTGGACGTGGCCGAACACGAGCAGCCGCTGAAGTGGCTGCTCGCCCCGCTGTCGGTCGGCGTCCCGGTGGTGCTCTGCGCCAACCTGGACCGGTCGCGCCTCGACGCCCGCCTCGCCGCCGAGGAGATCACCCGGGTCCTCTGACCTGCCCGCCGGAACCGGCCCGGGCCAGGGGCGCACACCCTAGGGGCTCCCCTGGGGACGGACGCCGGCCTCAGGGTCGTACGAACCGGGTTTTCTCCGGTGGTCGACGGTTCGGGGCGGTGAAAGCCTTGCCCCCATGGCCACCCGACCCGTACGCCGCTGGCGCCAGCTCGCGGTCTGGCTGCACGTCGTCACCTCGGTGGGCTGGATGGCGCAGGCCCTGGCGATCTTCGTGCTGCTGGTGACCAGTTTGACCACGGAGAGCCGGGCGGTGGCCGTGAGCGCCACCTCAATGGCCGAACTGCTCGACGGCAGGCTGCTCGCCCCGCTCGCCAACGCCTCGGCGTTCACCGGGATCATGCTCGCCGCGGCGACCCCGTGGGGGTTCGTCCGGCACTGGTGGGTGCTGGTGAAGTTCGCGATCACGCTGGTCCAGCTCCACCTCGGCATCTTCGTGCTCAGCGGAGCTCTCCAGGAGAGCGCCTCGGCGGCGGCCATGGGCGCTTCCGGACCGGCCGTCCCGCTGGCCGTCGGCTCGGCGCTGATGGCCGGGGCGATCGCCTTTCAGGCCTGGGTGTCGGTCGCCAAGCCCTGGTCCACGACCCGCTGGATGCCGGTGGACCGTCGACGGGTCTCCGGCGAGACGGTACCCCGCTGGGTGTTCGTGGCCACCGTCGTCGGCGTCGTGGCGGACCTCGCCGTCGCCGCGGTGCTCGGCAATCCGGCTCCGCTGGTCTCCCTGACGATCCTGGTGACCTGGCTGGTGCGCCGCCGCCGGGTGGCGGTGGCGGCTGCCGGCGCGACCGCCTGAGCCGCGACCGGTACGTCTCGCGACGCCTGTCCTCCTTCCGGGCCTGTCGTCGGCGCCCCTCGACGTGGTCTGATGCCGGAAGACGACGTCATCGACCCTGGTCATGGCAACCCCGCGTCGATTCCGCACCGCTTCCATCTCTGAAAGGTGCACCGATGCACAGGAGACCGATCTTCCGACTGGCAGTCCTCACCGCCACCGCCGCCACGTTCCTGGCGTCCGGTGGCGCCTACGGCGCGGTGGCAGCAGCGCCCGTTACCGGCTCCCCCGGCGTCGAGGCGTGTGAGCCGCACGCCGACGACCACAGCGTCGCCCGGGTCGCCGAGGGCGCCACCGCCAAGGAGCCGGAGCTCTACTCCAAGAACGAGGCGAACGCCTACGGCGTGATCAAGGATGCGCCGCGCCTGGCCAACGGCAGCGTCACCGTGCCGACGGTCTTCCACATGGTCTCCGATCACCCGCTCACCCCGGCCGAGACGACCAGGTGGAAGACGCTGATCGCGGCGCAGATGGAGGTGCTCAACGACTCGTTCGCCGGCCGCACCGCGGCGAACGCGTCCGACACGCCGTTCCGCTTCGACCTGGTCGACACCACGTGGACGGTGAACAGCGACTGGTACACGGTCGTGCCCGGCAAGAACGAGCGCGACATGAAGAAGGCGCTGTACACCGGCGACTCCCGCACGCTGAACGTGTACGCGGCGAACATCGGCGGCGGGCTGCTCGGCTGGGCGTACTTCCCGAAGGGTTACAACAACGGCCGGGACTACATCGACGGCGTGGTGCTGCTCGACGAGTCGATGCCGGGCGGCACGGCCGGCAAGTACGCCCTCGGTGACACGCTGACGCACGAGGTGGGGCACTGGCTGATGCTGGAGCACACCTTCGCGCACGGCTGCTCCGCCTCCGGCGACTTCGTCGCGGACACCCCGCGCGAGGCGCACCCGCAGTTCAACTGCCCGGTGGGCGCGGACACCTGTACCGCACCCGGGCTGGACCCGATCCACAACTTCATGGACTACACGCAGGACTCCTGCATGAACATGTTCACCGCCGGGCAGGCGGACCGGATGAGCGACGCCTGGGTGGCGTTCCGGGCCGGCGGCGCCGGCTGACGCAAGCCTCGCCGGGGGTCGGCGGGCCGCACTCAGCGGCCCGCCGACCCCGATGTCGAACGGGCAGCGTCCCAGGCGGGGCTGCTGCGGAAGTACGTGTCGTACAGCTCCTGCACCTCCAGCAGGCTCTGCGGCGGCACCTTGCCGTACGAGATCCGCTCCAGGTGCCGGAAGTACTCGAAGCGCTCAATGCCGGGTGTGATGACGATGAGGATGTCGGCGTCCTCGCCGGGGGCGGCGGCGAACGCGTGCGCGAGACCGGGCGGCACGATGACCAGATCGCCGCGTTCGGCGGTGACCACCTGGTCGCCGGAGAGCAGCTGCGCGGCACCGTCCAACAGGTAGAAGAGCTCGGCCGAGTTGGCGTGGTGGTGCGGCTGGGCGCCGTCGGCCCCGCCGGTGAGGGTGACCCGCTGGGTCGAAAGGGCGCCGCCGGTGGCGCTGCTGTCGGCGAGCAGCCGGATCGTGGTGGGTGCCCGGCCGACGACCTCCGCGTCGGCGGCACGGACGATGACGGACTCGGTGAAGTCGGGCGCGATCAGGGACATCGGATGCACCTCGGCGGGGGTCGGTCAGCGGGCGGAGAGCATGGCGGCGCGCTGCGACGCCACGTCCAGCCTCGCGGTCGACCTGCCCTTCGCCAGCCAGGACGCGCCGGTCGATCCGCCCGAGCCGTCGGCCGCGCCCGGCAGCCGGATCGGACATGGTCGCGGGCAGCACGTCGTGGCGGCTGGCGCAGGTCAACGGCCACCCGGCGCTGACCGTCCAACTCGACGGCGAGCTGGACACGGTCCCGGCGCTGTGGCTCGACGACGGCCTCATCACCGGGACCTACGCCGTGCGCAATCCCGAGAAGCTGTCGCACTTGGCAGAGGAGAACGTCCTGAGCCCCTGAGCGCCCCCTTCCCCGGCCTTGGGGGCGGTCGAGGTCCGCGGGCTGCCTCCATGTGCGCCCGCTTTAGAGCTGATGACGTAAACGACTCAGCGCCGCCTGAGCCACGGCGGACGCCGCGAACAGGCCGAGGTGTGATCCACCGGCAGCGCACACCGCCCGCCGCCGTCCGGCAGCGGCCGATCGCAGAAAACCCAGTGGCGTACGCCCTGCTGGTCCTCGGCCGAGACCGTCACCCCGCCCGGCTCGACGCGGGCGCTGAGCCGGGCCAGCACCCGGGCGGCGGTCCGGGCGAAGATCCGGGCCCGGAGCAGGTCGGGTGCGGTGACCGGCAGGTGGATCACCCAGCGGTCGGTCATCGGTAGCGGTGGTGCGCCGACTGGGCGCTCTGCCAGGCGCGCAGCGCGTTCTTGATCCGTACGTTCTCCTCCTGCACCGCGACCAGGGCGGTCTGCGCGGCGGTGAGTTCGTCGGCCACGCGGTGCAGGAAGGCGCGGATCTCGACGGGGTCCAAGCCGCGCCGGCGGACGTTGAAGCACCGCTCGCGGATCTGCCAGGGCCGCAGGGGCTGCTTGTGGTGGGCTTCCGCCATCGGTGGTCTTTCCTCGCGCCGGCTCACCAGCCGGCGGAACAGGGTGCGCACGGGGGGACCGCCCTTCGTCGGGTCGCGTCGAAGTGGAGGGGGCGGTCTCCGCCGGTTGCGGTCGGCGGAGACCGCCCCGCCTGCGGCCTTGTTCGGGCACAAGGCCGCAGGCCGCGCCGGGGGAGCGCGGAGGGTGGGGTCTCGGCGGCGATGCGAGACCGGTACGAGAGGCGCCAACCGACCGCAGCAGCACCGCATCACCGAGAGCGACGCTACCGATACCTCTCACCTCTGTCAACACTCTCTTATCTGTCGAATCTCGCTGTCGCTCCTGCCTGCTTCTCCTGCGTCAGTTATTGCCGCTCTTTCACCTGTTGCTCGATACTGGGAGCGCCAACCGACTGCAAGGGGCCTCCACGTGCCGATTCCGCCGACCATGGACGAGTTGATCAAGGATCTGCTGAGGCGGATCGAGGTGGGCGAGTTCCCGCCGGGGTCACAAATTCCATCCACCCAGGAGCTGTCCGACCACTACGACCTGTCGCTGTCGACGATCCACCGCGCAGTCGCCACGTTGCGAAAGCAGGGTGTGTTGGTCGGCCGCCCGGGCCGCGGTGTCTTTGTCGCGGACTCCACCCGCCGCTGACCTGTGCTGGCCCGCCGTCAGCTGGCCCCCAATCCAGTCGGCACCCAGCCGATTCTCCACATGGGCCTGCCGGGATTCATCGTCCGGAAAGCGGCGCCTACACCACGGCCCGGGTTGTTGTCGGCCCCGACCTCGCCGCCCAGACTCTTACCACCGCCGGCGAGAACCTCGACCGGCTTGGCTCCAAAGCAGCTCTGGCCCACCTCTGTCGCGCACCCTTCCCTCGAGCTTTGACCGGGTGCACCGCCACCGCCTCCACCGAGGGAGGCGACTGCGGCGCCAATCACCCCCTACACATCGTGCTCTGCCGCATGCGCTACGACCAGCGCACCCGAGCCTATGTCCACCGCCGTATCACCGAAGGCCCCCGCAAGCAGGAAATCTATCGCCGCCATCGCCCCCTGACCTCCATAAAAGCATCGGGATGGAGGTCGACGGGCGTTCGAGTTGTCACGCACAGCCCATGGCACCCGGCCCCACTTCTTGAGTACTGGCGGGAGGCGCTGCCTGACTGGGAATCTCGGGCGCTGAGGAATCACCAACCTCTTCGGTAACATCCGAATCGCTTCCCGGCACGTCAGGAAACCGGAACTTCTTCCGAATCTCCCCGAGCTGGTAGAGCGTCGTCAGCTCACTTGAGTCGACAATTGTGAAGTCATGCAAATTGCCTGGCGTGTCTGGCCGCGCGGCGAGTGAAAGGACATATTGAAATAATGTGCCGCTGAAGGGAACGGTTGCAGGGATCGAGCTACGCAGTTCAGTGTCCGCCAGTCGCAACAAGCTCTGAATCGCCTTGGCTCGTTGCTTCGGACGCTGCTCAAAGCTGTTTACCAGGCTGAAGACGTTATCCGCAAACCTGCGCCAACTGGAAGGGCGCAGCGTTTCAGGTAAATGGCCATCATTCATTAAACCTGAAAAAGTTGCGATGATGTCTTGCTTGATTTTTGTCTCGGGCCAGGGGGATTCGAGAACGGCCGAGGAGGTGACCTCGAAGGCAGCAATAATCATCTCAATTTGTTCGACGGCTGCCTTCAGTTGCGCAGCAAGTCGCAACCGCTTCCAGTCGACGTCATCCGCCTTATAGACTAAATCGTGGGTTACGGCCGCCCAAGCTCGCTCGAACGAAGTCAAGACCTGGGCTTCGAATGTCACGTAACCCATTCCGGGTTGACGCTCTGAAGCCGCGTCATCCCTCATTCGTCCATACCAGCGTAGTCCGTCGAACCGGAAGACGTCGGGCGCTTTCATTGCCGCAGTCCTGTCTCGGACCTTCAGTCGGTAAAAGCTCTGATCAAGCTTTGACCGAACGGCTTCTTCGTGCTGGGGCGACGGCACAACGATGGTGAATGCGTAGAGGTCGTCGATGTCGTTCCAACTTGAGTACCGCCCGCCTTCGAGCTTCTCGCTAAGGGATTCGAGATCCTTGATGCGATCAAAGAACGTGTATCCCCTTGGTTCGCAGAAGGGGTGAAGCGTTGAGCGAACGTAGAGCCGAAGCTCTCGCAGCACTGGCTCGATTCGGGCGTATTGTCGACGCAGCGCCTCAGGGGCGGGCATCTTTAATCTCGCCTTCGAGAACGGCTCGAATAATGCTGATCCGGTCTCTTCGCTGAGCAAGGTCGTTCGACGCAGAACGGGCTGCTTCGTAGTATCGCTTAGCGTTTTCATCGGCGCTTCGGCGGGCGTCATCGGCTACAACAGACATGAAGGACGTGAGTCGCGAGACTGCCGTTTCGTTGTTAGGGAGACGTCGCTCCCTTAGCAGTTCCAGTGTCGCACCGAAGAGCGAATAGAAATCGGCCTGATTCCTCAGTCGCTTGGCCTCAGTGACGAGCAGCCCCTCAGACCAGGCCGACAAAGTGGTAGTCGTGACGAGAAACTCGGTCTCGACGCGGCTCTCGTTCTCCCATTCCTCGTCACGTTCTGCGTATACGGTATCGAAGTCAGTCTGAGACTGGGTTCCTACGCCGTTCTCAATCAACAGCATGAGCTGGACCGTGAATTCAACGTCTTTCATTTGTCGCTTCGAGGAGGCTGCGATACGGGGGAATCCGCTAGGCAGCAGCTCTTGCATCTGCTCCGCAAGCTTTTCTGCCGATGTGGCGAATACTCCGGAGTACTTCGCATGTCGCAGTTCCTGCGGTGTTAGCTTGGCGACATTCCTGTTGATTCGGTCGAAGATGTTATTGAGAGTACTCTCGTCCGTTGACGGCAAGAATTCTATTGAGAACTGATACGAGTAGACCGCCCGCTTGATTTCGGGGGGCAAGTCCGAGAAGTACTTGCCTTGTAAGCGGTTCATGGAGGCGCTATCGCTGACCGGAAACTCTCCCTTTAGAAAGTCCACAACCGCGGTAAGTCGTTGTTTTCCGTCAACTACCGCATACTTGCCGATGCCCTCCTCGCTAATATCCTCGAACAGGAAAATCGCCGGAACGGGATAATTCAGCAAAATTGTGTCGATAAAATAGTCTTTGTATTGCTGATTCCAGACGCTCCTGCGCTGATAGGGCGGATCTAGTTCAAGGAGTTCCCGGCGGTACAGGTCCCAGAACCACGCAATTGGTTGGGACGTCTGTCTCCGTTGCTGCGTCAACGCTGTCTCCGCTCGGTGATGTTTCTGCCCTAACGCGGGAGACTACCGTCCTCGAGGCTTGATAGGAAGATCAGCAGTTGGCGTTTCCGCACAAGCGCGTGGCTGCATGACAATGCGGGCGCGATCCCGAAAAGCCGGTCAGCAAGCCCCGGGTGGGGCTACATGGATCGACAGCGGGTGAGCAGTTGCGCCGCCGGGTATGCGCTTGGCCGGGGGCAGCGATGAGGCAGCAAGCCCTTTGATCCAGTGGGTACGAGGCAGCAAAGGACGCCTAGCGTCAGCTGGTCGAGCGCCCTGATCGGTGATGATCGGCACGAGCTGACAAGGTGGGCCCGGCTCCTCCCGGCGGGGTCGGGTCCGGCTCAAAGTTATTTGGGAGGTCGTTACACGTCAGTCGACGCGCGGGAGCTTCGGCCCCAGCACGTCATCTGCGTCCACGATCGTGTACGCGTACCCCTGCTCGGCCAGGAACCGCTGCCGGTGCGCCGCGTACTCGGTGTCGATGGTGTCCCGGGACACCACCGTGTAGAAGTGCGCCTGCCGACCATCAGCCTTCGGCCGCAGCACCCGCCCGAGCCGCTGCGCCTCTTCCTGCCGCGACCCGAACGTCCCCGACACCTGGATCGCCACCGCCGCCTCCGGCAGGTCGATCGAAAAGTTCCCCACCTTGGAGATGACCAGCGTGCGGATCTCGCCGGTGCGGAACGCGTCGAACAACCGCTCCCGCTCCTTGTTGGTGGTCGACCCCTGCACGATCGGCGCGTCCAGGTACTCCCCGAGCTGGTGGAGCTGGTCGATGTACCCGCCGATGACGAGCACCTGGTCGTTGGGGTGCCGGTCCACCAGGGCGCGGACCACCGGCAGCTTTGTCCGGGCGGTCGCCGCCATCCGGTAGCGCTCCTCGGCCTCCGCCGTCGCGTAGGACATCCGCTCGGCGTCGGTCAGGGTCACGCGTACCTCGGTGCACTCGGCCGGGGCGATCCAGCCCTGCTGCTCGATGTCCTTCCACGGCGCGTCGTACCGCTTGGGGCCGATCAGGCTGAACACGTCGCCTTCCCGGCCGTCCTCGCGGACCAGAGTCGCCGTGAGGCCGAGCCGGCGGCGGGCCTGGAGGTCCGCGGTGAACCGGAAGATCGGCGCGGGCAGCAGGTGCACCTCGTCGTAGACGACCAGGCCCCAGTCGCGGGCGCCGAACAGGTCCAGGTGGGTGAACGCGCCGCCGCGCCGCGAGGTGAGCACCTGGTACGTCGCGATGGTGACCGGGCGGATCTCCTTGCGCTCGCCGGAGTACTCGCCGATCTCCTCCTCGGTCAGCGAGGTGCGGGCGATCAGCTCCCGCTTCCACTGCCGGCCGGCGACGGTGTTCGTCACCAGGATCAGGGTGGTGGCCTTCGCCTCGGCCATCGCCGCCGCCCCGACCAGCGTCTTACCGGCACCGCAGGGGAGCACCACCACGCCGGAGCCGCCGGCCCAGAACGCCTCCACCGCCTCCCGCTGGTACGACCGCAGCGTCCACGGCTTGCGGCCCTCCTTGCCGGCCTCGGCCAGGTCGATCTGGTGCGCCTCGCCGTCGACGTACCCGGCCAGGTCCTCCGCCGGCCAGCCGAGCTTCAGCAGCGCCTGCTTGAGTCGGCCCCGCTCGGAGGGGTGTACCTGGATGGTGTCGTCGTCGATCTTGTTGCCGAGCATGCCGGCGAGCTTCTTGCTCTTGGCGACCTCGATCAGCACCAGCCGGTCCAGGGCGCGCAGCACCAGCCCGTGCGCGGGGTCGTTGGCGAGCTGGAGCCGGCCGTACCGGTCCATCGTCTCCGCCACGTCCACCAGCAGCCCGTGCGGCACCGGGTAGCGCGAGTACTTGATCAGCGCGTCCACCACGGCCTCGGCGTCGTGGCCGGCGGCCCGGGCGTTCCACAACCCCAGCGGCGTCAACCGGTAGGTGTGCACGTGCTCCGGGGAGCGCTCCAACTCGGCGAAGGGGGCGATCGCCATCCGGCAGGCCTGCGCGTCGGGGTGGTCGATCTCCAGCAGCAGGGTCTTGTCCGACTGCACGATCAGCGGTCCACCACTCACGCCAGCGTCCTCTCGTCGACCGGGATCGTCGGCAGCTCACAGGCGATTTCCGCCGCCCGGCCGACCCGTAAGTGTTGCACGCGCCCGGGTGAGGCCCGAAAAAATCGGACACGCGGTGCAACGTTTCGCGGAGGTGATACGTCTACAAAGAGGACGGCAGACTCGGGAGGACACACATGACGCAGGTTCGTACGCACCTCCGGGTCGCCGCCCTGGCCGTGGTCGCGCTGGTCGGTGTCGCCGGATGCGCGCTCGACCCGCAGGCCGACCCGGGTGGCGTTGGAGGAGGGCTCGCCCCGGTCGGCTCGGCGGGACAAGGATCGGGGGCGAGCGCCGTCGCCGCGCCCGACCAGCCGACCCGGTCGGAGCCCACCCCGATTCGGACGAAGGCGACCACCGCCCCGAAACCGGTGCGCGGCACCCCCGCGCCGCCGAACCCGGGCACCAGCCAACCCGGGCCGAAGAAGGCCCCGGCCGGCTGGTGCCCGCAGGGCGAACACCAGCGTGAGGTCGAGGGGTACCTGGCGAAGCTCGGTGGGTTCGGCGAGGTCACCGTCGACGGCCGGCAGTCGCCCGCCGACTGCAAAGCGATCAAGAAGTTCCAGAAGCGGTACGACATCCGGCCCGTCGCCGGCCGCGCCGGCCCCCTCACGTACGACGTGGCGAAGCGGCTCGCCACCACCGACGTCAAGCGGTGCAAGGCCGGCTCCGGCACCACCTTCTGCATCGACCTGACCCGGCAGACCACCTGGGTGATGCGCGGCGGGGAGGTCGTCGCCGGCCCGACCGTCACCCGCACCGGAATGGCCGGCTTCGCCACCCCCGCCGGCACCTACAAGATCTTCAATCGGGACCTGAAGGAATGGTCCGACCCGTACGAGGTCTGGCTGCCCTACTGGCAGCAGTTCAACGGCGGGATCGGCTTCCACGAGACGACCACCTGGCTGCACAACGGCGCGATCGGCTCACACGGCTGCATCAACCTGCTCCCCGCCGACGCGGTGCGCTGGTGGGAACTGGGCAAGGTCGGCCACCGGGTGTCGCTCGTCGGCCGCCGCCCCGGCACCTGACCGGCACCGGGGCGGGGCTCACTCCTCCCGCACCGCCGCGGTGATCCGGTGCAGGGCGAAGGTGTGCAGCATCTCCGTCCGGTCGTCCTCGGCGCGCAGGTAACCGGCGCCGATCGACACCGGGCGGAGCAGCCGCGACGCGGTCGCCCCGTGCGCGTCGACATATCCGACCCAGACCAGCGCCTTGTCCCGGACCGCCTGCTGGAGCACCGCCAGGGCGTCGCTGTGACTGTGCGCCGGCATCGGGCCCGCCGCAGTGCGCACCGCGCCGCCGCGCACCACCGCCGGCGCCCGCCGGGCCGCCCGCGCCGCCGCCTCACCCCGCCGGATCTGCTCCACCACGCCCAGCAGGCGAGGCGTCGACAGCTTCGGCGTGGCCAGCGGGTCGAGGCTCCGGGTGGTCACCGGGACCCGGGCGGGAGCCCGCCGGGTCTTCGGCCGGGACAGCACCGCCGCGCCGGACGCGTCCTCCGGCACCGGGGCGTACCCGGCGTCGCGGAGCGCCGTCAACATCCGCCCCACCTGGTACGGGGTGACCAGCACCGTCGGGGCGAGCCGGCGGAACGCCAACGACTCCAACCGCCGGTCGGCGAGCACCTCCGCCAGCAGCGCCTCGTCGTCGCTGCGCACGTACCCGCCGGCCGAGCCGACCCGCAGCCCGCCGTGCTTGCGCGCCACGTCGTCCACCATGTAGGTCAGCCCCTGCGGCACCGGGGTACGGGACCGGCGGCGGAAGAGCGCGTGCAGGTCCTCGGCGGTGTAGCCGGCGTCCAGGGCGCGGCGGACACTCGCCGTGGTGACCCGGTGCACGCTCGCCCCGCCCGCCGACTCGTGCTCGGCCACCACGTCCAGCTCGGCGGCGAGCGCCGGGTCGGGCGGGCCCGGCACCACCACGCTCAGGTCGGCCTGCACGAGGAAATGGTCGACCGGGGCGGGGAGCAGGGCGTCCAGCGCCCGCACCGTGCTCGACGGGTCGCCGCTCTCCACGTCCGCGTGCAGCCCCAGCGGGTCGGCGGCCCGCTCGTCGGCCTCGGTGACGTCGGCCAGCAGCAACCGCCCGTACGAGGTGAGCGCGCCGAGCCCGGTCACGCCGAGCTGGGCCGCCTCGGCGAGCACCTCCCGGTGCGCGGTCTCCCGCCCCCGGCTGCGCCGCGGCGCTCGCCAGTCGAGCAGCTCCAGCACCTCCTCCGGGGTCGGCGCGGTGGCCGGCTCCAGGTCGGCCAGCACCCCGAGCACCGCCCGGCGGGCGGCCGGCGCGCCGGCCCGTTCCGCCTCGGCGGAGAGCACGCTGATCGGCCGGTCCCGCTCGTCGCGCTGCCCGACCAGGCCGGCCTGCCGGCTCATCGTCAGCCACGCCCGGGCGAGCTGCTCCCAGCGGTGCGCCAGCGACACCGCCCGCCACACCTCGTACCCGCCGGTGGGCAGCACCTGCTGGTCGGCGCCGTGGCGGGTGGTGGTGGCACCGGGCAGGTCCAGCTCGCCGACCAGCCCGCCCGCGTACGCCACCTCGAAGAGCAGCGCGGTGGTGGACTCGTCCAGCCCGACGATTCGGGCCAGCCGGCGCAGGTCCCGCACCCCGACGCCACCGGAGCGCAGCACCGGCGCCGGCTCGGCGGCCAGCGCCTCCAGCAGCGCCTCGGTGTGGCGCACCACCTCCATGGCCTGCCCGGCGCCGGCCGAGTCGACGACCTTGGCCTCGCGGGGCGCGGCGGCCACCGGCGGGGGGCTGGTGCGCAGCGGGCCGAGCGGGCCGCTGTCCCGGCGCAGCAGCAGCCCCACCTCGCGGGGCAGCTCCACGGTGCCGGCGGAGACCGGCACCAGCAGCCCCGCGTCGACCAGCCAGCGCACCGGCGAGCCGGTCGGCGCGCCGCCGTTGGTGAGGTCCGGGGGCAGGTCGTCCTCGGCGCCGAGGGCCGGCGCGCGCAGCGCGCCCGGGGGCACGCTGCCCACCGGCGGGCCGGCGGCGAGCCGGTCCAGGATCGCCCGGGCCGACGGGGGAGCGGAGAGCAGCGTCCGCCGCAGCTTCGCCGGGTCCGCGCAGAGCGCCGCCGTCCGCGGGTCCAGCTCCGCCGCCGGCCGCCCCAGACCCGCCGGGTACGACGAGACCTCGTCCACGCTGGCGGCCACGCGGAGCGCGTGCTCCGGGCCGTACAGCAGGAAGAGCGCGCGCAGCTTGTCCACCGCGCGCCGGACGGCGGCCGGCGCGGGCGGGTGCGGCCCGGCGGTGGCCGTGGCGAGCACCGCCTCGGTGGAGGTGGTGGCGTCGGCCGGGTCGCGGGTCAGCCGGGCGGCGTCGAGGATCTGGAGGGTGAACTGGTCCAGCCCGTCCAGGGCGCGGGCCACGGAGACCCGCGACTCGGCCCGGGTGGCGAGGGCGGAGACGTCGGCCGGCACCGGCACGACGAGGTCGGGCCGCAGTTGGAGCAGGGCGGCGAGCGACTCGTCGGGCAGCGCGCGCAGGTGATCGGCGAGTGAGGTGGTCATCGTCGTTCCACGCTAGCCCGCCGGAGCGGCTTCCCGCCCCTCGGACGACCGGCTCGGCCGGCGCACCAGCGGTCGGGCCGGGCCGGTCCGCCCGGCGGTGCCGGTAGGTTCGTCGCATGCCCGCGCTGATGGTCGGATTCGACCTGGACATGACCCTCGTCGACTCCCGTCCCGGCATCGCCGCCTGCTACCGGGCGCTGACCGCCCGGACCGGGGTGCACGTGGACGCCGAACTGGCCGTGTCCCGGCTCGGCCCGCCGCTGCGCACCGAGATCGCGCACTGGTTCCCGCCGGAGCAGGTCGAGGAGGCGGTGACGATCTACCGCGAGCTCTACCCGGCGTACGCGATCACGCCGACGGTGCCGCTGCCCGGGGCGCGGGAGGCGGTGGACGCGGTGCACGCCCGCGGCGGGCGGGTGATGGTGGTGACCTCGAAGATCGGCCGGTTGGCGCGGCTGCACCTGGACCACCTCGGGCTGGACGTGGACGAGCTGGCCGGGGACCTCTTCGCCGAGGAGAAGGCGACCTCGCTGCGCGAGCACGGGGCCGGACTCTACGTGGGGGATCACGTCGCGGACATGGTCGCCGCGGCGGCGGCGGGCATCCCCGGACTCGGGGTGGCCACCGGCCCGTGCACCCCGGACGAGCTGCGGGCCGCCGGGGCGCACCTGGTGCTGGACGACCTCTGCGGATTCCCGGCGGCGCTGGACCGGATCATCGGGCTAGCCTTGGAGCAGCAGACGTCTCAAGTGAAGCAGGGGTTCTCAGGTGCCGACGGGTCGAGTGAAGTGGTATGACGCGGCCAAGGGATACGGGTTCGTCACCAGTGACGAGGGTGGCGACGTGTTCCTGCCCAAGGGCGCGCTACCGGCGGGTGTCACCGACCTCAAGGGCGGGCAGCGCGTCGACTTCAGCGTGGTGGACAGCCGCCGGGGCGCCCAGGCGATGGGGGTGAAGCTGCTGGAGGCTCCGCCGTCGATGGCGGAGCTGCGCCGGCGGCCCGCTGAGGAGCTGCACGGCCTGGTCGAAGACATGATCAAGGTGTTGGAGGCGAAGGTGCAGCCGGACCTGCGCCGGGGCCGCTTCCCCGACAAGAAGACCGCGCAGAAGATCGCTCAGCTGGTCCACGCGGTGGCGCGCGAGCTGGAGGTCTGAGGGACCAGCCCGGCGGCGGCGGCCCGGCCCAGCAGCGCCTCCACGGCGGCGAAACCCGCGTCCCCCAGGTCCGCGGTGAACTCGTTGACGTAGAGGCCGATGTGCCGGTCCACCACGTCGGGCTCCATCTCCTGCGCGTGGCGGAGCACGTAGTCACGGCTCACGGCCGGGTCCGCCCACGCCTGCCGGACCGATTCCCGGATCCAGCCGGCGGCCTCGACCGGGTCGACGGCGCCCTTGCGGGCCAGGATGGCGCCGAGCGGGATCGGGAGGCCGGTGTCGGCCTCCCACCACTCGCCCAGGTCGACCAGGGCGGTCAGCCCGTGCCGGTGGTAGGTGAAGCGGGCCTCGTGGATGACCAGGCCGGCGTCGTACCGGCCGGCGGCGACCGCGGGCATGATCTCGTGGAACGGCACCACCTCGATCCGGGCCGGCGGCCGCTCCGCCGCCCAGAGCCGGAAGAGCAGGTACGCCGTAGTCCGGTCGCCGGGCACCGCCACGGTGGCCCCGGACAGGTCGACCGGCTCCGCCCGCCGACCCGCCCCGGCCCCACCGGCGGGCGCACTGGCCCGACCGCCGCCGTCGTCGGTGCCGCCGTCGTCGGTGCCGCCGTCGTCGGTGGCGCCGGTGGCGCCGGTCTGATCGTCGCTGTCGCCGGTCTGGTCACCGGGGGTGCCGCGGGTCAGCACCAGCGGGCCGCAGCCCCGCCCGAGCGCTCCGCCGCAGGGCAGCAGGTGGTAGTCGTCCAGCAGCCACGGCAGCGCCGCGTAGCTCACCTTGACCAGGTCGAACGCGCCCCGCTCGGCGGCGGTGTTGGTGACGTCGACGTCGGCGTAGGTCACCTCGACCGGCGGCGCGCCGGGCACCCGCCCGTGCACCAGGGCGTCGAAGACGAACGTGTCGTTGGGGCAGGGCGAGATCGCCAGGGTGAGCGCCACGCCCCCACGGTAGCCCTGCCTCCGCCCCCGCCCGCCCACCGCGCCCCGCCCACTGTGATCTCCGCCGGTGCCGGTGCCGGTGCCGGTGCCGGATGGCTGGTGCCGCTGCCGGCGTCGCGCGCCCTCGCCCTCGCCCTCGCCCTCGCCGGAGGCTAGGACTTCGGTCGCGTGCTTTAGAGCTGATGACGCAAACGAGTCACCGCACTGCTACCACCGAACCGCCACAACCAAGCCACAGCCACGCCGCGACCGCCACCGCGACCGCCGCTGCCACCGCGACCGCTGCCACCGCGACCGCTGCCACCGCGACCTCCGCCGACCGCCGCCGCCGACCGCCGCCGCCGCCACCGCCGGCGCTGTGGCGGCCTCGCCGGGACGGTCTGGGAGTGCATGGTCGTGACGACCCTCCCGAGGCCACCGCCCGGAAGCAGCTTTACCCGAAGGCGCCCTTGCCAGTTCGCACCCTGCCAGGCGCGCCTGTTCGACATGAAGCTCCCGACGAGCCGGGGTCGAGCTTGACTCGTTTGCGACATCAGCTCTAAAGCATCGGTACCCACATCACTGTCCCCAGGCCGGCCACTTGTCCACAGCTTTGTCCACAGGTGGACGGAGGTGGTTGAAGAGGGTGGGCCGCTCGCCGGAGCATGGGTCCGTGACCGAGACAATGCCACCTCTGGTCGACCTCGCCGCCACGCTGCGGGCGCTGCGTCGCGCCGCCGACCTGAGTCAGCGGGAACTCGCCGAGCGGTCCGGGGTGCCGCAGGCCACCCTGGCGCGGATCGAGTCGGGGGCACGTGAGCCCAGGTTCGGCACCGTGGAGCGCCTGGTGCGGGCCGTCGGAGGGCGGATCGTGATCTCGGTGGCTCCGCCGGGCGTCGGCCTGGTCGCCGTGCCGCCGGTCTCCGGGCCGCTGGACGAGGACGACGGCACCGGTTCCGGGGAGGCCGAGGCGACGTGCTCCTTGCCGGCGGTGCCGCACGACGAGCTTCGGGATCGGGCCGGGCGACGCTACCCGGCCCACCTGGACGTGTGGCCGGTGCGGGAGCCCCGGGACTGGCCGGGGGCGTGGTGGGCGGACTGGTACAACCTGCCGCCCGAGCGACACCCGTTGCGCCTGCCGCCCGCCACCTACGAGCGGGACCGGGGGTACCGGGACCGGCGGCGTCGGGCCGAACAGGTCCGTCGGGAGTTCCGTGTGCGGTGGGTCACCGACGACGGCCGGCCCGACACGGCCTGGCGGTTCGTCGCGGAGTTGCCGGGCGGGGAGCTGATCGGTGAGCTACGGGCCCACGAGCGCAGCCCGCACCTGCTGTACGGGTTCGACGAGGAGAGGTGGCCCCGCGAGCTGGTGCTCGACGGTGTGCTGGTCGACGGTGAGCATCGGCGGCTCGGCGTGGGGCGGCGCCTGGTCGAGGCGCTCCTGGGGCGGATGGAGCAGGTCGACGTCGCCCGCGTCGCCGCGGTGGCAGACGGGGGTGGTGTCGCTTTCCTCGCCGCCTGTGGGTTCCGCGGGGAGGCGCGGCGGACCGTCGCGCTGGCCCTCGACCGTCCGGTCAGCGCAGCGTCCGGGCGGCCTCGGTCAGGGCGGTGAATGCCTCCCGCATCCGCCACGACCCCCGGTCGCGGGGCCCGATCGGGTTGGAGACGGTACGCAGCTCGACGAAGGGCACGGCCGCCTGCGCGGCGGCCACCGCCACTCCGTACCCCTCCATGGCCTCGGCCAGGGCGTCCGGGTGCCGGTCGGCCAGGGCCCGGGTGCTCGCCGCCGTGCCGGTCACGGTGCTGACCGTGAGGATCGCGCCGACGACCGCCCCGGGCAGCGCCGCCCGCAGGTTTGCCAGCAGCTCCGGGTCGGCGTCGACCGTGGGGCCGCCGCCGAGCAGCTCCGGTGGCATGCCCAGCTCGTCGACCGGGATGAACCCCTCCGGGGACTCGGCGCCCAGGTCGGCGGCGACACTGCGGGTACCCAGCACGGTCCCGCCGACCGGCACCCGACCGGCGAAGCCGCCGGCGATCCCGGCGCTGACCACCGCACGGTACGGACGACCCGCCGCCTCGGCCAACGCCAGCAGCCGGGCCGTCGCCGCGCCCGCCACGGCGGGCCCCACCCCGACCGGTCGTACCGTCACCGTCGGGTCGGTGAGGCCGGCTCGGACGGCCTCCGCCTCGGCCGGTACGGCCGTCAGCACCAGCAGCCCCGTCACGCCACCGGCCCCTGGGACTCCCGGCGCTGCTCGTCGTCCGCGCCTCCTCCTCCGCCGACGGCGGAGGAGGGCCGGTAGATGTGGTAGCCGGGTGGGGCGAGCCCGGCGTCGTCGGCCGGGCCGGGGGACGTTCCGGTGGGTGCCGGCGAGGTCGGCGCGGCCTCCGGGGCGGGCTCGACCCGGGCGGGCTGGTCCCGGGCGGGCTCGTCCGGCCCGGGGCTCCGGTCGGCCAGCTCCTCGTCGCCGAGGGGTCGGCCCGCCAGCCGCTCGGCGCGGAGCCGGCCCGCCACGATGACGCCCCGTACCGCGGCGAGGGTGCCCACCCCGGCGGCCACGGCGATGCCGACCCGCCCGTCGAACGGGACCAGGCCCAGCGCGCCGCCGGCCACGAACGCCAGCATCAGCGCCGTCTCCGAGTGGGCGAAGGAACTGGCCCGCAGCCGTTCCGGGATGCGTTCCTGGATCGAGGCGTCGACGGCCAGCTTGGCGATTCCGCTGGCCAGGGCGGCGACCAGACAGAGCGCCACCACCATCGGCAGGGAGAACTTGATCGTGGCCAGGACCGCCACCCCCGCCACGATGACCAGGCTGCTGGACTGGATCGCCGCGGGCCGGTGGATGCGCAGCCGGGTGCCCACCGCGGTGGCCAGGAAACCGCCCACCGCCAGCGCGCCGCCGACCAGACCCAGCGCGACCTCCGCGCTCAGGTCCCGGCCGAAGAACTCGGTGGTGAGGTCCCCCTTCTTCAACGCGAACGCGAGGAAGAGCAGCAGGAAGCCGTAGAGCGCGCGCGGCGCCGCCGCGCCGATCAGGGTGGCGATGACCAGCCGGCCCGCCGGCCGCCCCCGACCCAACGGCCGGTCGCCGTCGCGGCGCAGCGCCCGCAGCGGACGCGGCACCCGCTCGGGCGGCTCGGAGTCCGCCTTCGGCGGCAGGCGCAGGGCGATCACCATGCCGACCAGGAAGATCACCGAGGCGACCCGCAGCGGCCACTGCGGCCCGAACCAGAACGCGGCCAACCCGATCGGGGCCACCAACGCGCCGGCCACCGTGCCGTAGACGCTGGCCCGGGCACCCACCTGGGACAACCCCAGCCCCTCGGGCAGCAGCCGGGGCACGGCCGCCGAGCGGGCCACCCCGTACGCCCGGGAGAGCGCCAGCACGCCGAACGCCGCCGGGTACAGGCCGAAACCGTGGATGTAGTCCGAGATCAACCAGGCGAGGAAGGCCCGGCCGAGCATGGTCGTGGCGAGAGCGTACCGGCGGCCGTGCCGGAAGTGGTCGAGCAGCGGACCGACCACCGGGGCGAGCATCGCGAACGGCACCATCGTGACCAGGAGGTAGAGCGCCACCTTGCTGCGCGCCTCGCCCAGCGGAACGTCGAAGAAGATCGTCCCGGCCAGGCCGATGGCGATCAGCGTGTCGCCCGCGCAGGAGACCGCGTGCAGGTCGAAGAGGCGGACCATGCCGACCTCGCCGCCCGCGCCCTTCGCCCGCGCCGACCCGGCCCGCCGGGTCATCCAACGCCCGCCGCGGGCCGAACCACGGAGCAGCAGACGGGTGGCGCGGATGCCCGTGCCGACGGTCCTACCGAGTACGGACCGCCCGGAGCGGGAGAACAGCGGCATGTGCACCATCCTCACCCATCTGATCCACGCGCGTCGCGCCACCGGGACAAGACGCACATCGGGGAGTCGGTGTCAGGCGGCCACGCGCATGGGGAACAATGGACGGGTGACCAGGCCCGCCTCCACCCGTGCCGCCCGCCTCGACCAGGTCTGCGCCGCCGCCGTCGAGGTGGCCCGCGACGCGATCACCGAGGTGGAGCCCGCCGACGTCGGCGACCACCTGCGCGCCGTCGCCGAGGGCGACCGGGTCGTCACCCACTACTTCGAATGCAAGCTGGCCGGCTACCGGGGCTGGCGCTGGGCGGTCACCGTCACCCGGGTGCCGCGCAGCAAGCACGTCACGGTCTGCGAGACCGTGCTGCTGCCCGGCTCCGACGCCCTGCTCGCCCCGGGCTGGCTGCCGTGGCAGGAGCGGCTCAAGCCCGGCGACCTGGGCCCCGGTGACCTGCTCCCCACCGCGCCCGACGACGAGCGGCTCGCCCCCGGCTACCTGCTCTCCGACGACCCGGCGGTCGAGGAGGTCTCCTGGGAGCTCGGCCTCGGCCGGCCCCGGGTGCTGTCCCGGGAGGGGCGCACCGACACGGCCCAGCGCTGGTACGACGGGGACCACGGTCCGTCCGCGCCGATCTCGGTCGCCGCGCCGGCCTCCGCCCGCTGCGGCACCTGCGGCTTCTACCTGCCGCTGGCCGGTGCGCTGCGACAGTCCTTCGGCGCCTGCGGCAACTTCTACGCCCCCGACGACGGTCGGGTGGTCAGCGCCGACCACGGCTGCGGCGCCCACTCGGAGGCGCTGGTGGAGACCGGGGAGCCCGCGGTCGAGGAGCTGCCGACGATCTACGACGACAGCGCGGTCGAGGCGATGTCGGTCAGCCGGGCGCCCGGCTCGGTGGGGACGGCCGAGCCGGCGGAGCCGTACGGCCACTCCTGACGGTCAGCCCCGACGGGCCGACTCCCGACGGCGGCGCCGGTTGGCGTCGTGTCGCATCATCACGGCCAGACCGGGAAAGCCCCACAGGAAACCGGCCAGGCAGGTCCAGAGCCAGTCCTGGTGCCCGTGCTCGGTGAGCCAGCCGCGGAAGACCAGCAGCACGAGACCGGCCACGGCCCAGGCGACCAGCCCGGCCACCGCGAACGGGACCATCGGCGGGTCGAGCGGCTCGGGCCGCGGCGGCTGCTCCTGTGGCACGGGCAAAGCGTACGCGATCAACTTTTGCTGCCGGGTCCTGATCTGGGACGATGCGCGCGACAACGGAAGATCACCTGCGAGGACCTGATGGCCATTGCGCCGCCGCCGGACAACGGCACTCCACCTGATCCCGCCCACCCTCGGAACGGTTTCGACCGGTTCTTCGAGATCTCCGCCCGCGGCTCGACGATGAGCCGTGAGGTCCGGGGTGGACTCGCGACCTTCTTCACGATGGCGTACATCGTGGTGCTGAACCCCCTGATCCTGGGCGGGGCCGTCGACGGCGACGGCCAGAAGCTCGCCATCCCCGCGATCGCCGCCGCTACCGCGCTGGTGGCCGGCGTGATGACGATCCTGATGGGTGTCGTCGGGCGCTTCCCGATGGCCCTGGCCGCCGGCCTCGGCGTGAACGCGCTGGTGGCGTACGAGATCGCCCCGCAGATGACCTGGGCCGACGCGATGGGCCTGGTGGTGATCGAGGGTGTCATCATCGCGATCCTCGTGCTCACCGGCCTGCGCACCGCGGTGTTCCGCTCGGTGCCGACCCAGCTGAAGACGGCGATCGGCGTCGGCATCGGCCTCTTCCTGACGATCATCGGTCTGGTCGACGCCGGCTTCGTCCGGCGGGTGCCGGACGTCGCGAACACCACCGTGCCGGTCGGCCTCGGCATCGGCGGCAAGCTGATCAGCTGGCCGCTGCTGGTCTTCGTGGTGGGCCTGCTGATCACGCTGGTGCTCGTGGTACGCCGGGTGCGCGGCGCGATCCTGATCGGCATCCTGGCCTCCACCGTGCTCGCGATCATCGTGGAGGCGGTCGCCAACGTCGGCCCGTCCTTCGTCAACGGCAAGCCCAACCCCGAGGGCTGGGCGCTGAACGTGCCGGAGCTGCCCGGCACGGTCGTGGCCTTGCCGGACCTGTCGCTGCTGGGCAACTTCAACGTGCTGGACTCGTGGACCCGGGCCGGCTGGCTGGTGCCGCTGATGTTCGTCTTCACCCTGCTGATCACGGACTTCTTCGACACCATGGGGACCATGGTCGCGATCGGCCAGGAGGGGGACATGCTCGACGAGCGGGGCACCCCGCCGCGGGCGAAGGAGATCCTGCTGGTCGACTCGATCGCCGCGGCGGCGGGTGGCGCGGCGAGCGTCTCCAGCAACACGTCGTACATCGAGAGCGCCGCCGGTGTCGCGGAGGGTGCCCGGACCGGCGTGGCCAACCTGGTCACGGGTGGCCTGTTCCTGCTGGCGATGTTCCTCGCGCCGCTGGCGGTGGTGGTGCCGTTCGAGGCCGCGTCGACGGCGCTGGTGGTGGTCGGCTTCCTGATGATGACCGCGGTGCGGACCATCGACTGGACCGACTACGAGATCGCCATCCCGGCGTTCCTCACCATCACCCTGATGCCGTTCACCTACTCGATCTCCAACGGCATCGGCGCCGGCGTCATCACCTACGTGGTGCTCAAGCTGGCCAAGGGCAAGGCGCGGGAGGTCCACCCGCTGCTCTACGCGGTGGCCGTGCTCTTCGTGCTGTACTTCCTGCGCGGGCCGATCGAGTCCGTGGTGCTGTAGCTCCACCGCCGCTCCGGGCCGGGGCCGAAACCGGATACCCGGCCCGGAGCAGCACAAACGCCCCCGTGAGCCTGGTCATATCGCGTGTCGTTAGCCAGGCTCATTAGTTAGGCTAACGACTGTGACGGAGCGGACGGTGACGGCGAACCGCGTGCCACCGGCGCAGCTGGCCCCCCAGTTGCGTGATGCGATCACCCGACTCAACCGACGGGTCCGACAGGCCCGCCCGGTCGGCGACCTGACGGTCACCCAGCTCTCCGCGCTCACCAGCCTCAAGCTGGCGGGCGCGCTGACGCCCCGGGAACTGGCCGACGTCGAGCGGGTGCAACCGCCGACGATGACCAAGATCGTCGCGAAGTTGGAGGAGCGCGGCCTCGTGCGGCGCACCCCCCACCCGACCGACGGCCGGCAGGTCATCCTCTCGGCCACCGAGGGGGGACGGGCCGTGCTCGACCAGTTCGAGCGGGTTCGCGACGAGTGGCTGGCCGACCGGCTGGCCGCGCTCCCGGAGGACGACCGCGACACGCTACGGCGGGCCGCCGAGATTCTCCAGCAGCTCGCCCGCGCCTGACCGCGTCGCGCGGTCCGCTTCGTCCGTTGTGGATGAGGCGTACCTGACGCGAGGAGGCGCACCAAGAGTGCAGGCGAAGCTGAGCACGATGTTCCAGTCCCTACGAGTCCGTAACTACCGACTCTTCGCCACCGGGCAGCTGATCAAACTGATCGGCGTCTGGATGATGTTCATCGCCCAGGACTGGCTCGTCCTCGAGCTCTCCGGCAACTCCGCCACCGCGCTCGGCGTGGTCACCGCGCTCCAGTTCACCCCGGTGCTGCTGCTCACCCTGCTCTCCGGCCGCCTCGCCGACCGGTACGACAAGCGCCTCCTGCTCTTCGCCGCCAACGCGTTCTGGACCGTGCTGGCGCTGGTGATGGCGGTGCTGGTGCTCACCGGCCTGGTCCAGCTCTGGCACGTGTTCGCCTTCGCCGCCCTGCTCGGCGTCGCCAACGCGGTGGAGACCCCGGTCCGGCAGGCGTTCGTCTCCGAACTGGTCGGCATGTCGCTGCTGCCCAACGCCCTCTCGCTCAACGCGGCCGTGTTCAACTCCGCCCGGATCGTCGGCCCGGCCGTCGCCGGCCTCGCCATCGCCGCCTTCGACGTCGGCCCGGTCTTCCTCTTCAGCGCGCTCAGCTCCATCGCCCCGCTGGCCACCGTGGTCCGGATGCGCCCCGCCGAGCTGCACCGCAAGGATCTCCCGCCGGCCGGCGAACGCGACGCGGCGAAGGTGATCGACGGACTGCGGTACGTGTGGCGCCGCCCCGACCTGCTGCTGCCGATGGCGGTGATGTCGGTGATCGGGATGACGCTGTTCAACTTCCAGCTCACCCTCGCCGCGCTGGCCAAGACCGTCTTCCACACCGGCGCCGCCTCGTTCGGCCTGTTCAGCACCGCGCTGGCGATCGGCGCGCTGGCCGGGGCGCTCGCCGGCACCGGGCGGCGCAGCCGCCCCTCGGTCTGGGTGGTGCTCGGCGCGGCGGTCGGTTGCGCCAG
The DNA here is from genome assembly GCF_036902725.1 of Micromonospora psammae. Taxonomy (NCBI): domain Bacteria; kingdom Bacillati; phylum Actinomycetota; class Actinomycetes; order Micromonosporales; family Micromonosporaceae; genus Micromonospora; species Micromonospora psammae. Next base: position 100,425 of record NZ_JBAKHM010000003.1, on the reverse strand, counting down.
CTTCGGCACCCTGGTCGGCTTCGCCCCGGCGTACTGGCTGGTGGTGACGCTGCTCCTGCCCACCGGCTTCTTCATGGTCTTCTTCGCCCAGGCCGCCAACCAGCGGGTGCAGCTCGGCACCGACGCCGCGTTCCGCGGCCGGGTGATGGCGCTGTGGGTGCTGGTCTTCCTCGGCACCAACCCGGTCGGCGCGCCGCTGATCGGCTGGGTCGCGGAGAGCTACGGCGCCGGGGCGAGCATCTGGATGGGCGGGCTCATCTCGCTGGCCACCGCCCTGCTCGCGCTCACCTGGCAGCTGCGCCGGGCCGGCGCCCGGCTCCGGTTCCGGGTGCTGCCCCTGCCCCGCTTCTACGTCGTCTCCTCGCCCGACTGCTGACCGGTCTGGCCGGTGCGGGCCCGGCACCGCCACGCCGGCGGGCCGCCCGCGTGGCGGCGTCAGCCCCCGACACCGGCCGGTCCGCGTGGCGGCCCTGTGCGGCACCGTCACGACGCCGCTTTGCGGCGTGTCGGGTCCTCACGTCGGTCGGACACACCGACACGCCGCAAACCGTCGCGGGGCCGTCCCGGACGAGGGACCGGATGCGCCCGGATACCGGCAATCCGGTGGCGGCCGGTGGGTCGGGGCCTTAGCGTCGATTCGTGGGTGGCGGCAGCGCACTGGCGCTCGTACTGGCGGTCCTCGCCGTGGCAGGCCTGCCGGCGGTCTTCGCCCTGCTCTTCTGCCTCGACGAGATCCTCGACCGGGTGGTCTGCGGCTGGAGCGAGTGGCGCGAGCGACGACGCGAGCGGCGCGCCATCGCCCGGCTGGACCGGGCGATCGAGGCGGACGCCCTCACCCGCGACGTCGACCTCACCCAGCTCGACCGGGCCGACCGGCAGCCGCTCGAACTCATCGCCGCCGACCTGCGCCGCCTCGGCGGGCACCGGCTCGCCGCCGGCGGCCGCTCGGTGGTGTGGCACGCCTCGGTCATCGAGGCGTACGACGACAAGCTCCGGGCCGCCTGCCGCGCGCTGGGCGCCACCGAGCACCTCGCCGAGCTGGAGGGCGTCGACCGGGAGATCGAACGGGTCCGGGTCGAGGGTGTGCTCGCCGCGGCGGGGCTCACCCTGCCGGCCGCCCGCGCCGGCGGTCGACCCCGTAACCGGCGGGCGTGAGACTCTTCGTCGCGGTCTACCCGCCGCCCGCCGCGGTCGTGGACCTCACCGACCGGATCGTCGGGCTGCGGGTCGGGGCCGCCGCCGCCGCAGGGATCAACGTACGCCTCGCCGACCCGGCGAACCTGCACGTCACGCTGGCCTTCCTCGGCGAGGTGGAGGCCCACCGGCTGGTCGACGTGGAGAGCACCCTGGGCCTCGCCGCGGAGACCGCCCGCGCCGGCCGGGGCAGCTCACCCCGGCTGCGGCTGGGCGGCGGCGGGCGGTTCGGCCGGGGCCGGTTCACCGTGCTCTGGGTGGACCTGCTCGGCGAGGTCGAGGCCCTGCACGTGCTGGGCCGGCTGATCCGCATCGGCCTGCGCCGCAACCACCTCCCGCACGACGACCGGCCGTTCCGCCCGCACCTGACCATCGCCCGCCCCGGCGACCGGATCGACCGCGCCGACGTGGAGGCGGACCGGGTCGCGCTGGCGGACTACGCCGGCCCGGAGTGGCCGGCCACGGAGATGGTGCTGGTCCGCAGCCACCCGGGCCCCCGGCCGACGTACGACCGCCTCGCCGCCTGGCCGCTCTAATCCCTCCGCCCCGGCACGACCCAGCCGCGTTTGCGGCGTGTCGCGGCCATCCCGAACGGGGACACCGCGACACGCCGCAAACCGGCCGGCCCAAGGGCGGCTACCAGGCCCAGGCCTCCGGGCCGGGGCCGCCGTTGCCGATCGGGGGGAAGAGTTCGTCGAGCCGCTGCTCCGTCGCCTCGTCGATCTCGACGGTCAGCGCGCCGAGGCTCCGGTCGAGCTGGTCGACGGTGCGCGGGCCGATGATCGGGGCGGTCACGCCGGGCCGGGAGAGCAGCCAGCCGAGCGCCACGTCCGCCGGGTCGTGCCCAAGATCCGCGCAGAGCTTCTCGTACGCCTCGATGGTGCTCCGGTGCTCGGCCAGCGCGTCGGCGGCCCGGCCGCTGGTGCCGCGCGCCGCCCCGCCCTCGGCGATCTTGCGCAGCACCCCGCTGAGCAGGCCGCCGTGCAGCGGCGACCAGGGGATGACACCCAGCCCGTAGTGCTGCGCGGCCGGGATCACCTCCAGCTCGACGTGCCGGGTGAGCAGGTTGTAGATGGACTGTTCGGCGACGAGCCCGAGGAAGTTGCGCCGGCCCGCCGCGGCCTGCGCCTGGGCGATGTGCCAGCCGGCGAAGTTGGACGATCCGACGTAGATGACCTTGCCCTGGGCGACCAGGGTCTCCATCGCCTGCCAGATCTCCTCCCACGGCGTGGAGCGGGAGACGTGGTGCATCTGGTAGAGGTCGATGACGTCGGTCTGGAGCCGGCGCAGCGAGCCCTCGCAGGCCCGGATGATGTGCCGGGCGCTCAGGCCCTGCTCGTTGGGCCAGTCGCCCATCTTGCCGTAGACCTTGGTGGCCAGCACGACCTTGTCCCGCCGCCCGCCGCCCTGGGCGAACCAGCGGCCGATGATCTGCTCGGTGATTCCCTCACCGGTCTGCCACCCGTAGACGTCGGCCGTGTCGAAGAAGTTGATGCCGTGGTCGAGCGCCCGGTCCATGATGGCGAAGCTGTCCGGCTCACTGGTCTGCGGCCCGAAGTTCATCGTGCCGAGGCAGAGCCGGCTCACCGAGAGACCGGTGCGTCCCAGATTCGTGTACTCCATGGAGCAACCCTGGCACGCGGGCACGTCGAGTGCCTCACGGCGCCAGGGTTGCCGCAGGTCCGATCAGGAGGATTCGCGCGCCGCCGGGCCGCTGCCGAAGAGCACGTCGTCCCAGCTCGGCAGGCGCTTGCGCGGCTTGCCCGAGGCGTCGGTGGACTCGCCCCCGGCGGCCGCCGCCGCGGCACCCGTACGGCGCGGCCGGAGCACGGCCAGCGACGGTACGGCGGGGACCTCCTTCGGCGCGTCCGAGTCGTCGTCGAAGGCCGAACCCTGGCCACCGCCGAGCAGCGCCGCCGCTCCGCCACCGACCGCCCGCTGTCTGGGCGCGTCGGAACCGGCCATCGCGGCCGGGGAGCGCGGGTCGAGCCCGCGCCCGGAGGTGCCGCCGAGCGGCCGGTCGAGGGAGGCGAGCAGGGCGTCCCGCCCGGCGCGGATCGGGTCCCGCCCGGCGCGGCTGTGCTCGCCGGCCGCCGGCAGGCCGTGCCCGCCCCGGCTCGGCTCGCCGCGGGACGGGCCGGGCAGCGCGTGCCCACGCTCCGGCGCCGGCTCCTGGCCGAGGATCGGCGTGGGGCGCTCGGCGCAGAGGTACTGCGCCATGTCGTCGTGCGGGGTGACGTTCTGCCGGAGCTTGTCGAGATCCCAGACCGCCTGCGCGGTGGCCTTGCCGGACGGCCAGGTGGCGACGATGCGCCAGGTGCCGTCGTCGCGCCGGTAGGCGTCCCACGAGATCTTCTCGGTGTCGATCCCGTGCTGGGCCAGCCGGCCGTTGACCACCTCGGCGAGCGGGGTGGGCTTCTCGGCGCCCTTGAGCCGGGTACGCCGGGCGTGCTGGGCGAGCATCGCCCGCTCCTGGAGCACCGGGCCGGCGTAGCGCAGGACCCGGTCGACCGGGACGCCGGCGATGCGGGCGACGTCCTCGGCGGACTCGCCGGAGCGGATCCGGGCCTGGATGTCGCGCGGGGAGAGCGACGGCGTCGGGTCGACTGTCGTCGACACCACCGCGAGCGGCGGTGCGCCGGGCTCGGCGTGCAGCGCCGAAGCGATGCGCTCGTCGATGGGGAGGGCGAGCAGGCGCCCGACCTCGTCGGCGAGCACCAGAGCCTGGCCGTCCTCGGAGAGGGCGACGAAGCGTACTGGGCGCATGGCGTAGCCTCCGTCCCGCTTCGCTGGCCGTCACGCCACGAGCCGGCCACCCGGGCGTCTCAACCACCGTACGCGCATCTACCCGAAGGTGGGGGATGCGACACCCGCATGTCGTGACTGAGCTGCGGCGATGATCACGGTGGGTGGCCGCCGGGAGCTCCGTGGCCACCCACCGTGACGACGTGTCAGAGTCGTTCCACCACGTAGTCGATGGCGGCGGTCAGCGCCTCCACGTCCGCCGGCTCGACCGCCGGGTAGAGCGCGACCCGCAGCTGGTTGCGGCCCAGCTTCCGGTACGGCTCGGTGTCCACGATGCCGTTGGCGCGCAACGCCTTCGCGATGGCGGTGGCGTCCACCCCGTCGGCGAAGTCGATGGTGGCGACCACGTTGGAGCGCAGCGCCGGGTCGGCCACGAACGGCGTGGCGAACTCGGACCGCTCGGCCCAGCCGTACACGATGCCCGCGCTCTCGGCGGTGCGCTTGGCCGCCCAGGCCAGCCCGCCCTGCGAGTTCATCCAGTCGGTCTGCTCGGCGGCGAGGAAGATGGTGGCCAGCGCCGGCGTGTTGTACGTCTGCTCCAGCCGCGAGTTGTCGATCGCGGTGACCAGGTCGAGGAAGGCCGGGATGTAGCGGCCCGACGCCTTGATCTCGGCAGCCCGCTCCAGCGCGGCCGGCGACATCAGGGCCAGCCAGAGGCCGCCGTCGGAGGCGAAGCACTTCTGCGGGGCGAAGTAGTAGACGTCGGTCTCGCCGACGTTGACGTCCAGGCCGCCCGCGCCGGAGGTGGCGTCGACCAGCAGCAGCGAACCCTCGTCGGCGCCCGCCACCCGGCTGATCGGCACCGCCACGCCGGTGGAGGTCTCGTTCTGCGGGGTCGCGTAGACGTCCACGCCGGCCTCGGCGACCAGCGTCGGCGCGCTGCCCGGCTCGGCCTTGCGGACCGTCGGCTCACCCAGGAACGGAGCGTCGGAGACCGCCTTGGCGAACTTGGCGCCGAACTCGCCGAAGCTGGCGAACTGGGCCCGGTCGCGGACCAGGCCGAAGGTGGCGACGTCCCAGAACGCGGTGGTCCCGCCGTTGCTCAGGATCACCTCGTAGCCCTCGGGGAGGGAGAAGAACTCGGCGATGCCCCGGCGCAGCCGGGCCACCTCGTCGCGGACCGTCTTCTGCCGGTGCGAGGTGCCCAGGTAGCTGCCGGCCGCCTCGGCGAGGGCGGAGACGGCCGCCGGACGGATCTTGGACGGCCCGCAGCCGAACCTTCCGTCGGCGGGCTTGATGTCGTCGGGAATCCGGATGGTCGGTGCGTCAGCCACGGTGGTCGAGATCCTTCCGCAAGGGCGAGGGCGGGCCCGTTCAGCGGGCACGGATCGACGGCGGACTTGTGCGCGGGCGCACGAGCGGCCGGGATCCGGGCCAGGTCCGGCGACACTGCCGGCCTTCATCCTCGCACCCGCCCCGGCCGTCGTACCGGTCAGTCCCGCCCTCGCCGGTGAGGCGTGCCCCACACCCGGCGCCGCGGCGTGCCGGCCCGGTGAAGCGGACCGGGGCCCGGCCCCGTCCGTGAGCGGACGGGACCGGGCCCCGGTCGACGTGGCGTGGCGCCGGCGGGTCAGACGCCGTGCGGGATGGCGTCCCAGCCCTCGACCTCGCTGGGCTTGCGGCTGCCCGGCCCGACGTAGCGGGCGGAGGGCCGGACCAGGCGCTGGAGCTTCTTCTGCTCCAGGATGTGCGCGCTCCAGCCGCCCATCCGGGCGCAGGTGAACATCGAGGTGAACATGTGCGCGGGCACCTCGGCGAAGTCCAGCACCACGGCCGACCAGAACTCGACGTTGGTGGCGAGCACCCGGTCCGGGCGACGGGCCTGGAGCTCGGCCAGCGCGGCCTTCTCCAGCGCCTCGGCGATCTCGAAGCGCGGCGCGCCCAGCTCCTTGGCGGTGCGGCGCAGCACGCGGGCGCGCGGGTCCTCGGCCCGGTAGACCCGGTGGCCGAAGCCCATCAGCCGCTCGCCGCGGTCGAGGACGCCCTTGACGTACCCCTCGGCGTCGCCGCTGCGCTCGACGGCCTCCAGCATGCTCAGCACCCGGCTGGGAGCGCCGCCGTGCAGCGGGCCGGAGAGCGCGCCGATGCCGGAGGAGATACAGGCCGCGGCGTCGGCGCCGGTGGAGGCGACGATCCGGGTGGTGAAGGTGGAGGCGTTCAGGCCGTGCTCGGCGGCCGAGATGAAGTACGCGTCGACGGCCTTGACGTGCCGCGGGTCCGGCTCGCCCCGCCAGCGCTTCATGAACCGCTCGACGATCGTCTCCGCCTTGTCGATCTCCTTCTGCGGCACCGCCGGCAGGCCCAGGCCACGGGCGGACTGGGCGACGAAGGAGAGCGCGGTGACCGACACCCGGGCGAGGTCCTCGCGGGCCTGCTCGTCGGAGATGTCCAGCAGCTGGTCCAGCCCCCAGTACGGGGCCAGCATGGCGACCGCGGACTGCACGTCGACGCGGATGTCGCCGGAGTGCACCGGCACCGGGAACGGCTCGGCCGGCGGCAGGCCGGGGCCGAACCGCCCGTCGACCAGCAGCGCCCAGACGTTGCCGAAGGAGACCTGACCGATCAGATCCTCGATGTCGACGCCGCGATAGCGCAGCGCGCCACCCTCGCGGTCCGGTTCGGCGATCTCGGTCTCGAAGGCTACGACGCCTTCCAGGCCCGGTTTGAAGTCGGACATGTCGTCTCCTGGATCAGGCTCGGTGCGCCTGCCGCGGGCTCGATCCGGGCCCAGACCTTAGGCGACCCTCAGGGATGTGTTCGGAACATCTTGCCTGCTGGGTAACCAAGTGCGCGACCCAGTGCGACTGTGCCGCACGCGACATCCCCGAAGGTGGACGGTGACCCGGCCTCGGCGAGACTGGGTGTCGGGGCCTGGCCAGCGTCGGGGGACGTGAGCGGTCCGACGAGGGGAAAGAGAAACGTGACGGGCGACACATCGGTGCCGGCGGCGATGCGTAACGAGTACGCCGCCGACCTGGGCCTTTCCGAGGCCGACCTGGCCGCCGACTGGTACACCCAGTTCGACCGCTGGTTCGCCGACGCGGTGGCCGCCGGCCTGCCCGAGCCGAACGCGATGATCGTCGGCACCGCCGACGCCGCCGGCCGCCCCAGCGGCCGCACCGTGCTGCTCAAGGGGTACGACCCGGAGGGCTTCGTCTTCTACACCAACCACGGCTCGCGCAAGGGCGCCGAGGCGCTGGCCAACCCGTACGCCAGCCTGGTCTTCCCCTGGTTTCCGATGCAGCGGCAGGTGGTGGTGGCGGGGCGGGTCGAGCAGGTCGACCGGGCCGAGACCGAGGCGTACTTCGCCAGCCGGCCGCGCGGCTCGCAGCTGGGCGCCTGGGCCAGCATCCAGTCCCGGGTGATCCCGGACCGGGCGGCGCTGGACGAGGCGTACCGCGCGGCGGCGGAGCGCTTCGCCGACGTCGCGCAGATCCCCGCGCCGCCGCACTGGGGCGGGTTCCGGGTCCGGCCGGAGTCGGTGGAGTTCTGGCAGGGCCGGGCCGGCCGGCTGCACGACCGGCTGCGGTTCCGGCGTACCGGCGCCGGGGAGTGGACCACCGAGCGGCTCGCCCCGTGACCGGTGTCCAGGAGGCCCGGGCGCGCGGGGCGCGCCGCTGGGCGATCGACCTGCGCCCGCTGCGGGTGCCCGCGTACCGGCGGATGTGGCTCGGCAACACGCTGGCCATGGTCGGCTTCCAGTTCACCGCCGTCGCCGTCCCGGTGGAGATGTACGCGCTGACCCGGGAGTCGTTCTGGGTGGGCCTGCTCGGCGTCGCCGGCTTCGTACCCCTGTTGATCTTTGGTCTCTGGGGTGGCGCGGTGGCCGACGCCGGCGACCGGCGGCGGGTCCTGCTCGCCGGTTCGGCGCTGCTCTGGGCCTCGATGCTCGGCCTGCTGGCGCACTCGCTGCTGGGGGGCAGCCCGGTGGTGCTGCTGGCCCTGGTGACCGTGCACTCGATCGCCTTCGCGATCAGCTCACCGGCCCGCACCGCGATCCTGCCCCGGTTGCTGCCGGCGGAGCTGGTGCCGGCCGGCAGCACGCTGAACTACACCACCTTCACCGCCGCGTCGGTCGTCGGGCCGCTCGCCGCCGGCCTGATCTTCGCGGCCTTCGGCACCGGACCGGGCCTGCCGATCGCCTACGCGCTCGACGTGGTGCTCTTCACCGGGCTGGTCGTGGCCACCCTGCGGCTGCCCGCGATGCCTCCGGAGCCGCCCGCCGAGGGCGAGGCGCGGCGCGGCGGGCTCGCCGGCATCCTCGACGGGTTCCGCTACCTCGCCACCACGCCGGTGCTGCTGTCGTCGTTCGCCATCGACCTGATCGCGATGATCCTCGCCATGCCCCGGGCCCTCTTCCCGGAGATCGCCGACAGCCGGTTCGGCGGTGGTGCGGCGGTGGGCTGGCTCTACAGCGCCATCGCGATCGGGGCCATGGTGGGCGGTCTCACCTCCGGTTGGATCGGCCGGATCCGCCGGCAGGGGCTCGCCCTCGTGGTGGCGGTGGTCGGCTGGGGGCTGGCGATCGCCGCAGCCGGGCTGGCCCGGCAGCTCTGGCTGATGGTGCTGCTGCTCGCCCTCGCCGGGGCCGCCGACCTGGTCAGCGCCGTGCTGCGGCAGTCGATGCTGCTGATCTACGCGCCGGACCGGATGCGGGGCCGGCTCCAGGGGGTGAACACGGTGGTGGTCGCCGGTGGACCCCGCCTCGGTGACCTGCGGGCCGGCGCGATGGCCGCCGGTTTCGGCACCGGCGTCGCCTGGGTGGGCGGCGGCCTGGTCTCCGCCGCCCTGGCGGTCGCCCTGGTGGCGGCCTTCCCGGCGCTGCTGCGCTACCGGGCCGGCGCGGCCCGTGACTGAGGGTCGCCGCGCGGGATCACATCCGCCACGGCCGGCGTCAACCGGTGCCCGCCCCGCACAGTAAGGTCGCCGGCATGGACAACGTCGGGCAGCGCCCACCTTCCAGGGCACAGTGGACAATTGCCGCAGACGGCCACGAAGCCGTCATCGTGGAGGTCGGCGGGGGCGTGCGGTCGTACCGGCACGACGGCGTCGACCTGCTCGACGGGTACGCCGAGGACGAGATCTGCCCCGGCTGCGCCGGTCAGGTGCTCGCCCCCTGGCCCAACCGGATCCGGGACGGGAAGTACACCTTCGGTGACCGGTCGTTGCAGCTCGCGCTCAGCGAGCCGGAGCGCGGGGTGGCCATCCACGGGCTGGTCAACTGGGTGTCGTGGTACCTGGTCGAGCGGTCGGACGACGCGGTGACGGTCGGCTACGACCTGCCGCCCACCCCCGGCTATCCGTGGCCGCTGCGGCTGCGCACCCGGTGGAGCGTGGGGGCGGGCGGGCTGCGCGCCGAGCACGAGGTGACCAACACCGGCGCCGAGCCGGCGCCGTTCGGCTTCGCCGTCCACCCGTACCTGCGCCTGGCCGGGGTGGCGGTGGACGACCTGGTGCTGCGGCTGCCGACCCGCGCCCGGGTCGAGGTCGACTCCCGGCTGCTGCCGATCGGGGTCACCCCGGTCGCCGGCACCGAGTACGACTGGACCAGCCCCCGCCGGATCGGCGACGCCCGGCTCGACACCTGCTTCGGCGACGTGGTCCGCGACGACGACGGCGGCACGTCGGTCAGTCTCACCGCCCCCGACGGCGACCGCGGCGTGCACATCTGGGCGGACCGGGAGTTCGGCTGGTGGCAGGTGTTCACCGGCGACGCGCTCACCGGCGAGCGGTACCGCCGCTCGGTGGCGATCGAGCCGATGACCTGCCCACCGGACGCGTTCCGCTCCGGCAAGGACCTGATCACCCTGAAGCCGGACGTGACCTGGCGGGGCGCCTGGGGCGTCCGACCCGGCGTCTGAGCCGGCGACCGGCATGGAGTTCAGCGAGGTCGTCCGGCGACGCCGGATGGTGCGCAACTACGACCCGGACCGTCCCGTCCCGCCCGACGTGGTGGACCGGCTGCTCGACCACGCCGTCCGGGCGCCGTCGGCCGGGTTCGCCCAGGGCTGGGGCTTCCTGGTGCTGGAGGCCCCGGACGACCGGGAGCGGTTCTGGACGGCGGCCACCCCCGGCGGGGGCGGGCGGGAGCGCTGGCTGGCCGGGATGCGCCGGGCGCCGCTGATCATCGTTCCGCACGCGAACCGCTCCGCCTACCTGGAGCGGTACGCCGAGTCCGACAAGGGGTGGGCGGACCGGTCGACCGACCGTTGGCCGGTGCCGTACTGGTACGTGGACACCGGCTTCGCCGCGCTGCTGATGCTGCTCACCGCCGTGGACGAGGGGCTGGGCGCCTGCTTCTTCGGCATCCCCCCGCAGCGCCTGGACGCCTACCGGGCGGCGTTCGACGTGCCCGGGGAGTACCAGCCGATCGGCGCGATCACGGTGGGTTACCGAGCACCCGACCACCGGTCACCGTCGCTGCGCCGGGGCCGGCGGCCGGTCGGCGAGGTGGTCCGGCGCGGCCGGTGGAGTTGAGCGTGGTTCGTACGGTCCGGGGTGGGTACCGGCGGTAGCGAAACCGACATGAGGGAGCAAAACGCGGTGTGGCGCGGACGGTTAGGCTGGCACGGTCATCGGCGCCGCACGGCGCGGCCCCACGGCGTGGCCCAACTCCACGCCCTGGATCGGCCCGGATGCGGGGAGGGGAGGGTGCCGTGATCTTCAGAGCGGTTCGGGACGGTCGTCCCTACCCGGAGCACAACTACACGCTCAAGCAGTGGGCGGAGATCCCGCCGCGTCCGCTGCGGCTGGACCAGCTCATCACCACCAAGCGGGAACTGGCGCTCGACAAGCTCCTCGCCGAGGACTCGACCTTCTACGGCGATCTCTTCCCGCACGTCGTGCAGTGGAACGGCGGCCTCTACCTCGAGGACGGCCTGCACCGCGCGCTGCGCGCGGCGTTGCAGCAGCGCAACCAGATCCACGCCCGGGTGCTGGTGCTGGGCGGTCAGCCCGAGTGACGCCCGCCTGACGAATCGTTAAGGTGGCCCCCATGAGCCCTCTGGACCTGCTCGACATCGACGCGTCGCTCAGCGAGGAGGAGCGGCAGATCCGCGCCGTCGTGCGCCAGGTCGTCGACGACCGGGTCCGCCCGCAGGTGGCCGGCTGGTACGAGGACGGTCAGGTCCCCGCCCGCGAGCTGGCCCGCGAGTTCGGCAAGCTCGGCCTGCTCGGCATGCACCTGACCGGGTACGGCTGCGCCGGCGCCTCCGCCGTCGCGTACGGGCTGGCCTGCCTGGAGCTGGAGGCCGGCGACTCCGGCGTCCGCTCCCTGGTCTCCGTGCAGGGCTCACTGGCCATGTACGCCATCTGGCGCTACGGCAGCGAGGAGCAGAAGCAGCGCTGGCTGCCGGACATGGCGGCCGGCGAGGCGATCGGCTGCTTCGGGCTGACCGAGCCCGACCACGGCTCCGACCCGGCGTCGATGGCCACCCGGGCCCGCCGCGACGGCGACGACTGGATCCTCAGCGGCGCCAAGATGTGGATCACCAACGCGCCGATCGCCGACGTCGCGGTGATCTGGGCGCGCACCGACGAAGGGGTACGGGGCTTCGCCGTACCCATGGACACGCCCGGGGTGACGGCGCGGGAGATCCGGCGCAAGATGTCGCTGCGGGCCTCGGTGACCGGCGAGATCGCCCTCGACGACGTCCGGCTCCCGGCCGACGCCCGGCTGCCCGGGGCGACCGGGCTGAAGGCCCCGCTGAGCTGCCTGACCGAGGCCCGGCACGGCATCGTCTGGGGCGCGCTCGGCGCGGCCCGCGACTGCCTGGAGACCGCCCTGGGGTACGCGACCACCCGCACCCAGTTCGGCCGGCCGCTGGCCGGCTTCCAGCTCACCCAGGCCAAGCTCGCCGACATGGCGGTCGAGTGGAACAAGGGCTACCTGCTGGCGCTGCAGCTGGGCCGGCTCGCCGAGGCCGGGAAGCTCCGCCCCGAGCAGGTCAGCGTGGGCAAGCTGAACAACGTCCGGGAGGCGCTGGCCATCGCCCGGCAGTGCCGGACGATCCTCGGCGCGAACGGCGTCTCGGGGGAGTACCCGGTGATGCGGCACGCCAACAACCTGGAGAGCGTGCTGACCTACGAGGGCACCTCGGAGATCCACCAGCTGGTCATCGGGCAGAAGTTGACCGGGCTCTCGGCCTTCGCCTGAGCAGGGTCTTCACCCGTCCGGGTCGCTCGCCGCGCGGGTGTCGTACGGGGCACGTAACGTCATTGTCAGACGACGTGTCTGAAGAGGGCGGTGAGGGCGATGGCCCGCGACGGTGAGATCCCCACGAGCGAGTTCCCCGGCTACCCGACCGCCGACACGCTCCCGACCCGCTCCGGCGAGGCGTCCGAGCCGTCGGCGGGCGGGGCCGGATCCGGCGGGGCCAGGTCGGGTGCGCCGACCCGCGGCCTCCTCGCGGTGCTCGGCGCGGCGGCGCTGGCCGTGGTGGTGCTGCTCGGCGCACAGGCGACCGGGCTCTTCCCCGACTTCCGCAACCCGTTCGCCCAGGAGCAGACCGACCGCAGCCAGCCCCCGCTGCTCAAGTCGATCCAGGACCTCAGCCGGTACGTGGCCGCCGAGGGCAACTTCCAGGTCGTGGTCGACCTGCAGAACGACCGGCGCAACGTGCCGGACTTCCTGCTCAATCAGCGGACCCTCTTCGTCGGGGCGGGCAGCGTGGAGGCGTACGTCGACTTCGGCAAGATCTCCGAGGGGGCGGTGGTCGAGTCCGCCGACGGGAAGTCCGTCGAGATCAAACTGCCGGCGCCGCAGCTCGGCAAGACCAACCTCGACCTGGAGAAGAGCTACGTCTTCGCCGAGGAGCGCGGCCTGCTCAACCGGCTCGGCGAGCTGGTCGGCGGCGACCCCAACCGGCAGCAGCAGGTCTACCAGCTCGCCGAGGAGCGGATCACCGGCGCGGCGCGGGACAGCGGGCTGACCCAGCGGGCCGAGGAGAACACCCGCAAGATGCTGGAGGGCCTGCTCCGCTCCCTCGGCTACGAGAAGGTCACCGTCACGTACACGGCCCCCTGAGCCGCGCGGGCCCCCGCCCCGACGAACGCCGCAGCGCCCGCCCCGGTGGTCCCGGGACGGGCGCTGCTTCCGAGCGGGCCGCGGTGCTCCGGAGTGGGCCGCGGCGGAGGGGTCAGTAGCGAGGGGTGCGGGCGTAGCGGTCCTCGTTGGGCATCAGGGCCCAGAGGACCAGGTAGACGATCACCTGGGTGCCGGGCAGGAACAGGGACAGCAGGAACAGCAGCCGGATCATGCCGGCCGAGGTGTTGAACCGGCGGGCCAGGCCGGCGCAGACACCGGCGATCATGCGCCCCTCGCGGGGCCGGACCAGTTTGCGACTCATCGTCGTACTCCCACTCTGCGGCGATCCGCCGCTCTGCATTCCACGGTAGAAAGGGGCGGCCAGCGCGCCCTCCGTCCCGAGAGGGATCCGGCGACCCCGTACCCGTAGGTGGTTACCCGCGTCGGCCCCGCCTGACGCGCCATCCCGCCGGAGCGTCCCGCCGTCCCCGCCCCCGAGCCCTCCCCGCCCTCCGCGCGGCCGGGGGCCGGCCCGCCGCCCGCCTCACAGTTTGCGGTGTGTCGGGGTGTCCGGGCCGGCGGTTACCGCGACACACCGCAAACGGTGGCGGGGCAGCTCGCCCGGCCCCGGCCCGCAGCCCGTCTCCCCCGTTTGCGGTGTGTCGCGGTGTCCGGGCCGGCGGTCACCGCGACACGCTGCAATCTGCGGCGGACCCGGAGGCCGGAGCGGCGTGCCGGGCGGCGGGCGCGCGGGGCGGGGCATGATTGTGGGAGACGTGCCGTCACCAGGGGCGGGAGGTGCGGTGGGCGGGGTAGGCTCGCCGGTCGGACACCGCCCACCACCCCGGGCGGTGCCGACGCCCCGCCGGAGACCCTGGCGGGCGGAACCCGGGTCGGAGCCGGCACCACCGGGGACGACGGCGAGGAAGTGCAGCCATGATCAGTGTTTTCGACCTTTTCAGCGTCGGCATCGGGCCGTCCAGCTCGCACACCGTGGGCCCGATGCGGGCCGCCCGGACCTTCGTCGCCGGGTTGAAGGCCGACGGGCTGCTCACCGACGTCGCCCGGGTCCAGGCCGAGCTGTTCGGCTCGCTCGGCGCCACCGGGCACGGCCACGGCAGCGACCGGGCCGTGCTGCTCGGGCTGGAGGGCGAAGCCCCGGAGACGGTCGACACCGACGTGGTGGGCCCCCGGGTGGCCGCGATCCGCGCCGAGCGGCGGCTCGCCCTGCTCGGCACCCAGGAGATTGACTTCGATCCGGACCGCGACCTGGTGCTGCACCGGCGGCGGTCGCTGCCGTACCACCCGAACGGGATGACCTTCGCGGCGTACGACGCCGCGGGCGGCGAGGTCAGGACGCGCACCTACTACTCCGTCGGCGGCGGGTTCGTGGTGGACGAGGCCGCCGCCGGGGCGGACCGGATCAAGCCGGACACCACCCGGGTGCGGTACCCCTTCTCCACCGGCGCCGAGCTGCTCGACGTCACCGCCGCGACCGGCCTGTCGATCAGCGAGGTGATGCTCGCCAACGAGTGTTCCTGGCGCAGCGAGGCCGACGTGCGGGCGGGCCTGCTGGAGATCTGGCGGGTGATGCGGGAGTGCGTCGAGGCCGGCTGCGAGCGCGACGGTGTGCTGCCCGGCGGGCTGAAGGTACGCCGCCGCGCCGCCGAGCTGCGCAGGAGCCTGGAGGCGGAGACCGACTCGGTCGACCCGCTGCGCGCGATGGACTGGGTGACGCTCTTCGCGCTCGCGGTCAACGAGGAGAACGCGGCCGGCGGCCGGGTGGTCACCGCCCCGACCAACGGGGCGGCCGGGATCATCCCGGCGGTGCTGCACTACTACACCCGGTTCGTGCCGGACGCCTCCGACGAGGGGGTGGTCCGGTTCCTGCTGGCCGCCGGGGCGATCGGCGTGCTGTTCAAGGAGAACGCCTCGATCTCCGGCGCCGAGGTGGGCTGCCAGGGCGAGGTCGGCTCGGCCTGCTCGATGGCGGCAGGCGGGCTCGCCGAGGCCCTCGGCGGCACCCCGGCGCAGGTGGAGAACGCCGCCGAGATCGGCATGGAACACAACCTGGGGCTGACCTGCGACCCGGTCGGGGGGCTGGTGCAGATCCCGTGCATCGAGCGGAACGCGGTGGCTAGCATCAAGGCGATCACGGCCACCCGGCTGGCGCTGCGCGGCGACGGTGTGCACGCCGTCTCGCTGGACAAGGTCATCAAGACCATGCGGGAGACGGGCGCCGACATGAAGATCAAGTACAAGGAGACGGCGCGGGGCGGCCTGGCCGTCAACGTGATCGAGTGCTGAGGGGCATTCCTTCACCGACTGCTAACCTGTCGTCCGTTCAGCGAGGCGGGAGGCGGCGGTGACCTCTGGCGTGGCGGCGTTGTGGTCGCACCGCAACTCGCTGCGGATCCTCGTCAAGCGTGACCTCGCGGTGAAGTACCAGCAGTCCGTGCTCGGCTACTTCTGGTCACTGATCGAGCCGCTCGGCATGGGCGCCATCTACTTCTTCGTCTTCGGGGTGCTCTACTCCGGCGCCACCAGCCGGCACCTCGGCGAGGCCGCCGGGTCGTACCCGCTCTTCCTGATCACCGGCATCTTCGCCTGGATGTGGACCAGCTCCGCGCTGAGCGAGGCGACCAACGCGCTGACCGGGCAGTCCCGCCTGATCACCACGATGAACGTGCCCCGGCAGGTCTTCCCGATCGGCCGGGTCACCGGCCGCTTCGCCGAGTACCTCGCCGGCCTGCCCATCCTGGTCGCGGTCGCCGCCGGCTACGCCGCGCACGGCCGGATCAGCCCCGGCTGGTCGCTGCTGGCCCTGCCGCTCGCCGTCGCGGTGCAGGGCACCCTGCTGGTCGGGCTCGCCCTGCTGCTCTCCGCGGTCAACGTGCTGATGCGCGACGTGGAGCGGTTCATGCGGCTGGTCATCCGGGTGCTCTTCTACGCCACGCCGATCATCTACCCGCTGAGCCTGGTCCGGGACTCCAACCTCCCCGGCTGGGTGAAGGTCGCCTACGAACTCAACCCGCTGGTCGGGATCTTCCAGCTCCAGCACGCCATCTGGTATCCGGCGGAGTTCCCCGACGCCCGGCTGCTGGCCACCACGATCGGCGGCAGCCTGCTGGTGCTGGCCGCCGGCTGGTGGTCGTTCCGCCGGCTCGAACCCGCCGTGCTGAAGGAACTGTAGGAGTGGCGCCCATCATCGAGGCCGAGGGCCTCGGCATCCGCTTCGTCCGCAACCGGCGGCGCCAGCTGCGGCTGCGCGAGCTGCTCATCGGGCGAGGCGGGCGCAACGCCCCGGCCGGGCAGTTCTGGCCGCTGCGCGACGTCTCCTTCACCGTCGCGGCCGGGGACACGCTCGGGGTGATCGGGCGCAACGGCACCGGCAAGAGCACCCTGCTGCGGCTGATCGCCGGGGTGCTCATCCCCGACGAGGGGCGGATCCGGGTCCGCGGCGACGTCGCGCCGCTGCTGGAGCTCTCGGCCGGGTTCTCCAACGACCTCAGCGGGCGGGAGAACCTCTACCTGGTCGGCGGCCTGCACGGGCTGTCGTCGGCGTACCTGAAGCGGCACTTCGACGACATCGTGTCGTTCGCCGGCGAGCAGGTGGAGCGGGCCATCGACACCTCGGTGCGGCACTACTCGTCCGGGATGAAGGTCCGCCTCGGGTTCGCCATCATCTCCCACCTGCCGCATCCGATCCTGCTGATGGACGAGGTGACCGCGGTGGGTGACGCGGAGTTCCGTAAGAAGTGCTATTCGACGATCGACCGACTGCTCGCGGAGGGGCGCACCTTGGTGCTGGTGTCACACAACGAGAAGGACCTGACCCGGTTCTGCCGCCGGGGTCTCTACCTCGACGGCGGCCGGTTGACCGTCGACGGGACGGTCGCCGAGGCGCTCGACGCGTACCACGCCGCGGTCCCGCGGTGACCCTCGCGATCGTGCTCGCCGCCGGTGCGCCGGCCGCGGGACTGCCCACCACGACCGGCGAGACGCTCGGCGACCGGCTGGCCGACCAGTGGCGCCGGGCCGGGGCCGACACCGTCCGGACGGTGACCGACCTGGACGAGCTGGCCGCCCTGGTCGACACCGTCACCGAACCGGTCATCGTCAGCGGTGCCGACCTGGTCGCGCACACCGCCGTACTCAAGCACCTGCGGACCAGCCCGGTGGGACCGACGGTGGCCCTGGTGCTGACCGACCCGCCCGAGGGCGGCCGGACCGGGGTGCGCGAGGAGCGCGGCCAGGTGGTCGAGGCCGGCCCGGAGCTGGCCGACGCCACCGGCGTCTTCGGCGGCGCGTTGCGGGTCGGCGCGGACGACCTGCCGGCGCTGGCCGCGGCCGCCCGGGCCGCCGCCGGCCGGCCCGCGACCGGGCCCGCCGTGGACCGGCTCTTCGCCGCGCTCACCGACCTCGGCACCCTGACCTTCGCCCACCGGGTACGCCTGCTCGTGGCGCGCCGGGTCGGCGACGCCGCCGGGCTGCACGCCGCCGAGGCGGCGCTGTCGCAGGTGGACGAGGACAAGGCCGAGCTGCGGCTCTCGGTGAAGGAGCGGGACGACTTCTTCACCACCTACTTCGTCAGCACCTGGTCGCCGTACGTGACGAAGGCGGCCGCCCGGGTCGGCCTCGGCCCGACCGGGGTCACCATGCTCTCGGTGCTCTTCGCGGTCGCCGCGGCGGTGCTCTTCGGCGTCGGCGGCCGGCCCGCGCTGGTCACCGGCGCGGTCCTGCTCTACCTGGGCTTCGTGCTGGACTGTGTGGACGGCCAGTTGGCCCGCTACACCCGGCACTTCAGCGCCTGGGGCGGCTGGCTGGACACGATGGCCGACCGGGCCAAGGAGTACCTGGTCTACGCCGGTCTCGGCTACGGCGCGACGCAGGCCGGGTTCCGCTACGGCTGGGCCCTCGCCATCGCCGCGATGACGTTGCAGACCGTCCGGCACATGACCGACACCTGGTACGGCGTGCTGCACGACGAGGCGGCCCGGCGACCCCGCCCGGCGGCGGGCGCCGGCAGCGGGATCGGCGGGATGCTCAACGCCGCCTCGACCAAGGTGCAGGCGGACACCGGCTCGGTGTCGTACTGGCTGAAGCGGACGGTGGTCTTCCCGATCGGTGAGCGGTGGGCGTTGATCGCGCTGGCCGTGGCGCTGTTCGACCCGACGGTCGCCCTGGTGGCGGTGCTGGTCTGGGGGACGCTGGCGTTCGCCTACACCGGGGCGTTGCGCACGTTGCGGGCCCGCTGGATGTGGGTGCCGGTGCTGGACACGGTCGACGCCACCCTGCACCGCGACGACGGCCCGCTGGCGGGCCGGCTGCCGGTGGTCCGCCCGATGGGCCCGCTGACGCTGGCGGTGATCGCCGTGCTCGGTCCGCTGGCGCTGCTGGTCGTGGCGCTGCTGGGGGCCGACGGGCTGCGCTGGTGGGTGCCGGGGGCGTTGCTGGTGCTGCTGGTGGCGGGGCTGGGGGCCGGTGCGGCGCACAACGGGCCGCTGGACTGGCTGGTGCCGGCGGCGCTGCGGGCCGGGGAGTACCTCTTCGCGATCGCGGTCGGGGTGGTCGGCGGGGCTCCGGCCTGGCTGATCTTCGGGTACGTCTTCGTGCTCACCCTGCACCACTACGACCTGACCGCCCGGCTGGAGAAGCGGCAGGCGGCCCCGCCGCTGCATCCAGCCACGCTGGGCTGGGACGGGCGGTCGGTGCTGCTGGGCCTGACCGGGATCGCCGGAATCGCGAGTATCGGTCTGGTTACACTCGGTACGTACCTCCTCGTGGCGTTCGCGGCGAGCGTCGTCCTGGCCTGGGTCGTGCTGCCGGCCCGCGCCACGCGGGCGGCGGCCGTCCCGGTCGGAGGAGGCGTGCGGGGCTGACGGAGGGCGGTGCGATGACGCTGGTCAGCTTCGTCGTACCGGCCCACCGGGTGCAGGGCTGGCTGCGCGAATGCCTGGACTCGATCCTCGGCCAACCGTTCGGCGCCGTCGAGGTGATCGGCGTGGACGACGCCTCCCCGGACGCCAGCGGGGACATCCTCGACTCCTACGCCGCCCGGGACCCCCGGGTCCGGGTGGTGCATCTCGCCGAGAACGTCGGGCTCGGTCCGGCCCGCAACGTCGGGCTGGACCGGGCCGTCGGCGAGTACGTCTGGTTCGTCGACGCCGACGACTGGCTGGCGCCGGACTGCCTGCCGGAGGTAGCCGAGCGGCTGCGCGCCACCCGCCCGGACGTGCTGGTCGTGGACCACGTCCGGGTCGGGTGGAACGACGTCCCCGGCCGCAGCGCCATGCCGGGGGTGTTCCCCGAGCCGCCCGGGGAGGAGACCTTCCGGCTCCGCGACCGCCCGGCGGCCCTGCACCTGCTGCACACCGCCTGGAACCGGCTGGTCCGCCGGGAGTTCCTGGTCGACCTCGGGCTCCGCTTCGCCCCCGGCTGGTACGAGGACGTCTCCTTCACCTACCCGGTGATGCTGGCCGCGGGGCGGATCGGCGTGCTCGACCGGGTCTGCGTCAACTACCGGCAGCGGCGGGCCGGAGCGATCACCCGCACCCGGGGCGAGCGGCACTTCGAGGTCTTCGAGCAGTGGCACCGGGTGTTCCGGTTCCTCGACGAGCACCCGGACCTGGCCGAGCTGCGGCCCGCCGTCTTCGAGCGGATGATCTGGCACCAGCTGACCGTGCTCGGCAACGGGGAGCGGATCGCCCCCGAGCTGCGACCGGCCTTCTTCGGCCGGATCACCGCCGACTACCGGCGTCTCCTGCCGCCGGGAGGCTACCGGCCCCCGGACGGGGTGGAGGGGCTCAAGCACCGGCTCGTCGCGGCGGGTCGCTGGCGTACCTTCAGCGCGCTGCGCGCGGCGAACCAGGCCCGCGCGACGGCCCGGACCACCACCCGCCGGGCCCTGCCGGTGGCCCGGCGCACCGCCCGGCTGACCCGGGACGTGCTGCTGCGCGAGTACTACCGGACGGAGCTGCGCCGGCCGATCGACCCGACGCTGGCCGTCTACGCCGCCTACTGGTACCGGGGCTACGCGTGCAACCCGGCCGCCGTCGACGCCGCCGCCCGCCGGATGGCGCCGCACGTCCGCGGCGTGTGGATCGTCCGCCGGGACCGGGTCGGCACGCTGCCGCCCGGCACCGAGTACGTCGTCGCCGGCACCCGGGCGTACTACCGGGCGCTGGCCCGAGCGCGGTGGCTGGTGAACAACGTCAACTTCCCCGACTTCGTCCGTAAGCGATCCGGGTCGGTGCACGTCCAGACCCACCACGGCACCCCGGTCAAGGTGATGGGGCTGGACCAGCAGCGCTACCCGCTCGGCGCGGGCGGGATGGACTTCGCCGGGCTGTTGCGCCGGGTGGACCGCTGGGACTACAGCATCACCGCGAACAGCTTCTCGACGCAGATGTGGGACCGGGCGTACCCGGCGGACTACACCACCCTGGAGGTCGGCTACCCGCGCAACGACCGGCTGGTCCGCGCCACCGCCGAGGAGGTACGCGAGCTGCGCGACCGGTTCGGCGTCGGCCCGCACGAGCGGGTGGTGCTCTACGCGCCGACCCACCGGGAGCACCTGCCGCGTTACCGCCCGCCGTTCGACCCGCAGCGGCTGCTCGACACCCTCGGACCGGCCGGGCGGCTGCTGATCCGCAGCCACTACTTCCACGACCGGGACGGCCGGGCCCGCCGGCGCAGCCACGGTCGGGCGGCCGACGTCAGCGACCACGGCTGCGTGGAGGACCTGTACCTCGTCGCCGACGTGCTGGTCACCGACTACTCGTCGGCGATGTTCGACTACGCCGTCCTGGACCGGCCGATCGTCGTCTACGCGCCGGACCGGGACGCGTACCAGTTGGCCCGGGGGGTCTACTTCGACGTCACCGCCGACCCGCCCGGCGCGGTCGCGCTCACCTTCACCGAGCTGCTGGAACTCTTCCGCTCCGGCGCGGTCGACGGCCCGGAGGCGACGGCGGCCCGGCGAGGGTTCCGGGAGCGGTTCTGCGCCCTGGAGGACGGGCACGCGGCGGAGCGGGTGGTCCGGCGGGTCTTCCTCGCCGACCCGAGCTGAGCACGCCGCCGGGCAATGACCCTGTCACAAGTCGAACATGGCACGTTTACCCGATGTGCGGATCCGATGATCCTGGTCACAGTCAAGCGTGGTTCGGCCGAGCTGGGGGAGGAGACGGTGACAACCGTCGCGCTCAAGGACGTCACCAAGGTGTTCCCGGACGGGACGCTCGCGGTCGACAGCGTCAATCTGGACGTCAACGACGGCGAGTTCATGGTGCTGCTCGGGCCTTCCGGTTGCGGGAAGTCCACTGTGCTGCGCATGGTCGCCGGCCTGGAGGACCCGAGTTCCGGCGCGGTGATGCTCGACGGCCAGGTGGCCAACGACCTGCCGCCGCGCGAGCGGAGGATCGCCATGGTCTTCCAGGACTTCGCGCTCTACCCGCACATGAGCGTCGGGGACAACATCGCCTTCCCGCTGAAGCTGGCCGGCGTCGAGCCGAGCCCGCGCGGCGAGCGGGTCGGGGACGTGGCCAGCGCGCTCGGGATCGGCGACGTGCTGGGCCGCAAGCCGAGCCAGCTCTCCGGCGGGCAGCGGCAGCGGGTGGCCATGGGCCGGGCGATAGTGCGTCGGCCGGGGCTGTTCCTGATGGACGAGCCACTCTCCAACCTCGACAGCGGCCTCCGGGCCGAGCTGCGCGCCGAGATCTCCGGGCTGACCCGGGAACTCGGCGTCACCACCATCTACGTCACGCACGACCAGGCCGAGGCGCTGACCATGGCCGACCGCGTGGCGATCATGCGCCGGGGCGTGCTCCAGGACGTCGGCACCCCCACCCAGGTGTACGGCCGGCCGGCCACGCTCTACGTGGCCGCCTTCCTGGGCAGCCCCCGGATGAACCTGCTGGAGGCGTCGGTCTACGTCCACCTCGACCGGTACGTCACGCTGACCCTCGGCGAGCAGGCGCTCCACCTGCCCTGGGACGACATCCGCAGCCGGGCGGTGGCGCACTACCACGGTGAGCGGATCGTGGTCGGGATGCGGGCGGAGGCGCTGACGCCGGTGGCGCCGGACACCCCCGGGGACGTGCTCCGGGGTCGGGTCCGGTACCTGGAGCACCACGGGCACGAGTCGCTGGCCTTCCTCGACATCGGCGCGACGGCGATCATGGTGGACGAGATGGGCACCCCGGTGGACGGGGGTTCCAACAGCCAGCGGGGTCGGCGCCGGTTCGGTCAGGTCATGCAGCGGCTCACCGGCCGGAGCGGGGAGCCCGAAGCTACCCGGGTCAGCTCCGGCGGCAACCGGACGAGCGTCCTCAACGATCCGGGGCGGCACCACCGCCGTCCGGCCGAGCTGGCGGTACGGCTCGCCCCGTACCCGGCGATCGCCGCCGGGCACCCGATGTCGGTCGCGGTGCGGATGGACGCGCTGCACTTCTTCGACGAGCGGGGCGACCGGATCGACGTGGGGTGGCGCTGAGCCCGCCGACCCCGGCGGGTCGGGGAGTGGCCGCGCCGGACGGGGTCGCGGCGGGCCGGGCCGGTGCCCTACCGTCAGCGCACCTGGATGTCCATCGAGCACCGTTACCAGAGAGGGGCCCGCCGTGTCGGGTGATCGTCCGAGTCCGCTCGTGATCGAGCGGATTCTGCGTGACCGGGAGGGGATCTGGCAGCAGATCGTCGCCGATCAGGATCTCCACCAACTCACCGGCCGGATGCTGTCCAGCTCGGCCATCGCGCTGGCCTGCTACGGTGCCGTGCTCGGCGCGTTCCACGGTGTGCTGATGGCGTTGACCTCGGCGGTCAAGCTGCCGTTGCTCTTCCTGATCACGTTGGCGATCTGCCTGCCCACGCTCTACCTGTTCAACCTGGTCTTCGGGGCCCGGCTCTCGGTGCGGCAGTCGCTGGCCCTGGTGATGGTGGCGATCACCGTGACCTCGATGCTGGCGGTGGCGTTCGCGCCGATCAGCCTCTTCTTCCTGATCACCGCGCCGGACTACGGCTTCTTCAAGCTGCTGAACGTCGCGATTCTCACCCTGTCGGCGGTGGTCGGGCTGCGCTTCCTCACCGGCGGGATGCAGGTGCTCAACGCGCACGGCCTGCTCTCCCCGGCGACCGCCGGAGCCCCGGCCGTCCCGGCGCAGGCCCCCGCCCCGGCCGTCGCCGCCCCGGCGGTCCAGGTGGCGCCCGCGCCGGCCGCCGGGGAGGCGGCACCCGCCGTCGCGGAGCCGGTCGCCGTCGGGGCGAACGCGAACGGCGCGAGCCCCGCGGCCGGGGAGGCGGTCCCCGCCGCCGGGCAGACCGTCGCCGCCCCGCCGGCGCCGGGCGCGACCGTCCCGCAGCAGCCGGTCGCCGTGGCGGCGGCCGGGCAGCCGGCCGCGTTTCCGCCCGGCATGCTGCCGCCCGGCTACCCGGCGGGCCACCGGCCGTGGGCCAACCCGCCGGTGCACCGCCCGCAGCCGGAGCAGCGGCCGGCCAGCATGACCCTGCTCCACGTCTGGATCCTGCTCTTCGGCTTCGTCGGCACCCAGCTGGCCTGGACCCTGCGTCCGTTCGTCGGCAGCCCGGGCGAGGACTTCGCGCTGTTCCGCAGCATCGAGGGCAACTTCTACGCGGAGATCCTGCGCACCATCGGCAACCTCTTCTGAGGCAATGCCCGCGCCGGGCGGGGCGCCGGGGAGGCGGACGAATGCCTTCCCGGTGTCCCGCCCGTCCGTTTCCCCAGGGTGCCTCGCCCGGCCTGCGCCTCCATCGGCGCCGCTGACGGCAGCGGTCAGTGCCTTCACGCGCCGAGGAGATTCCGCCGTTCCCTCCCGGCCGGGGCGGTCGCGGTGGGGCAGGGGAGGGTGTGTGTTCGTCGGATCCTTTAGAGCTGATGACGCAAACGGGTCAAGGTTCACCCGTCCCGATGACTCGTCTACGTCATCAGCTCCAAAGCGTCCACACCGCAGGTCGCCCCGAGGTCGAGCCAGCGCTGCCGCCCGCTTGTCGGTCGCCTGGCCACACCGCCATGTTGCCGCGCAAGTTACCGACTAGTAACATCAGGGCATGTCCATCGACTCTCGCCAGATCGCGGCCGGAATGCTCCAGGCCGTGCCGTTCGCCCGTACTCTCGGTTTCGAGTTCGTCGAGGTCGCGCCGGAGGCGGCGGGCGGGGTCCGCGCCGTCGTCCGGCTGCCCGACACGCCCGCGACGCACAACCACGTCGGCGGCCCGCACGCCGGGGCCATGTTCACCCTCGGCGAGACCGCGTCCGGCACCGTGGTGATGGCCGCCTTCGGTCACCTGCTCGACCGCGCCGTGCCGCTGGCCGTACGGGCCGACATCGGGTACCGGAAGCTGGCCATGGGGCCGGTGCTGGCCACCGCCCGGCTCGGCCGTCCAGCCGCCGAGGTGATCGCCGAACTGGACGCCGGCCGGCGCCCGGAGTTCCCCGTCGAGGTGGAGATCAGCACCGAGGACGGCACCCCCACCTCGGCGATGACTGTGGTCTGGACGCTGCGCCCGAACCGCTGACGGGCGGCGAGCCTGCCGAAACGGGTTTCTCCGGCCGGTGTGATGGATAGATTCGTACCGTGCTGGGTCTACCCGCTCACGTGACCGCCTGTCTCTTCGATCTGGACGGTGTGCTGACGCAGACCGCCAAGGTGCACAACGCCGCCTGGAAGCAGACCTTCGACGACTTCCTGCGCCGCCGGGCGGCGGCGACCGGGGAGCAGTTCCGGCCGTTCGACCCGGGGCCGGACTACAACCGGTACGTCGACGGGAAGCCCCGGGCCGACGGGGTCCGCTCCTTCCTGGCTTCGCGCGGTGTCGTCCTCCCCGAGGGCGACCCGGACGACCCGCCGGAGGCGGACACCGTCAACGGCGTCGGCAACCGCAAGAACGTCGTCCTGCTGGAGCGGATCCATCAGGACGGCGTCGAGGTCTACCCGGGCTCGGTGACGTACCTGAAGGCGGCGGTCGAGGCCGGACTGCGCCGGGCGGTGGTCTCGGCGAGCGCCAACTGCGGCCCGGTCGTCGCCGCCGCCGGCCTCGAGCCGCTGCTGGAGGCCCGGGTCGACGGCCTGGTCGCCCGGGCTGAGGGGCTGCGCGGCAAGCCGCACCCGGACACCTTCCTCGCCGGCGCGGCGCGGCTCGGCGTCGAACCGGCCCACGCCGCCGTCTTCGAGGACGCGCAGGCCGGGGTGGCCGCGGGCCGGGCCGGCGGGTTCGGCTACGTGATCGGAGTGGACCGGGTCGGTCAGGCCGACGAACTGCGGGCCCACGGCGCCGACATCGTCGTCACCGACCTGGGGGAACTGCTCGACGGGGGGTCGACGACATGATTCGGGAACGCGCCTATCCGGTGGAGCCCTGGCACGTCCGGGAGACCGTGCTCGACATGGACGTCCTCGCCCAGTCCGAGTCGGTGTTCGCGCTCTCCAACGGCCACGTCGGCCTGCGCGGCAACCTCGACGAGGGGGAGCCGCACGGCCTGCCCGGCACCTACCTCAACTCCTTCTACGAGCTGCGCCCGCTGCCGTACGCGGAGGCCGGCTTCGGCTTCCCCGAATCGGGCCAGACCGTCGTCAACGTCACCAACGGCAAGCTGATCCGGCTGCTGGTCGACGACGAGCCGCTCGACGTCCGGTACGGCGAACTCCTCGCCCACGAGCGGATCCTCGACCTGCGCGCCGGCACCCTGCACCGGGAGATGCACTGGCGCTCCCCGGCCGGGCGCGAGGTCAAGGTGCGCAGCACCCGGCTGGTGTCCTTCACCCAGCGGTCGGTCGCCGCGATCCACTACGAGGTGGAGCCGGTAGGCGGCCCGCTGCGACTCATCCTCCAGTCGGAGCTGGTCGCCAACGAGAACCTCCCGGCGCAGAGCCGGGACCCCCGGGTGGCCGCTGTGCTGGAGTCGCCGCTGCAGGCGGAGGAGGAGCTGACCACCGACGACGGCGGGCTGCTGATCCACCGCACCAAGGTCAGCGGGCTGCTGGTGGGCGCGGAGATGGGCCACGACATCGAGGCGCCGGCGAAGTTCACCCTGGAGTCCGAGGGATACCAGGACTGGGTGCGTACCACTCTCGCCTGCGTGCTCCAACCCGGCGAGACCCTCCGGGTCGTCAAGTACCTCGCGTACGGCTGGTCCAGCCGGCGGTCGCTGCCGGCCCTGCGCGACCAGGTGGGCGCGGCCCTCGCCGGCGCGCGGCTCGACGGCTGGGAAGGGCTGCGCCAGGAGCAGCGGAAGTACCTCGACGAGTTCTGGGACGCGGCCGACGTGCGGGTCGAGGGTGACCCGGAGGTGCAGCAGGCCGTGCGGTTCGGGCTGTTCCACGTGCTCCAGGCCGGGGCCCGGGCCGAACGGCGGCCGATCTCGGCGAAGGGCCTGACCGGCCCCGGCTACGACGGCCACGCCTTCTGGGACACCGAGATGTTCGTGCTGCCGGTGCTCACGTACACCCAGCCGAACGCGGTGCGGGACGCGCTGCACTGGCGGCACTCCACCCTCGAGCAGGCGCAGGAACGGGCCCGGACGCTGAACCTGCGGGGGGCGGCCTTCCCGTGGCGGACCATCGAGGGCTCCGAGTCGTCGGCGTACTGGCCGGCGGGCACCGCGGCCTTCCACATCGCCGCCGACGTCGCCGACGCGCTGCGCCGGTACGTGCTGGTCACCGGGGACGTCGAGCTGGAACGGGAGATCGGCCTGGAGTTGCTGGTGGAGACGGCCCGGCTCTGGCGCTCGCTGGGCCACCACGACCGGCAGGGCCGCTTCCACATCGACGGGGTGACCGGGCCGGACGAGTACACCGCGGTCAAGGACGACAACATCTACACCAACCTGATGGCGCAGCGAAACCTGATCGCCGCCGCCGAGTCCGCGATGCGGTTCCGCGACGAGGCCATCCACCTCGGGGTGACCGAGGAGGAGGCCGCGGCGTGGCGGGACGCGGCGCACGCCATGCACGTCCCGTACGACGAGGGGCTCGACGTGCACGAGCAGGTCGAGGGCTTCACCCGCCTCCAGGAGTGGGAGTTCGGCGAGACCCCGGCCGAGAAGTACCCGCTGCTGCTGCACTACCCGTACTTCGACCTGTACCGCAAACAGGTGATCAAACAGGCCGACCTGGTGCTCGCCATGCACTGGCGGGGCGACGCGTTCACCGGTGCGGAGAAGCTGCGCAACTTCCTCTACTACGAGCGGCGCACCGTGCGCGACTCGTCGCTGTCGGCCTGCACCCAGGCGGTGATGGCGGTCGAGGTGGGGCATCCCGAACTGGCCCACCGCTACCTGCGCGAGGCCGCGCTGATGGACCTGCACGACCTGAACGAGAACACCCGCGACGGCGTGCACATGGCCTCGCTGGCCGGGGCGTGGATCGCGCTGGTCTCGGGCTTCGGCGGGCTGCGCGACCACGACGGCCAGCTGTCGTTCTCGCCGCGGCTCTCCAGCCGGCTGAGTCGACTGGAGTTCTCCCTGCAGTGGCGGGGGTTGCGGCTGCGGGTGGACGTCCGCCCGCACCAGACCACGTACTCGCTGCGTGACGGCGGGCCGGAAACGGTCATCGAGCTGCGGCACCACGGGGAGAAGCTGCAGGTGACCGCCGCGTCCCCGGTCACCGTTCCGGTGCCGACCCCGCCCCCGCCCGGCCCCGTCCCGGAGCAGCCACCCGGGCGCGCGCCCCTGCTGCACCTGCCGGAGGAGGACAGCCGCTGACCGTGCCCGCGGTCATGAGGTCGACGGTCGGGTGACCGCCAACCTCATGACCGGCCGGTTCAGAACTGGGGACCGTTGGAGGGTCGGCCACCCGCGTCCCGGGGAGCGACCGCTCGCGGGTCGTCCGGGAGGCGCGCGTGCGACGCCTCGTCCGCCCAGTCCCGGTTGCGCTCGACGTCCTGCTCGCTACGTTCCTGCTCGGCGGTCCGGGTCTCCTGTCGGGCCTTCCGCTTGGCCATGGCGATCCTCGCGATCCGTCGGGGCGCGGCTGCGCCGGCTCTGCGATCACCCTGCGGCTTCCCGATCGGCCCGGGCACAAACGACGGGCCCGCTCCCCGCGCTCCCGGTTCGCCGGAGGTGACGGTGGCGGGTGAACCCGGCGCGGGCGCGGGTATCCGACGCCCACTCGAGGCGTGGGAGGTGGGCGACATGGCCACACGGGGACAGGTGAACATTCCGGTCGGCGAGGTGGGGCTGCCGGCCGACGTCGACGGGCCGGCCGACGCGGCCGGCGTGGTGCTCTTCGCGCACGGCAGCGGCAGCTCCCGGCACAGTCCCCGCAACGTGGCGGTGGCCCAGGTGCTCCAGCGCGCCGGTCTGGCCACCGTCCTGGTCGACCTGCTCACGCCCGAGGAGGACCGGGTCGACGCCGTGACGGCCGAGCTGCGCTTCGACATCGGGATGCTCGCCGACCGGCTGGCCGGGATCGTGGACTGGCTGGGCGACGAGCCGTCGCTCGGTCGGCTGCCGGTGGGCCTCTTCGGCGCGAGCACCGGCGCGGCGGCGGCGCTGGTCGCCGCGGCGGCCCGGCCGGAGCGGGTGGCGGCGGTGGTGTCCCGAGGTGGCCGGCCGGACCTGGCCGGGGCCGCGCTGTCCGGGGTACGCGCGCCGACCCTGATGCTCGTCGGCGGCCGGGACGAGCAGGTGATCACCCTCAACGAGCAGGCCGCCGCCGCGCTCGCCGCCCCGCACGAGCTGCGGATCGTGCCCGGCGCGACCCACCTGTTCGAGGAACCGGGCGCGCTCGACCAGGTGGCCGACGCGGCCGCCGGCTGGTTCGCCGCCCGCTTCCGCGTGCCCGCCTGAGCGCCGGCCCGCCGACTCCCGCCGCCGGTCGGCGCTCCGGCGCGACCGGCGGGGGGAGCCGGGCGGGTGTGCTCCGGCGGGGTCGCGGGTCAGGCCGGGGCGGGAGGCGGGGGTGGCGCGCCGGTCTTCTCCGCGGCGAGGCGTTCGCGGTGCCGCTGGACGGTGTCGACCACGCGGTACGTGACCGCGGCGATCGGCACCGAGACGAACGCGCCGGGAATGCCGGCGATCAGCGTGCCGGCGGTGACCACCACCAGGATCACCGCGGGGTGCAGCTGCACCTGCCGCTTCATGATCAGCGGCTCCAGCAGGTTGCCCTCGACCTGCTGCACCACGATCACCGCGGCCAGCACCAACAGCGCCGTGGTCGGGCCCTTGGCGGCCAACGCCACCAGCACGGCGACCGCGCCGGCCACCGTCGCCCCGACGATCGGGATGAAGCCGCCGAGGAAGGTGATCAGCGCCAACGGCAGGGCCAGCGGCACGCCGAGCAGCACCAGCGCCAGCCCGATGCCGAGCGCGTCGATCGCCGCGATGATCATCGTGCCCCGGCTGTACGCGCTGAGCGTCCGCCAGCCGGCCCGGCCGGCCTCGGCGGTGACCTGCTGGTTCGGGCCGGTCAGCCGGCGCAGCACCCAGTGCCACATCGACCGTCCGTCCTTGAGCAGGAAGAAGAGCAGCACCAGGGCGAGCAGCGAGGAACCGACCACCTCGGCGGCGGTCCGCGCCCCACCGATCAGGTCGAAGCCGCCACCGATGCCGCTGCGTACCTGGCCGATGATCTTGTCCAGTTGCGCGTCGCTGATCGGCAGGGCGGTGGTGACGAAGTCCCGGCTGCGCTGGAGACCCTCGCCCAACTCCCGGCTCAGCTCGTCGAACTCGGCGGCGGTCAGGTTCCACACCACCGCGCCCACCCCGACCAGGATGCCGAGCAGCAGCAGCAGGCTCAGCAGCGCCGCCAGCGCCCGCGGCACCCGCAGCCGCCGCAGGAGCAGCAGCACCGGGTCGAGCAGCGCGGCGAGGAAGAGGGTGACCGCCAGCGCGATCGCCAGCGGCGCGAGCAGCACCGCGACCTTCCCCAGCAGGTACAGCCCGATGATCACCACCACCAGGCAGGCGCTCCACACCACGGCGGCGCGCACGAGCCACGGCAGCGCTCCCCACGCCTGCTTCGGCTCCGGGCGGGCGCCCGCCGCCGTCAACCCGGGCGTACGCCCGTCATCGTCCTCGACCACGTCGGTCCTCCTCGATCTCAGCGTGGTCGATACCCGACCTGTGTCTCCCCGACACCCACCACATGGTGCAACGGCGAACCCCCGTCGCCGCACGTTTCCCGTGCTGTTCAGGGTCACCCGCGGGGTCTAACATCCCGGGTCATGCGTGGGTTCTTCGCGGTGGGGGATCGGAGGCTCTCGTATCTGGACTTCGGTGGTTCGGGTTCTCCGCTCCTGGCTCTGCACGGGCACTACAACGAAGCGTCGGCATTCGCGCCGCTGGCTGAGGCGTTGGCACCGCGGTGGCGGGTGATCGCGCTCGATCAGCGTGGGCATGGCGCGTCCGACCGTGCGGAGAGCTATGAGCGGGACGACTATGTCGCCGACGTCGCCGCCTTCCACCGGCACCTGGGAGTCGGCCCGGTGGCGGTGCTGGGCCACTCGCTCGGCGGAGTGAACGCCTACCAGTACGCCGGCCGGCACCCGGACCGGGTCACCGCGCTGGTCGTCGAGGACATCGGCGCGGTCGTGGACTGCGACTGGTCGTTCACCACCAGCCTCCCCCGCCAGGCGCCATCCCGCGATGCGCTGGCCTCGGCGCTGGGCGCGGCGGCTCCCTATCTGGAGTGTTCCTTCCGCCGGTCGCAGGACGGCTGGGGTTTCTCGTTCGACATCGATGACACGGTGGCGTCCCAGAAGGCACTCAACGGTGACCACTGGAGGGACTGGGTATCGGTAAGCTGCGCCACCCTCCTGATCCGTGGCACGCGCAGCGACGAACTGACAGCCGCCCACGCTCGCGAGATGATCGCCCGGCGCGCCGGCCAGGCCCGTCTTGCCGAGCTGCCGGCCGGTCACGTGGTGCATCACGATGCTCGAGCGCAGTTCGCCGCCGCCGTCAGTGCCTTCCTGGCCGGATCCGACTGAACCAGGGGAGCTGCGGAGGTATCCCCCTGGTTCACGAGTTCGACGGTGGGACTCGTCGGCGAGGTGCTGACAGGGACCTGGAGTGGTTCGGCCGGTGGTTCTGCTCAGGACAGACCGGGCCACGCCGCGAGGTAGCCGCCACCGGTACCGGGCCCCGCGTCCCGGGTCCGGTAGAACGGCCCCTTGTCCACCCGGGCCGCCACCGCCGCCACCCCGGACCCGGCGGTCACGCCGCGGACCGCGCCGGCGCCGCCGTCGGTGAAGACCACCCAGGTGAGCCGCCGCTTCAGGTCCGCCGAGAGCACCAGCACCCAGGCGTCCCCACCGGCGTACGGGGCGAGCCGCCGCCCGCCCAGGGCGACCCGGGACCGGTCGGCGATCTGGTACGCGGACACCCCGCCCGCGTACACCCGGCCGCGCTCGTCGGCGGTCACCGCGTACGGGGTGACGGTGTTGCCCCGGTCGCCCTTGGAGTCGATCCGGGCGAGCAGGTGCTGACCGGCGAGCTGCCGTCCCGAGGAGGGGTCGAGGCGGGCCAGGTAGGTCTGGTGGGCGTTGCCGGTGTTGAACGGCTGGGTGAACTTGTCAACGACGACGTTCGGCGCCGGCCGGGTCACGTCGGCGGCGGAGCGCCCGAAGATGCTGTTCCCGCCGTCGGTCACGCCGGCCAGATAGAGCTTGCCGTCCCGGCCCATCGAGACCCGCTCGGCCCGGCTGTCGGCGCAGAGGTCGCCGAGCTTCTCCGCCGGGTGGTCGTAGGCGCGCCAGCGCAGCGCGCCCCGCCGGTCGTACGCGTGCACGTAGGCGATCTGCACGGGTACGCAGGTGCCGGCGTTCACCTGCCGGTAACCGCTGACGAAGACCAGGCCGCTGCGGTCGTCGACCGCCACGTCGCTGACGGTCCGCCCGTCGGGGCGGATGGTGGCCAGGGCGGCGCCGCGCAGGTCGTACACCCGCACCGCACCGCCGACGACGGCGGCGACGGTGCCGGCGGCACCCACCGCTACGCGGCTGGCCGCCCCGGCGCGCTGCCACCGCGCGGTGGTGGCGCGCGGGTCGAGCAGGGCGACCCCCCGGTCGGTGGCGACGGCGATCTCCCCGCCCTCGCGGTGCACCTCCAGGTCCTCGACCACCCCGGCGAGGCGGGTGACGCCGAGCAGCCGGCGCCCGGTGCCGTCGAGGCGCAGCACCGCGCCGGGGCCCTTGCCGAGCGTGGTGCGGGTGCCGCCCCGCACGTCGGTGAAGCGGCCGCCGACGACGATCTCGCAGTTCGGGGCGGTGTCCACCGCGTTGGCGCTGTCGGTGGCGGTCCGTCCCGGGTGGAACGCCGCGGTCGGGTCGAGGGTGCTGCTGGAGCGGGCGGCCGGAGCGGGGCGGGGACAGCTGGCCGGGGCGGCGCCGAAGCCGGTGACCGCGGCGGGGGTGCCGCCGGGCGTGGGCTCCGCTCCGGCAGAAGCGGGGGTGCTCGGGCCGGTCCAGCGTGCCGGGGTGTCCGCCGGGTCGGCGCCGCACCCGGCGGTGAGTGCCAGGGTGACGGCGACGGCGGCGAGGAGTGGCCTGCCATGGCGTCGGTGCACGGCTCCGCCCCTTCCAGGAGGTCGCCGCGATCCTACGGCGCGGCGGGCCCGGTGTTTGCCCTTCCGGCGTGGGGGAACGCAGAGGACAACGAGTGAGGAGGACCGACATGAGTGACTTCACGGACAAGGCGCAGGACTTCGCCGACAAGCATGACAAGCAGGTCGACCAGGGCCTCGACAAGGCCGGCGACTTCGCCGACCAGCGCACCGGCGGCAAGTACGACGAGCAGACCGACAAGGCCGTCGACATGGCGCAGCAGCGCACCGGTGAGGGCGACCAGGGTCGCTGACCTCGTGTTTTCCGTTGCCGGGCCATCTGGGGGTGGCCCGGCAACGCTGCGTTCGTGCTCGCGCACCCCTGGTCACCATCGACCACTCTCGCTACGATCCGCAGTCGGGGCATGACTCCGGGTGGAGTTGTGCGGAGCGGACCGGCCCGCGCCCGGAGGCGGCGGCCGTCGACGAGAGGGAGCCACCCCCGGTGACCGAGACATCGCACGCGACGATCCCGCAGCGTTACCCGTTCAGTGACCCGCACCGGCTCGACCTGGACCCCCGCTACGCGCGCCTGCGCCGGGAGGAGCCGCTGACCCGGATCAGGATGCCCTTCGGTGAGCCGGCGTGGCTGGCCACCCGGCACGCCGACGTCCGTTTCGTACTCGGCGACGCCCGGTTCAGTCGGGCCGCCGCCGTCGGCCGCGACGAGCCCCGCACCACGCCCCACCAGCAGGACAGCGGCATCCTCACGATGGACCCGCCCCAGCACACCCGGCTGCGCCGGCTGGTCGCGAAGGCGTTCACCGCCCGGCGGGTGGAGCAGCTACGGCCGCGCACCCGGGCGCTCGCCGACGAGCTGGTCAGCGGCATGGTCTCGGCCGGTCCCCCGGCCGACCTGGTCGCCCACCTGGCCACCCCGCTGCCGATCCGGGTCATCTGCGACCTCCTCGGGGTGCCGGTCGCCGACCAGGACCGCTTCCACACCTGGTCGGAGGCGATCGTCTCGACCACCTCGCTCAGCCCGGAGCAGACGCAGAGCTACCTCGACCAGCTGCTGGCGTACATGGGGGAGCTGATCGCGCGGCGGCGGGCCGCACCGACCGACGACCTGCTCGGCGCGATGGTCCGGGCCCGCGACGAGCACGCCGACCGGCTGGCCGAGGAGGAGGTCGTCCAGCTGGCCGCCGGGCTGCTCGCCGCCGGGCACGAGACCACCGTGACCCAGGTCCCCAACATGGTGTACGTCCTGCTCACCGAACCCGGCGCCTGGGACCGGCTGCGCGGTGACCCCGCTCTGGTGCCGACGGCGGTCGAGGAGCTGATGCGGTTCATCCCGCTCGGCAGCTCCGCCGCCTTCGCCCGGTACGCCCTCACCGACGTCGAGATCGGCGGTGTGCTGGTCCGCGCCGGTGAGCCGGTGGTGGTCGCCATCGCCTCGGCGAACCGGGACGAGACCGTCTTTCCCGACGCCGACCGGCTGGACCTGGCCCGGGCGGAGAACCCGCACGTCGGCTTCGGCCACGGGGTGCACCACTGCATCGGCGCGCAGCTCGCCCGGATGGAGCTCCAGGTGGTGTTGGAGACGCTCGTGGCCCGCCTGCCGCGGCTGCGCCTGGCGGTGCCGGAGTCCGAGCTGACCTGGAAGAGCGGCCTGCTGGTCCGGGGCCTGACCGCGATGCCGGTGTCCTGGTGAGCGCGGGGAGCGCGACGCGACGGGATCTCGCGGCCGGGCTCGGAGGGCGGGACCGGTGAGCGGTTGGCGGGTGCACGTCGACCCGACCCGGTGCATCGGGTCGGGGATCTGCGCGGGCACCGCCCCGGCCCACTTCGTGCTGGTGGACGGGCTCGCCCGCCCGCTGGCCGAACGGATCGACCCGGCGGACCCGGTGCTGGACGCCGCCGAGTCCTGCCCGATGGAGGCGATCATCGTCTCGGACCGGGAGGGTGGCCGGCTCGCGCCCGAGCTCTGAGCCCGGGGCCGCACCGACGGCCGCGCCCGGCACAGTCGGGCGTGGCCGTCGGTGCGGCGGTCGTCAGCGCTGCTTCTCGTGCAGCTCCTCCATGGTGGTGACGCGCCCGCTGAGCGCGTCGCGCATCCGGTCGACCAGGCCGGCGCCCGGGGCGAGCAGCTTGTTCGCCGGCGGGCGGTCCGGGGCGGCCGGGTGCGGGCGGGTCGGCGCGGTCTTCTTGACCGCCTCCACCTTCCCGGCCAGCTCGACCAGCTCCTCGGCGGCGCACGCGGCCCGCAGCCGGGGGAACAGGTCGGCCTCCTCGTCCTGCACGTGGTGCCGGATGGTGCTGGCCAGGTGGCCGAGCAGTTCGTCGAAGCGGGGGTCGGAGGGGTCGAGGGACTCCAGCTCCTTCATGGTGCGCTCGGCGTCCGCGTGCTCGGAGATCTCGTGCTCGGCGACCTGGTCGCCGTCCGGCAGCGTCTTGCGCGCGGTCGGGTAGACGTACGCCTCCTCGGCGACGGAGTGGCGGACCAGCCCGGCGATCACCACGTCGGCCAGCTGGCGGCGGTGCTCCGGGGTGCCCTGCCGGCTCTCCAGCTCGACGAAGATCGCCTCGAACTCGCGGTGGTCGGCGGTGAGGACGTCGACGACGTCCTGGTGCGCGGTGGCCTCGTGATGGCTCATAGGATCCCCTTACCGGTGCGGACGGTCGGTTGAGGCCCACGTACCCCTTTGTCGCCGACCGAACCCACGGCGGCCGACTGATTCGGCGAACCAGTCGATGCGACGCATCTGGGCGTTGTCGCGACTGTCGACGGCGCGTACGCTTCTCCTCGGCCCGCCCTCACGGTCTCCAGTGAGGAGCAGTCATGCCCTTGAACCGCCTGCTGGCCATCGGGGTCAGCGCGGGCGCGGCATTCGCGCTGAGCGTGCCGGCGGTCGCCGCACCGGCCTCGGCCGCCCCGTCCCACCACCGCTCCAGCGGCAGCCTGGTGCTGGTCGGTGGAGGTCTCGCCGACGACAACGCGACCATCTACGGCGACATCGTCCGGCTCGCCGGTGGCCCCGGCAAGGCCCGGATCGGCATCTTCACCGCGGCGGCCCCGGTGCCGTCGGAGGACCCCGACGCCGGCACCCCGGACTGCAACAACAGCGTCTGCAATGGTGACTACTACGCCAACCTGTTCAAGTCCTACGGCGCGTTGGACGCCCAGTGGATCCCGATCGACGTGGACCGCCCGGAGGCCGCCGACGACCCGGCCGTGGTCAAGCAGATCAACTCGATGACCGGGTTCTTCTTCGGCGGCGGCGACCAGTACCGGTACGTCACCACGATGACCCGCGGCACGGCGCAGCGTGACTCCGCCGCGCTGGCCGCCGTCCGGCGCAAGCTGCGCGGCGGCGCGGTGGTCTCCGGCACCAGCGCCGGCGCCCAGATCATGGCCGGCCGCGACATGATCACCGGTGGTTCGGCGGAGCCGGGCCTGCGCGACGGCGCCAAGCCGGGCTACTTCGACGACCCGGGGGTGCTGGGCTACCTGCCGAAGGGGGGCTTCGGCTTCTTCACCGAGGGGTTGCTGGACACCCACTTCTCCCGGCGGGGCCGGGAGGCGCGGTCGATCCGGCTCGCCTCGGACACCGGTAACGACCGGGTCTTCGGGCTGGACGAGAACACCGCGCTCGAGGTGACCGGAGTCGGTTCGCGGCACCCTTCGCTGCGGGTCATCGGTCAGCGTGGGGTCAGCGTGCTGGACCTGCGCCGGGCCGAGGTGACCAGCACCGGTGGGGTGTGGGGCATCGAGAACGTGCGATGGAGCCGGCTGACCGAGGGCGACCGCTACCGGGCCGGGCGCTGGCAGCCGGTGATCGCCCCGGGCAAGCAGCGGGTCAGCCCCGCCGCCGGCCCGTGCACCGTGCCGCCGTCGGACGACGTCTTCTACGACTACGCGCTGGTCGGGCTCGCCGAGGGCCTGGTCGACCAGGCGGGCTGCGAGTCGACGTCGGGCACCTCGTACGAGAAGGACCCGCAGTTCGCCGCCGAGGTGACCCGGGGTCGCGGCTTCGCCGGCTACCGGGCCGGTGAGTCGACCTCCTTCGTCAACGCGGTGATCGCCATCCGTCCCGCCTGACGCCGGAGCACGGCCGGGTGAGCCCAGCCGTGCGGTGGCAACGATCGTGATGACCCTGGGGCAGACGTCTGCCCCAGGGTCATCACGGCTTTGTGGATGGTGTGGGACCGGGGCGGACATCGGAAATCGTCACCACGCTGTAACAGAAGTTACGTATTGAGCAGTGAACGTAATGGATGTAACTTCTGTTTCATCGATTCGTGGCCCCTCGGAGGTGCCCATGTTCCTGTCCCGTAACCCCCGCCGACTGTCCCTCGTGGCCGCGGCCGCGGCCCTCATCACCGTGGCCCCGGTGGGGGTGACCGCCGCCCAGGCTCAGGTCACCCGGAACCGCCAGGGCAGCAGCGCCGACGTCAGCCGGACCGCCTGGTCCGGCCCGGCGTACACGATGAACGGCTCGGGCGGCATCATCACCGCCACCATGAACCAGGCGATCAACGCCATCCGCGGCGGCACCGGCTCGATCGACGTGGTGGTGATCGCCGGCTCGGGCACCACCACCCCGGAGTGCGACGTCATCACGCCGCTGACCGGCGTCAACTCCTGCACCACGCTGACCCTCACCGCCGCCCGTGACGGCGACAACGCGCAGGTCAACACCGACGTCCGCAACGCGGAGTTCGTCTACTTCGCCGGCGGCGACCAGTGCCGCTACGTGGCCTGGAAGGGCACCGCGCTGGAGGCGTCCGTCGAGTCCGTGGTCGCCAAGGGTGGCGGCGTCGGCGGCGGCAGCGCCGGCCACCACGTCAACAGCGACATCGTGTACGACGCCTGCACGGCCAGCACCACCTCGGCGATCGCTCTCGACGACCCGTACGACCGGTCGCTGACCTTCACCACCGGCATGTTCCGCTGGCCCAACTACGCCAACACCGTCAACGACTCGCACTTCGTCACCCGGGACC
The DNA here is from genome assembly GCF_036902725.1 of Micromonospora psammae. Taxonomy (NCBI): domain Bacteria; kingdom Bacillati; phylum Actinomycetota; class Actinomycetes; order Micromonosporales; family Micromonosporaceae; genus Micromonospora; species Micromonospora psammae. The sequence continues at coordinate 62,901 of NZ_JBAKHM010000003.1, read as the reverse complement.
GGATGGGCCGCCTGATGGCCTTCGTGGCCCGGGCGGTGAAGGACGGCCGGACCAGCGGCGGCAAGGCCTGGGGAGTCGGTGTCGAGGAGGGCGCCTCGCTCTTCATCGACAAGTTTGGTCTGGCCACGCTGAGCGGCCCGAGCGCGTACGTCGTGCTCGGCGACCACCAGCCGGAGGCGGCCGTCTCCGGGGAGCCGCTGACCTACTCCAACTTCAAGATCTGGAAGCTGACCAGCGGCCAGACCTACGACTTCGCCAACCGGCCGACCTGCGGCTACTACCTGAAGAGTGTGAACGCTGGCGTGCCGAGCAGCAGCCTCTACAGTGGCACCCCGGTCACCGACTGCTCGACGCCCACGCCGCCCACGACGCCCCCGTCGGGCGGGAACAGCTTCACCGAGGTGGAGCCGAACGACACGCGCACCGCCGCCAACGACGTCTCCGGCAACACCTACCCGCTGACCGTCACCGGTGACATGAAGAGCTCCTCCGACCGGGACTACTTCGCGCTCACCGTGGCCAGCGGTCAGAAGCTGACGGCGAGCTGCGCGGTGCCGACCGCGTACGACGCCGACATCTACCTGCTCGACTCGGGCGGGAGCACGGTGACCCGCTCGGTCAACGACGGCGCCGGCACCGACGAGTCGGCCAGCCTGACCCGCAGCGCCTCCGGCACCGCCACCTACTACCTCGACGTGGAGGCGTACTCCGGCTCGGGCACCGCCGACTACACCTGCACCCTCACCAAGGCCTGACCCGCACCCCCAGGGCCGGGCGCGGAGCGGGATCGGTCCCGCTCCGCGCCCGGTTACGCTCAGCGCGTGTCGAACCACGATCTTGTCGAAGAGCCGCACGGCGTCGGCGTCGCGGCGCTGATCCGCCAGCGGCTCGGCGAGTGCAGCCCCGCCGAGCGCCGGGTGGCCCGTACGCTGCTCGCCTCCTACCCGTCCGCCGGGCTGGGCACCGTCGCCTCGCTCGCCGAGCGGGCCGAGGTGAGCGCGCCGACCGTGCTGCGCTTCCTGGCCCGCCTCGGCTTCGGCGGCTACCCGGAGTTCCAGCGGGCGCTGCGCGAGGAGCTGGCCGAGCGGGAGACCTCGCCGCTGTCGGCGTACCGGGCTGCGGAGCTTACCGGCACGCCGCCGGCGGGCGCGCTGCCCCGGGCCGTGGCCAGCCTGCCGGACGCGGTGGCCGGCACCCTCGCCGAGCTGCCGCAGGGCGAGCTGGACGCGGCGGTACGCCTCTTCGCCGACCAGCAGTTGCGGGTCACCGCGGCCGGGGGACGGTTCTCCGGGCTGCTCGCGCAGTACCTGGTGCTGCACCTGATGCAGGTGCGTGGGGGCAGCCGGCTGCTGCCGCGCACCCCGGTGGAGCGGACCGACATGCTGGTCGACGTCGGCCGGCGGGACCTCTTCGCCCTCTTCGACTTCCGCCGGTACGAGGAGCCGACCCTCGCGCTGGCCCGGGAGGTGACCGCGCGGGGCGCCAAGGTCGTGCTCTTCACCGACCGGTGGCTGTCGCCGGTGGCCGGCCTGGCCGAGGTGGTGCTCCCCAGCCGGGTCGAGTCGCCGTCGCCGTACGACAGCTTCGTGCCCGCGTTGGCCCTGGTGGAGACCCTCGTCGCGGCGGTGATCGACCGGCTGGGGCCGGTGGCGGGCACCCGGCTCAAGGCGATGGAGGCGGCCCAGCAGACGTTCGGTGGCGCCTGAGCGGCGTTACAGAAAATTGTAACCCCACCGAAATCGTAACGTGCGTTACAGTCCGGAGGCTGGTTCGTTCTGGCCCCCGGAAGGACACCTCATGCGCATCCGTCAGTTCGCCCTGGTCGGCGCGACCACGGCCCTCCTCGCCTCCACCGCCGCCTGCGGCGGCGCCTCCACCACCGCCGCCGGCTCCGGCGACGAGGTCAAGCAGGTCTCCGTCACCATCGACGGGGTCGGCGCCGTCACCACCGACTCCGCCCTGGCCAAGAAGGTTCCCGCCGACCTGCGCGGCCGGGGCACCCTGACCGTCGCCACCAACGCGCCCTACCAGCCCTTCATCGACTTCAAGGTCGAAGGCAAGAACGACGAGTTCAAGGGCCTCGACCACGACCTCTTCCAGGCCGCCTCGGCCCGGCTCGGCCTGAAGGCCACCTTCAGCCAGCAGCCCTTCGACGGTCTCGTCCCCGGCCTCCAGGCCGGCAAGTACGATGCCATCGCCGGCGGCATCACCGACAAGAAGGAGCGCCAGCAGGTCGCCACCTTCGTCGACTACTCCGCCTCCGGCACCGGCTTCCTGGTCAAGACCGGCAACCCGCTGGCCGTCAAGACCGTCGCCGACCTCTGCGGCCGCAAGGTCGCCGTGCAGAAGGCCAGCAACCAGGCCAAGAACCTCGCCGACTACAGCAAGGCCAGCTGCGCCGGCAAGGCGATCGACGTCAAGGAGTACCCGGAGAACCCGCAGGCCGTGCAGGCGCTGCTCGCCGGCAACGTCGAGGTGGTCGCCGCCACCAAGGTGAACCTGGTGGACACCGCCGCCACGCTGGCCGGCAAGGCGGACCTGGTCGAGGACCCGTCCGCCCCCAACGGCTGGCTGGCCAGCCCGAACGGCTTCGGTTTCCTCAAGGCCAACAAGGAGCTCGCGCAGGCGTACCAGGCCGCCGTGCAGTCCCTGATCGACGACGGCACCTACGGCAAGATCCTCGGCCAGTGGAAGCAGACCCCGATCGCGATCAAGCAGGCCACCATCGACCAGGCCATCGACTGACCCGGCGGACCACCGCCCCATGGACCGCGGTCGCCGGGTGCCCTCCGAATCCGTGAGGGCGGGCCCGGAGGCGCCCGGCGACCGCCGCACCGCACCCTCTTCCGCTCGCGACCGCGGGCTCCGCTGCGCTGCCCACCGGACCCCGCCGCAGGAGGCACCACAATGACAAGCGACACCGAGACCGTACGGGTGGTGCCCGTACGTCGCTACGGACGCTGGCTGACCGCGCTGCTCGTGGTCGGCCTGACCGCCCTGTTCCTCCGGGCGCTGTTCGACAGCCCGAACCTGGAACCCGGCACCATCGCCAACTACCTGTTCAAGGACTACGTCCTCGACGGCGTGGTCACCACGCTCTGGTTGACCCTGCTGGCGATGGTGCTCGGCACCGTCGGCGGCGTCCTGCTGGCCGTCATGCGGCTGTCGGAGAACCCGGTGCTGCGCGGCGTCTCCTGGGTCTTCATCTGGGTCTTCCGGGGCACCCCGCTGCTGGTGCAGATCATCTTCTTCGGGTTCCTCGGGGCGCTCTTCCCCCGACTCACCCTGACCGTGCCGTTCACCGGCACCATCCTCTTCGACAAGCCCACCAGCGTCGTGGTGACCGGGACCGTCGCCGCCGTGCTGGCCCTGTCGCTCAACGAGATGGCGTACGCGGCCGAGGTCATCCGCGGCGGCATCCTCGCCGTGGACCAGGGGCAGGCGGAGGCCGCCGCCGCGCTCGGCATGAGCCCGACGCTGACCCTGCGCCGGGTGGTGCTGCCGCAGGCCATGCGGGTGATCATCCCGCCGATGGGGAACGAGACCATCACCATGCTCAAGTCCACCGCGCTGGTGTCGGTGATCGCCGGGCGGGACCTGATGACCGCCGTGCAGACCGTCTACCAGAACAACTACAAGGTCATCCCGCTCCTGGTGGTGGCCGCCATCTGGTACCTCGCCCTGGTCAGCCTGCTCTCGGCCGGCCAGTGGCTGATCGAGCGGCGGTTCGGCCGCGGCTTCGCCCGGGGAGGCGTCCGATGACCGTGACCGAACAGGCGGCCGTGCCGGCCGCCCGCGACGAGACGACCACCCCGATGGTGCGCGCCGAGGGCGTCACCAAACGGTTCGGCGCGGTCGAGGTGCTCAAGGGCATCGACCTGGCCGTGGCCCCCGGCGAGGTGAGCTGCCTGCTCGGCCCCTCCGGCTCCGGCAAGTCCACCTTCCTGCGCTGCATCAACCACCTGGAGCGGATCGACGGTGGACAGCTCTGGGTGGACGGCGACCTGGTCGGCTACCGCCGCCAGGGCGACAAGCTGTACGAGTTGAAGGCCCGCGAGGTGGCCCGCCGCCGCCGCGACATCGGCATGGTGTTCCAGCGGTTCAACCTCTTCCCGCACCTCACCGCCCTCGGCAACATCGTCGAGGCCCCGGTACGGGTGCTCGGCACCTCGCGCGAGAAGGCCCGCGCCGAGGCGGTGCGGCTGCTGGAGCGGGTCGGGCTGGCCGAGAAGGCCAACAACTACCCCGGCCAGCTCTCCGGCGGCCAGCAGCAGCGGGTCGCGATCGCCCGCGCGCTGGCCATGCACCCGAAGCTGATGCTCTTCGACGAGCCCACCTCGGCGCTCGACCCGGAACTCGTCGGCGACGTGCTCGACGTGATGAAGGGGCTGGCCGCCGACGGGATGACCATGGTGGTGGTGACCCACGAGATGGGCTTCGCCCGCGAGGTCGCCGACAGCGTCGCGTTCCTCGACGGGGGCGTCGTCGTCGAGCAGGGCACCCCGGACCAGGTGCTCGGCAACCCCCGCCACGAGCGCACCCGCGCCTTCCTGGACAAGGTGCTCTGATGGACCCTCTGCTCACCGCGGCCGGTGACCGGCTCGGGGCGTACCACGACCGGCTGGCCCGGCTGGTCGCCGTCGACTCCGGCTCCGGGCAGGTGGACGGCCTGCGCGAGGCCGCCGACCTGGTGCAGACCTGGTGCCTGGCCGCCGGGCTGGCGGTGGAACGGGAAGCGGTCGCCGACCCGTCGGGCGCCCCGCTCGGCGACGTGCTGATCGCCCGCCGGCGGGGCCGGGGGGAGCGGCGCATCCTGCTCGCCGGTCACCTCGACACGGTCTTCCCGCCCGGCACGGCCGCCAACCGGCCGTTCCGGGTGCAGGAGGGCCGGGCGTACGGGCCGGGGGTCAGCGACGACAAGGGGGGCCTGCTCGCCGGGCTCGCCGCCGTGGAGGTGCTGGGCGCGCTGGGCCGGGAGGAGTACGGCGAGCTGGTGCTGGTCTGCACCCCGGACGAGGAGATCGGCTCGCCGGGCAGCCGCCCGCTGCTGCGTACCCTCGGCGCGGAGGCCGACGTGGCGCTCTGCCTGGAGTGCGCCCGCGACAACGGTGACCTGGTGTCGGCGCGCAAGGGCGTCGCGGACCTGGAGATCGTGCTGCGCGGTCGGGCCGCGCACGCCGGCATCGAGCCGGAGCGGGGGGCGAACGCGCTGCTCGCCGCGGCCCGGCTGACCGTGGCCCTGGACGCGCTCAACGGGCGCTGGCCCGGGGTCACCGTCAACGTCGGGGTGCTGGAGTCCGGTGGGCGGCCCAACGTGGTCGCCGACCGGGCCCGGATGCTGGTCGACCTGCGGGCCTGGCGCACCGGGGAGTACGCGGCGGCGCTGGCCGAGATCCGCCGGCTGGTCGCCGAGCCGATCGTCGCCGGGGTGCGCGGCGAGCTCTCCGTGCACGCGCCCACCCCGCCCTGGGAGCCGGGCCCGGAGGGGCGCTGGCTCACCGAACTGGCGGCGAAGGTCGGCGCCGGGCTCGGTCTGCCGGTGTCGCACACCGCCACCGGCGGCTGCGCCGACGCCAACCTGCTGGCCGAGGCGGGCGCGACGGTGCTGGACGGGCTGGGTCCGGTCGGCGGCGACGACCACAGTCCGGCCGAGTGGCTGGACCTCGACTCGGTGGTGCCCCGGGTGGCCCTGCTCGCCGGCCTGATCGACGAGGTGGCCCGGCGCTGAGACGACGAAAGGGCCGGTCCCCCTGTCGGGGAGACCGGCCCTCGTCGGTGTGCGTGGATCAGGAGCTGTAACCGCGGCCCGCGATCCAGTTGGCCAGCTCGGCGGTCTCCATCCAGTACTCCTGGACGTCCGGGGCCGCCGGGTCGGCGATCTTCACGGTGTTGCCGTTGTCCTTGTACTCCACCACGGTCACGTAGTGGCCCGGGAAGCCACGCACGTTGCCGTCGACGTCGTAGGCGTTGCCGAGGACGTTGGCGACGATCGGCTCACCCGCGGCCAGCGCGGCCTTGACGTCCGCCCGGAGCCGCTCGATCTGCTCCTTCGAGGCGACGTCCGTGCTCAGCTCGGTGGTCTTGTACTTGCCGTCGGTGTACTCGTTCAGCACCCGGGTGATGTCGAACGCCGAGTCGGTGCCGTTCTCGGTGGTGCCCAGCTTCTCGGCCAGCTCGTCCAGGCTGACGGTCTTGCCCGCGGCAGCGGACAGGGCCATCCCGGTCGACGTCGGGCCGCAGTAGTAGAAGTTCGGCTGGGCCTGGTACTCGTAGCCGGCGCGGCTCTTGTCCTTGCTCGGGGCCGCGCCCTTGCTCTTCTCCGACACGACCGGGGCGGCGGCCGCCTTCTCGGCCGGCGTGGCCTGCGCCGCGATGGCGGGCCCGGCGATGGCGCCACCGGTGAGGATCAGGCCGGCGACGGAGAGCATGCTGTTGCGGAAGATCGGGTTCACGTCGAAGCTCCGTTCGGGGGTTTGACGTCCACGTCAGGGGACACGGACGCAAGCACCGGGAAAGGCGCTCGATTGCCAAGGGATCGGTGTGCCGGGCATCCGGCCACTCGCACACCGGTGATGTAACGACCGCCGGCCGGGGCTCATTCCGCCCCCAGCCGCCGTGCTTGCTCGCCGCTGTTCGGCCGTACGCAGAATGTAACCACCGCCGGCTCCCGTCGATTCCGCCGCCCGGTGGCCGGCGGCCACCGCGGAAACGGACAACCGACCCGTAACGGCGCAGACTTTACGTGGTGGTGGCCTCCGGACGCGGACGCGGACCGGACATCAGGGTCCGTACCGCCGACGGCGCGGGGCGCGTCAGGGGGTGGGCGGCAGGCTGCCCAGGAGGCGGGTCACGGCGATCTCGATGACCACCCGCTCCGGATTGGGGCGGGGTTGGCGGTAGCGCTCGGCGTAGCGGCGCTCGGCCTCGGCCACCGACGCCGGGTCGGTGCGGACCACGGCCCGTCCCTCGATGGTGAGCCACCAGCGGCCGTCGACGTGGCAGACCGCGACGGGAGTGCCACCGGCGCCGGCGGCGGCGACGTGCCGGGCCTTGGCGGAGCCCTTCGAGGTGATCACCCGGGCCAGGCCGCCGTCCGGGTCGAAGGTGACCCCGACGGGTACCACGTGCGGGGTGCCGTCGGCGCGCAGTGTGGTCAGGGTGGCGAGGTGCCGTTCCCGGCAGAAGAGGGCGACCCGCTCGTCGTGCGGGTCCAGCCGATGGTCGCCCGACATGTCCGTCTCCTGTCCGCCGGTCCGGTGCCGCTCTCGCCCCGTCCGGTACCGATCATGGCACGGGGCGTACCCGCTCCTGACCAGGGGGAGTGTCGGGCTGCCCGGGCAGCTCGCGGGCCGCGGCGCGGCGCCGGGCGGCCAACCGGCCCAGATAGAGCAGCGCCCCGGCGAGGACGCCCATGTCGTCCAGGTAGATCGGATCGGGCAGCACGTCCACCGGGAGGACCGTGTAGATCAGCGCCCCGTAGAAGGCCACCTTGCCGCCGGCGCCGAGCGAGCCGAGCAGCCGTCGGGTCCGGACCACCCGGACGGCCAGCAGCACCGCGCCGACCAGCGTGCCCAGCGCCAGGATCCCGCCGACCACCACGAGGAGCCACGCTTCCCGGGACATACCCGCAACGCTAACCCACCCGCGCCGCGATCATGCGATTCGGTTCCCCGCGGACGGGATGGGGCGCGGGTGGGCCGTCACCGCGGCATCGCGGGAGGCGGGTGGGTGGGTCAGGCGGGGGCGATGGTGCGCTGGCGGGCCGCGGTGACGGGTTCGCGGATGGGCTCGGTGGAGGCGCCGGTGGTCGGCATGGGGAGCAGGGAGGCGGCCTCGTCGGGGCGGCGGTCGATGGCGGCGAACGCCTCCTCCCGCAGGCTCCGGGCCGCGGCGGCGGCGAGGTCCGCCGCCCGCCACGACTCCCGCTCCCGCTCCACGGTGGCGCGGTGCCGGGCGGCCAGGTTGTCCCGCACGGCGCGGCGCAGCACCAGCTCCTGCTCCACCGGGTGCCGGCGCGGATCCCAGCCACCCCGGTTCGCGAGGACGTCGCTGAGCTGCTCCGCCGAGAGCTCCTTGCGCCCGTGCGCCTCGAGCGCGGCCCGGTGCAGGTACCGCTCCCGGTCGGCGTACTCGGCCGGCGTCCGGACCGTCTGCGGCAGCGGCATGGCCGCGGCGGCGGAGAGTCGCCGGACGTCCGCCTCGGCGTCCTCGTAGGCCTGCCACGCCGACTCGACCTCCTCCTGGACGGCCAGCCACTCGGCGCGCCGGCGCTCGGCCGTCGCCGCCGCCCGCCGGGCCGCCACCGCGATCTCCTGGGCGTACCGGGCGCGTTCCCGCTCCTCCTCGGCCAGTTCCAGGTGCGCGGGGAGCGCGGCCTCGTGGAACCGGCCGGTGACGGCGGACCGGAGCCGGCCCGGACGGACGACCAGGGCCGCGACGGCCACGGCCGCGACCGCGAGCAGCGCCAGCCAGATCACGGCGGCGGCGGGGACATCGAGCAGGACGGAGGAGAGCACGGTCTGCATCACCAGCACCTAACGGTGGGAACGGTGTGGACGGAGGAGGTCACGCCCGGCAGGCGGGCGCGGGAAGCGGCGGGGAACTACCCCGCGGTGCCGGAGCTGCGCGGCCGGGACGACACCCGGCGGCGGTCCGACACCCGGACGGGTGTCGCGAGGCTCAGCGCCGGGGTGGGCCGCGAAGGCCGGTGGCGTCCCGGACCGGGTCGCCGGGGGCCGCGGGCATCGCGGACGGCACGGAGGCCGGCGCGGCGGGAACGGTGGCGGGCCGGACGGGCAGCGGCCGCTCGGCCGGCGCCTCGGCGACCGGCCGGGAGGTGGGCGACAGCTCGGCCACCCGGGAGACCACCACGCCGGGGCGGGCCGCCGCGACGGCGGCGGTCGCGCGCACGTCGGCGGCGTCCACCTCGACCGCGCCCACGCCCAGGGCGAGCACCAGGGCGGTCAGCGCCAGCCGGGCCAGGTCGCGCAGCGCGCGCAGCGTCACCGGCCAGAACGGGCGGGCGGTCGCTGCGGCAGGCACGGTTCCAACCTAGCGTCCCCGGCCGGCACCCGCAGCGCTCGACGGCGGTGGGGCGAGTGAACCGGGCCACCACGTGCGGTGTGGACGGACGGCTCCCGACCGGGATGCGACCGTCCCGCCGTGGGAGCCGGTCAGGTGCGTCCAGCGTCAGGTCGTACGCTTCCCCCTGCGGTTGTTCCAGGCGTAGTACGCCGGCACACCCACCACTCCTCGGACGAGGGCGAACCCGGTCCCGATGATCAGGAGCAGGACCGTGGCCACCCTGAGGAGGCCCAGGATCGCCACCGCAAGGGCCCAGATGCGCGGCGCCGGGCGCCCGTACCGGCAGTCGGAGTTGCCCTCCTCGTCGCACACTTCACGGAACTCGACCGACCTACCCCGGTCCTTCGGGGTGACGACGGAATGCCCGACCACGGTGTCGACCTCGCGGCCATCCCAGGTCCGGACCGTCACCGCGCAGTGCCACCAGTAGCCGAGTCCGTCACCGCTCACCGGCCCGACCCGCCGGCACTCCCGTACGTCGGCCTCAGCCGGCTGCTCGGCCGGAGTGGACTTCACCGCACCGGTGCCGGGGTAGAGGCTCGCCAGGGTGCTGAAGACCAGGAGCGAGACGACGATCCCAGCGATGAGCGCGCCGGCCGTCGCGAACTGCGTGACGCGTCCCCAGAACGGCCCGCGCCGCTCGTACGCGGCGATCTGCTCGCGTTGGATCTGCGCCATCCGGTCCGAGCCCTGGTCGTTCAGCTGGATCCGCCTCCCACCATCGAGCCCATCGCGATCACCGCCGACACCTCGCCGCGCATCGTCAGTCGGGGTCAGGCGAAGGCGAGCACCGCACAGAGGCCCAGGACGACGACCGCGGCGACGACGTTGGCGATCATCACGGCGGAGTAGCCGGTGGACTTCTGCTCGCCCGGTGCGCCGAGCGCACCGCGACCGAAGGTGATCGTGGGCGCCATGTACTCCAGGCTGACCTCACTCCCCTCGTCGACACTCACTTCCCGGGTCACCCGTCCCACCCGCCGTGGGAGGGCGTACGGCACCCACACCTCCAGCCGGTGCTGCCCCGGGTCGACGGGAATGCTGTGCCTGCCCCAACCGGGGACCGTCACGTCGACGCCGTCCAGCCGTACCCGGGGCGTCGTGGCCGCGTAGAGGAAGGCCGCCGGCGGGTGGCGCAGCGTGAGAGTCAGCGCCGTTCGTCGATCCGGATCAGTCACCCGACACCCCCATGATTTCGACAGTGCTGGATCGTCGTCGACCGCACTCGGACGGAACCGTAGCGCAACCGTCCGGTCCGGAACATCCACCGCGAAGCTCGGCGGAAGGGCTGCGCTGCGCCTCCCGCCGCCGGTCACCTAGGCCCGACCACGGCCGGCGGCCTGCCCGGCGGAACCCCTCCGGACGGGCCGACGATCGTCGGTCAGTGGTCTGCGCCGAGCACCGGCGGCGCGGCCCGGTCGCCGTCGTGCCAGACCATCTCGTCCTCGGTGAGCCAGGTCAGCCGCGCGTCGTCGTCCTCCTCGGCGTGCTGGCCCCGGCCGCCGAGCACGCCGTTGCGGTTGGCCGCGCCGGGTGCCGTCGCGGGCCGGTTGGCCGGCGCGCCCCCCGCACCCGGCCGGCCCGTGCCGCCGGCGTTGCCGCCCGCCTGACCCGCAGCCAGCCGGCCGGTGCCGGCCGCGGCCCGGTTCTCCATGCCCGGGGCTCCGGCGGCCGGACGGGCCGACGGCGCGGGAGCCCCCCGGCCCGAGGAGGCCAGCGAGCCGGTGCCCACCACTCCACCCGCCGGTACGGAGCCCGGCGCGCCGAACGTCAGGCCGGGCCCGACGCCCGGGGTGCCCGGCGTGGTCGGGGTCGCCCCCGCCAGACCGGCCGCCCCCACCGCCGCCCCGCCGACCAGCGCGCCGCCGAGCAGCGGGTCCGCGCCGGCGAGCTGCGTGCCGGCGCCGGGATCGAGCGGAGTCGCGGTGCCGCCGGGGACCGCGCCACCCGCGCCCGGGCCACCCGCGCCGGCGCCCACGGTGCCCGCCTCCGGGGTGCCGGAACCGCCCGTCGGGCCGGGCGACACACTGCCCGGGGTGTCCACCGACGCGTCGCCGCGCCTCCCGGCGAGCCCGGTCGTCGGCGCGGCGGACGGGGTGCTCGACCCCGGGCCGCTCCGCGCCGTCGAACTGGGCCCGTCGGCGCCGCCGGGCAGCCGCGGGTCGGGGACCGGGGCGTCGACCACCCGTCCGTACGCGGAGACCTCGTAGCTTTCGGCCAGTCTGGACACCACCTGGACCATCCGCTGGTGGGCCTTCTCCTGCTCGGCCTTGTCCTGCTGGTGGCCGATCAACCCGCCGATGATCGCCCCACCGACGCCGAAGATCGCGCCGTCCTTGGCCTTGGAGATCATCTTGTCGTGGTCGTCGGTCTCCTCCGGGCTCTCGGCGTCCCGCTGGGCGACGCGCAGCGCGTCGGCCATGTCGGTGAGCGCCTGCCGGACCTGGGCCGTGCCCTCGGCCAGCTCACCGGAGAAGCGCACCACCAGGGAGAGCCGGTCGACGAACTCGCGCGCGGCGTCGCCGGACCAGGTGCCGGCGAGCTTGTCCAGGTCGGCGTCGAGATCCCGGGCCAGGTCGTCGAGGGTGTCCTTGAGCGTGCTCCACTGGCTGGCCAGGCCGTCGACCTGGCCCGGGTCGCCCGCCTGCACGACCGCGTCGTAGAGCTCCTTGTGGCTGACGTGCTGGTAATGGTGGGTGTAGTCAGTCACGCCCGTCCTCCCGCTCGTTCAGCACCTCGTTGACGCCGTTGAGCGCGGCCTCGATGTCGGCGGCGGCAGCCGCGTTGCGGGCCTCGGTGGTGCGGTAGTTCGTCATGATCGTCTGAGTGGCGGTCCGGGCCGCCGCCACCGCCCGACGCAGCTGGGCGACCCGTTCGGCGTAGCTCGCCTGCACGTCGCTGTAGCGGCGGGCGTTGCCGGTGCCGTCGGTGAAGGTGCCGAGCGCCGGCGGGCGGCAGGCCAGCTCGGTGTTCAGCTTCCTGAGCGCCGTCTCGGCCTGGGCCAGACGATCCGCCAACCGCTGGTGGAAGTCCTCAAGGGACAGTACGTCGACTGTCGTGCGCCCGGTCATGGCAGCATCCCCGTTGTCCATAGTCGAAGCCGTGGGCACATTCAGGTTAGTCGACACCCGCGAACCCGGGCGACCCGCCGACCGGCCCCGGTCAGCCGCCCCGCGTCGATCCCTGGGCGGCCGGGCCGGACGGGGCCGGTGCGCCACCGGCCTCCTCGTCGTCCGCTGCGTAGTGGGCCAGCGCGTCTTCCCGCTGGAGGGTGGGGCCGGTCGGCACCAGCGCGAGCAGTGCCGACGGCACCACCAGCGGCGGCACGCCGCCGTACCCGAGGGCGGCGACGGCGTCACCGGAGGCCCGGCCCAGCGGGTGCCGCACCCCCTGCCCACCGATCAGGTAGACCGTGGCGCCGGCCGCCGCCTCCGCACTCTCGCCGGCCCCCGGCGCGGCCTGGACCAGGACACCCTTGCCGTGCGGCAGCAGCACCTCCTCGGCGGTGCGGACCGCGTCCCGGGCGCCCTGCCGCACCGACGTCCCGCCGGGCGCCGACAGCTCGGCCGGTGCCCGGTCGAAGACCTCCAGCGCGGTGGTGGGCGGGCCGCCGGCCGGGCCCGCCCGGTACGTCGCGCAGACCACCGTCTGCCCGGCCCGGACCGGGTACAGCGCGGGCAGCTTCGTCGGCATCCCGTCGGCCTCCAGCCGCCGGCCGTCGAACAGCTCGCCCGCCTGGTCCGGGCTGATGTCGCGAATCTGACCGTCGTCGCTGCTCAACAGCAGCGCGGTGATCTCGCCGATGTTGGCCAGTCCCTCGCGGGTCAGCACGTAGTGAGCCCCGGCGGCCCGGAACACCTCGCCCACCCGGGCCGGCCGGTCGCCGACCGTACGGCCGCTCGGGCTGCCGTCACCCTCGATCGCCGGGCGGCGCAGCGGCGGCCCCGCCGGCACCGCGTTGAGCAGTTGCTGGCCGACCCCCAGGGTGGGAGCGCCGGTCATCCGCAGCGCGGCCAGCGTCCCCTCGTCGCCGACGACCTGGAGCCGAGACCCGCCGGTGAGCAGGAAACGCTGCCCGTCCGACTCGACCAGGACCGCCCGGCCCGCCAGCGGCGCGCCGCCGGTGAGCGGCCGGCCGACCACCATCCGGGTACGCGACCGGCGGGAGTCGGCCGGATCCGGCACGTCGCAGACCGACCAGGGCAGCTCGACCAGCGAGCCACGGTCCGGCAGCGCGTCCGGGGCGCCGACGATGCCCACCGTGCGACCCCGCGGACGGTCGCCGATGGCCTTGCGCGACATGGTGCGGACCTGCGGGTCCGGCTCGTTGAGGATCAGTCGCGCGGAGGCGTAGTTCAACGTCGGGTGCAGCGTCCCCTCGAGGAAGACGTACGTCGCGCCGGTCTCCCGCTCGATGACGAGCGTCTTCTCCTCCAGCGGAGCCGTGTTCCCGGTGAGCTGCCCGTACGCCCCGGCCACGCCGAGCACGACGGCGGCGGCGAGCACGCTGCCGGCCACGGCCATGCCGAGCCGCCGCATCGGGAGGTTGGTGGTCTCCGGGTCGCCGGCGAGCAGCGCCGAGACGATGCGGCGGGTGACGAAGCGGTACGCCTGCACCTGGTCGCGGCGGGTCCGCATGGTTGACCTCCGGCGGGGGTGGTTCCGCGACGATCAGGTCAGAACGTCGCCGCGGGCTTCCCTACGATAAGGGGCCGTCGGCGGTTCACCGGGGCCCCCGCCCACGCGCCGCCGGCCACGCCGCCGGCGGCGGACGCCCGTGGAGTCCAGAAGGGACGCTCACCGATGACGCAGGTTCAGGTGCCACCCGGTCGTACGCCCACCGTGCCCGCCGTACCGGCCGACCGTCCGGTCGTGCCGGCCGACCGGCGCGGGCGCGGCCGGATCGGGGCGGTGGCCGTCGGCCAGCTGGTCGTGGTGGAACTCTGCGCGGTCGCCGTCTGGGCGGTGCTCGACGGGCCGGGTTGGCTGGTCGGCACGGTGGCGGGACTGGCCGTGCTGCTCACGGTGGCGACCTTCGCCCGACGCGGCGGACGCTGGTGGTACGAGGACCTGCTGCTGCGCCGCCGGTTGCGCCGCCGGGGGGAGGACGCCCGGGCGGCCGTCGCGGCCGGTGACGTGGTGGACCCACGGTTGGCCGCGCTCACCCCCGAGCTGAGCGTGATCGAGCTGACCGAGCGGGGCACCCGGCTGGGCATCGGCCAGGACGGCCGGGGCTGGTTCGCGGCGGTCGCGCTGACCGGGGCGGCGGGCGCGCCGGCCGGCACGGTCGAGTCCGCCACGGTGGACCGGGCGCTGCGGGTGCTCGCCGACTTCACCGCCCCGGTGACCCTCACCCAGGTCGTCTCGCACACCCTGGTCTGGTACCCGGCCCCGGGCGCCCCGCCGGCCGCCCACCGGACCGTCTGGGTGGCGCTGCGGCTCTCCGTGCCGGACGCGCGGGCCGAGGCGGTGACCCGGGGCGGCGGGATGCGCGGCGTGCACCGGACGGTGGCCGCCGGGGTCGGCCGGCTGGGCAAGGCGCTCAACGCCGCCGGCCTGCCCCACCGGGTGCTCGGCCGGGACGAGCTGCGCGCGGCGGTGGTCTCCGCGGCGGGGCTGGACCTGGCGCCGGAGCCGCCCGCGGAGACCTGGACCGGCCTGCGCGGTGGCGGCTGGACCCAGCGCTGCCTGACCCTGCGCCGGCGTCCGGAGGCGTCCCTGGGGACGCTGGTGGACGCCGTCACGGCGACCTCCGCGCCGTCGCACACGGTGGCGGCCGTGGTGGTGCCGGGCGACCCGTGGGTGCCGCCGCTGCTGCGGGTGGCCGGCCGGGACGACCACGTCGACGCCCTGGTCGAGGCGGTACGCGAGGTGGCCCGGCGGTGCGGCGTGTCGGCCCGGCCGCTCGACGGGCAGCACGGGCCGGGGGTCTACGCCACCACCCCGGTGGCGACCGCCGCCGGGACGATCAGGGTCGGAGGTTGACGATCCAGCCGTAGGCGCCGCAGACCCAGACGGCCAGCGGCACCAGCGCGACGATCAGCAGGATCTCGACGATGTCCAGGACCCGGCCCCACACCGGCGAGATCCGCTTGCCGGCCACGGTCAACCCGTAGATGAGGCTGACCACGGTGGTCAGCAGCAGGCCGCCGAGGACCACGCCGAGCCGTACCGCCGGTGAGCCGGCGGCGAAGACGGCCGCCGCGGTCAGGAGCAGCCCGGCGGTCCCGGCGACCAGCACCGGGGTGCGCTGGGCGCGCCCGATGAACGGCCGGGCCCGCAGCAGCGACAGCAGCGCCAGCACCAGGCAGAGCAGCACCGCCGGTAGCCGGCCGTCGACGGCCAGGACGACCTGGCTGCCCAGCACCAGCAGGGACACCGTCCAGAGCAGACCGGTGAGGAACTCGTCGGCCCGTTCGCTCTGCCGCAGCACCCGCCGGCCGTCGACGGTCTCGGTGTCGGTCTTCAGGTCGTCCGGGCCGGTGGGGATGGAGGGCACCGGCAGCCGGGCCAGCCGGTACGCGGTCATCGGCAGCATCGGCACGGTCGCGAACGCGACGGTGGCGACCACGGCGGCGGCCGCCGCCGCGTCGATGCCGAGGGCGAGGCAGAGCAGCGCGCCGAAGCCGGCCGCGGCGCCGACCGCCACCGCCCCGAGGAAGAGCGGCATCCGGTCGCCGACGGCCAGCGCGGCGACCGCACCGAACAGCACCACCGCGGTGCCGGCGAGCAGCACGTGCGGGCTGGCCAGCTCGGTCAGCCCGCGGTCACCGCCGAGGACGAGCAGGCCGCTGACGGCCGCGTACCCGATCCCGGCGACGGCCAGGATCGCGCCGGTGCGGCTGTCGCCGGCGGCCCGGGACAGCACCGCCGCGGTGACCACCAGGGCGACCGCCACCAGCAGCGCGGCCAGCGCGCCGGGCAGCTGGGGCGGTCCGGCGAGGAGCGTCACGGCCGCTCCGGCGGCCAGCGTCAGGCCGGCCAGCAGCACCGAGAAGGCGCGGGTGGTGCCGACCTGCCAGGTGCCGGCCCGCTGGTTGGTCGCGGTCGCCACCGCGTCCACCACGTCGTCGAAGACGATCTCCGGGGTGGCTGCCGCGCGGGGGTTGAAATAGAGCACCTCGCCGTCCCGGATGCCGAGCTGGGCGGCGGTGCGACCACCGTCGAGCGGTTGGCCGCCGAGCCGGGCGAGGGCCCAGCCGCCGTGCCGGACGCCCTCGTCGGCGAGGTCCTCGCCGGCGTAGCGCAGCAGGGTGGGCAGCAGGTCGGCCAGGGGTACGTCGGACGGCAGCGCCAGGTCCATCCTGGTCCGCGGCGCCACGATGGTGATCCGGCTCAGTCCACCGGTCGCCGTCTTCGTCGCCACTGTGGCCTCCTCGCGCTCTGTCAGCTCCACCTCGACCGGCGGCCTCGCCCCCAGCGGGTCCACGACGCTCACGGGAGATTACCTACGATGGCGGCACGTACGATGCCCACCCGAGAACTCCGGTCGGCTCGAGGGCCGCTTCTGGGGAGGAGACAGCCGTGAGCACCGTGGTGTTCCGCCGGCTTCCGCGTCAACCCGGGCCCGCCCTGCCGCGCGGCGAGGTGCTGCTGGAATCCCCACCGGAGCTGCCCGAACCGACTCCCCGCAGCATGGCCCAGCTGCTGATGATCCTGCCGATGCTCTGCGGCGTCGGCGCGATGGCCTTCCTCTACGCCGGTCGGGGCGGCTCGACCATGACCTACGTGGCGGGTGGCCTCTTCGGAGTGTCCATGCTGGGCATGGCGCTCGGCACGCTGACCACCGGCAGCGGCAACGACAAGGCGGAGCTGAACGCCGAGCGCCGCGACTACATGCGGTACCTGGCCCAGATGCGCAAGCGCACCCGGCGCGCCGCCGAGCAGCAGCGGGCCGCGATGACCTGGCGCCACCCGGAGCCGGACACCCTCTGGTCGATCGCCGCGTCCCGCCGGATGTGGGAGCGGCGGATCACCGAGGACGACTTCGGCGAGCTGCGGATCGCCACCGGGCCGCAGCGGCTCGCCGTGGAGATCGTCCCGCCGGAGACCAAGCCGGTGGAGGATCTGGAGCCGATGAGCGCGATCGCGCTGCGCCGGTTCGTCCGGGCCCACTCCACGGTGCCCGACCTGCCCACCGCGCTGTCGCTGCGGGCGTTCAGCCGGATCGCGCTGCGCGGTGACCGGGAGCCGGTGCTCGACCTGACCCGGGCGGCCCTGGCCCAGCTGGTCACCTTCCACGCCCCGGACGACCTGCTCCTCGCGGTGGTCGCCGCACCGGACCGGCAGCAGGTGTGGGACTGGGTGAAGTGGTTGCCGCACGCCCACCACAGCGCGCGGACCGACGCGGCCGGCGCCCGCCGGCTGGTCTTCGCCAGCCTCGCCGAGGCCGAGGAGGCGCTCGCCGCGGAGCTGGCCGGGCGGCCCCGCTTCGCCCCGGAGGCCAAGCCGCTGACCTCCGCCCCGCACCTGGTGGTGGTGATCGACGGCGGCGAGGTCTCGGCGACCTGCCAGCTGATGGGGCCGGGCCTGCTCGGCGCCACCACCATCGACCTCTCCGGGACCGTGCCCCGCGACGCCGGCCGCTGGCTGCTCTGCCTGGACGCCGGTGACGGCAGCTCGCTGGAGCTGGTCCGGGGCACCTCCACCTCGCGGCTGGGCCGCCCGGACCGGCTCGACGCCGCCGCCGCCGAGGGGCTGGCCCGGCAGATCGCGCCGTACCGGCTCTCCCAGCAGCAGGCCACGGCGGAGGAGCCGCTGGCCCGCAGCATGGAACTGCCCGACCTGCTCGGGGTGGGCGACGCCGCGACCGTCGACGTGCAGCAGACCTGGCGGCCGCGCGGGCACCGGGACCGGCTGCGCATCCCGCTCGGGGTGGGCCCGGACGGCAACGTCGTCGAGCTGGACTTCAAGGAGTCCGCGCACGAGGGCATGGGCCCGCACGGGCTGGTCATCGGCGCCACCGGCTCCGGCAAGAGCGAGCTGCTGCGCACTGTCGTCGGCGCGCTCGCCGTGACCCACTCGTCGGAGGAGCTCAACTTCGTCCTGGTCGACTTCAAGGGCGGCGCCACCTTCGCCTCGCTGGAGGCGCTGCCGCACACCAGCGCCGTGATCACCAACCTGGCCGACGAGCTGCCGCTGGTCGACCGGATGCGGGACGCGCTCGCCGGTGAGATGACCCGCCGGCAGGAGGTGCTGCGGGCCGCCGGCAACTACGTCTCCCGGTTCGACTACGAGAAGGCCCGGGCGGCCGGCGAGCCGCTCGCCCCGATGCCGAGCCTGCTCATCATCTGCGACGAGTTCAGCGAGCTGCTCGCCGCGAAGCCGGACTTCATCGACCTCTTCGTGATGATCGGCCGGCTCGGCCGGTCGCTCGGCGTGCACCTGCTGCTGGCCAGCCAGCGGTTGGAGGAGGGAAAGCTGCGCGGCCTCGACACCCACCTGTCGTACCGGATCGGTCTGCGCACCTTCTCGGCGGTGGAGAGCCGGATCGTGCTGGGCGTGCCCGACGCGTACGAGCTGCCCAACGCGCCCGGGCACGGCTACCTCAAGACCGACACCAGCACCATGCTGCGGTTCCGGGCCGCGTACGTCTCGGGGCCGTACCGGGCGCCGGGGCAGGCGGCGCAGTCGTCCCGGGCACTGGTGCAGCGACGGATCGTGCCGTACGGGGTGAACTTCGTGCCGGTGCGGGTGCCGCAGGCGCCGGTCGAGGTCGCGCCGGCGCCCGAGCAGCCGGCCGACGGCAAGGCCGTGGCGATGCTGGACGTGCTCATCGACCGCCTCAAGGGCAAGGGCACCCCGGCGCACCAGGTGTGGCTCCCGCCGCTGGCGGAACCGCCGAGCCTCGGTGAGCTGCTCGGCCCGCTGGCCGCCCACCCGACCTTCGGGCTGACCACCGCCAACTGGCCCGGCCGGGGCCGGCTCACCGTCCCGGTCGGTGTCGTCGACCGCCCGTACGAGCAGCGGCGGGACCCGATGATGGTCGAGCTGGCCGGCGCGGGCGGCAACGTGGTGATCGTGGGTGCCGCCCTGAGCGGCAAGAGCACCCTGCTCCGTTCGATGATCGCGTCGCTGGCGCTCACCCACACCCCGCGCGAGGCGCAGTTCTACTGCCTCGACTTCGGCGGTGGCGCGCTGCGCAGCCTGGAGGGGCTGCCGCACGTGGCCGGGGTGGCCGGTCGCCGCGACACCGAGGCGGTCCGCCGCACGGTGGCCGAGGTGCTGGCGATCCTCGACGACCGGGAGAACCGGTTCGCCCAGCACGGCATCGACTCGGTCGCCGGCTACCGACGCCGCCGGGCGGCCGGCGAGTTCGCCGACGACCCGTTCGGCGACGTCTTCCTCGTGGTGGACGGCTGGAACACGCTGCGCCAGGAGTACGAGGAGCTGGAGCAGACCATCACCAACCTGGCCAACCGGGGCCTGGGCTTCGGCGTGCACGTGGTGCTGACCGCGGTGCGCTGGGCGGAGATCCGGATCAACATGCGGGACCTGCTCGGCACCAAGCTGGAGCTGCGGCTGGGTGACGCCAACGAGTCGGAGATCGACCGCCGGGCCGCGGCGAACGTGCCGACCGGCGCCCCGGGCCGGGGGCTCACCCGGGACAAGCTGCACTTCCTCACTGCGGTATCCCGGATCGACGGCAAGCGCGACATCGAGGACCTGACCGAGGCGTCGGTGGCGCTGGCCCGGCACGTCGCGGACGCGTGGCCGGGCCGCCCGGCTCCGAAGGTGCGGCTGCTGCCGCGCCGGCTGCCGCTGCACGAGCTGGTCCAGGTCGCCGACCGGTCGGTGCCGGGCCTGCCGATCGGGGTCAACGAGTCGGCGCTCGCGCCGGTCCACCTGGACCTGGCGAACGAGCCGCACCTGACCGTCTTCGGCGACGCGGAGTGCGGCAAGACCAACGTGTTGCGGGTGATCGCGCGGGGGATCGTCGACCGGTACACCCCGGCCCAGGCCCGGATCGTCATCGCCGACTACCGGCGCGGCCTGCTCGGCGCGGTCGAGGGTGACCACCTGCTCGACTACGCCCCGTCCAACCAGGTGTTCAGCCAGGGGCTCGGCTCGATCCGCAGCGCCCTGCAGAACCGGCTGCCCGGCCCGGACGTCACCACCGCCCAGTTGCGCGACCGCAGCTGGTGGAAGGGGCCGGACCTCTACATCCTGGTGGACGACTACGACCTGGTTGCCTCGGGCGGCAGCAACCCGCTCAGCGCCCTGCACGAGCTGCTGCCCCAGGCCCGGGACATCGGCCTGCACCTGATCGTCACCCGCCGGGTGGGCGGTGTGGCCCGGGCCCTCTACGAACCGGTGCTGCAACGCCTGCGGGAACTGGACTCGCCGGGCCTGCTGATGTCCGGCAACCGGGAGGAGGGTGCCGTGTTCGGCACGCTGCGGCCCACCCCGCAGCCGCCGGGCCGGGGCACCCTGGTGCGCCGCCGGGACGGCCAGCAACTCGTCCAGATCGCCTGGGCCGACCCGGCGTGAGCCGGTCGGACGGGCGGCGGATTGGAAACGGGGAGAGATGATGTGGCAGACCTGGTTCTTCCTGACCGCCCTGCTGGCGGTCGTCCTGGGAGTGCTGTGCAGCCTGTACGAGCGGCTGCGCCCGTCGCGGGCGCTGCGGCTCGCGGTCGCCGTGCTGGCGCTGGCGGCAGTGGCGCTCATGCTCCCGGTGCTGGTGGATCGGGCGCTCGACAAGCCGGTCATGTGGCTCGCGGTCGCGCTGCTGGCCGGCCTGCTCGCGACCGGTCCGGCGATGGTCCGGCAGGCTCGCAGGCCGCCGGCTGATCCTGCCGGGCGGAAGCTGACCCTGCCGAGCGGTAAGGACCGGTGAGGAATCGGTGACTCGCCCTGCTCTTCGCGGAGCGTCCTGATCGTCCTCGGCCGGGGAAGCCCGTCGATGGGTCGCGGCATTTTCGACCTGACCAGGGGCTCCCTCCACAGGGCCCCGAGCCTCGACCGGAACTCGCGTGAACAGGGCTGCGCGCGCTGGACGCGGTGGGCTACCGTCTCCTGAGGAGTGTCCGTCGGTGGGGTGTTGGCCTTGCCGCGGGGGAGGGGCGCGGCAGTTCCGCCGCCACAACATGACGGAAGGGTGTGAAGCATGGCGTTCGAGGTCGAAGCAGCGACTCTGCATACCGCCGCGAGTGACGTGCGGTCCACGCGCAGCGAGGTCGACGGCGAGCTGAAGAAGCTGTGGAACGTGGTCGACGACCTGGCCATCGCCTGGAAGGGCCAGGCGTCCACTGGCTTCCAGTCGCTGATGACGCGTTGGAACGAGGACACGGTCAAGCTGCTGACGGCGATGGACAACATCGCCGACCTGCTCGACAAGTCGGGTACGACGCACCAGGTCAACGACGAGGAGCAGCAGCAGATGCTGGACAAGTTCCACTCTGCGCTCAACCCGTGATCCGCCGAGACGAGCAGGGGAGGAACTCATGAGCATCAAGGTTGACTACGCCGTCCTCGAGAGCGCCAACCAGCAGATGCAGAGCATCTCGAAGACCATCGACGAGAAGCTCGACACGCTGCGGTCGATGCTGGCCAAGCTGGAGTGGGACGGCCAGGACCGGGCCGCCTACGAGCAGCACCAGGCGCAGTGGGACACCGCTGTCCGGGACATCAACCGGATCCTGAACGAGATCGGTGGCGCGGTCGGCGTCGCCCGCGAGAACTACGTCTCCACCGAGATGAGCAACGCCAAGGTGTGGAGCTGACGTTGTCGCCCGCGCGGCTCCGGTCCGGTTCTTCCGGGTCGGAGCCGCTTCGCGTCACCGGGCCCTCCGTCGAGCCGCCGACCCGGGCGGCGCGTCGCTAACCGATCGGCCCGGCTGCGGCTCAGGCGTCCACCGGCTCGGTGCGACGGCCGGGACGCCAGCCGCGACGCCGCCCCCGGTCCAGGATCGGCCGGGCGGCCAGCAGCAGCCCGGCGACGACCGCCCCGACCCCCGCCGCCCAGAGCGCCACGGTGCGCTGCCCGGCCAGCGGGTCACGGGTGGGCGCGGGGGGTGGCAGCGCGCCGGCCGGCGGGTCGCTGCGGGTGCCGAGCAGGCTGGTCAGCGCCCGGTACGGGTTCACCACCCCGTAACCGACCTCGGGGTTGTGACCGTCGGGCGGGTTGTCGGCCGTCCGGGTGATCCGGTGGGCCACCTGCTCCGGGGTGAGGTCGGGCTCGGCGGAGAGCAGCAACGCGGCCACCCCGGAGACGTACGCGGCGGCGAAGCTGGTGCCGCCCTGCGGTTCGGTGAGGTAGCCGGCCCCCGACGGCGCGGGTCCGATGATGTCCAGGCCCGGGGCGGCGACGTCGACGTAGTCGCCGCTGACCGAACTGCCGACGTGACCGCCCTGCGGGTCCACCCCGGCCACCGCGATCACCCCCGGGTACGCGGCCGGGTAGGCGGGCCGGTCCTGCTGTTCCTCCTGGCGGTTGCCGGCGGCGGCCACCACCACGACGTTCTTCGACAGGGCGTACTCGACGGCGGCGGCCAGCTCCGGCCGGTCGAACGTGGCCAGCGACAAGTTGATCACCTGGACGTCCTGTTCGACCGCCCAGCGGATCGCCTGGCCGATCTCCACGGGCAGGCCGGTGTCGCTGGACTGCCGGGTGTCGGGCAGGACCCGGATCGGCAGGATCCGGGCCGCGGGCGCGATGCCGCTGTAGGGGGCGCCGGTGCCCTCCCGGCCGGCGATGATGCCGGCCACGATGGTGCCGTGCCCGGCCTGGTCGCACTGGCCCCGCGCCGCCGGTAGCCCGTTGTAGTCCCGGCCCTCGCGCACCTGGCCCTTGAGCAGCGGGTGGGCCGGGGAGACCCCGGAGTCGATGACGGCGACGGTGGCGCCCTCGCCGCGGGTGATCCGCCACGCCGACGTCGGGTCCAGCCGGCGCAGCGCCCACGGCGTCTCGGTGGGGGCGGGTTGGCTGCGTGGGCCGGCGCAGCCGGGCGCGGCCACGGCCGGCGCCGGCGGTACGACGAGGGTGGCGAGCAGGGCCGCCGTGACCCCGCTGAGGACGGCCCGGGACGTGCCTCCGGCGGGCCGGGTTACCGGCGTGCCGTCGGGCCGGATGGTCTCGCGCACCCGGTGAGATTACCGCCGTTGGAGCGTCCGTGCGGTGACGGGCGGGGCCGCGCGGGCCGGGCGCTCAGGAGCGGGGCTCGGCCGGTGCGGCGGTGAAGAGGGCGAGCAGGTCGCCGACCTGGCGGTCCGCCTCGGCGGGGTGCCGGAAGTGGCCGGTCGGGTTGACCGTGTACTCGTTGCGCCGCCCCACCCGGGTGCGCCGCAGGTAGCCGCCGGCCTCGAGGTCGGCGACGATCGCCTGGGCGGCCCGCTCGGTCACCCCGACCTCGGCGGCGACGTCCCGCAGCCGCGCGGTGGGGTTGCGCGCGATGGCGAGCAGCACGTGCGCGTGGTTGGTGAGGAAGGTCCAGTGCCGGGTGCTCCCGTTCCCGCCCGCTGTCGTCGCCATGCCCGCCATCGTATGGCCCGGCGTTCGGATTTTCGGCCCTGCCCTGGTCAGGGGGTGGCCGGCCCGGCCCGGCGCGGCCGGGCCAAAGCATGAAATCTGTATCACGTGATTCTTGACGTATCTTCGGGTGCGTGTGACGGTGGGCGGCGAGGCCGCCTCCGTCGCCGGCCGGTTGACCAACCCGACCACGGACCGAGGTGAGGGAATGGCCCCGACCACTCCGACCCAGGCGCTCGCCGAGCTGCACGCGGGCAACCGGCGGTTCGTCACCGGCACGCCGCGCCACCCCAACCAGGACGCCGGCCACCGGGCCGCCGTCGCCGACGGGCAGAACCCCTTCGCGGTGATCGTCGGCTGCTCCGACTCCCGCCTCGCCGCCGAGATCATCTTCGACCGGGGGCTGGGCGACCTCTTCGTGGTCCGCACCGCCGGGCACACCGTCGGCCCCGAGGTGCTCGGCAGCGTCGAGTACGGCGTCACCGTCCTCGGCACCCCGCTGGTGGTGGTGCTGGGCCACGACTCCTGTGGAGCCGTGCAGGCCGCCCGGGACGCCGCCCGGACCGGCACGCCGCCGACCGGGCACCTCCGGGCCGTGGTGGACGCGGTCGGGCCGAGCCTGCGCCGGGCGGCCGAGGAGGGCGTGGACGACGTCGACGGCATCGTCGACATCCACATCGCCCAGACCGTGGAGGCCATGCTCGGCTCCTCCGCCGCGCTCGCCGCCGAGGTGGCCGCCGGGCGGTGCGCGGTGGTCGGGATGTCGTACCGGCTCGCCGCCGGTGAGGTCCGGACGGTGGCGGCGGTCCCCGCCGCTGCCGCCGTCGTTTCGCCGCCGGCCCAGGGCGGGCGCCCGGCCGTGGTCGCCGGCTGATCCGGCCCGGACGACGAGGGCCGCCCCGCACGCGGCGGGACGGCCCTCGGGCTGCGCGGTGTCGCTAGAGCATCGACATGTGCACGTGGTCGGTGTGGTCCGACGGGCCGCTGTACGACTTCCACCCGGTCGCCGGGAACCAGATCTGCCGGTTCCAGATGACGTAGTAGATGCCGAGCCGGTCGGCGTTGCGGACCAGGAACGCGGTGAGGTCGTTGCCGTACCGGCGGGTGTCGTTGTTGTACCAGGGGGCGAAGCCGCTGTTCTGCAACGACCAGTCGCAGGCCTTGCCCTTCGGGTGCTCCCACGGCCCGCCCGGCCGGTAGCAGCCGACGAAGCGCTTGAAACCGGCCCGCCGCACCTCCTTGTACGCGTGCAGCGTGCGGGGGGTGATCAGGCCGGAGGTGGTGGGGTCGTCCTCGGTACGTCCCTCGGGGCGCCAGCCGCCGTCCGCCGTCCGGCCCGGCGCGATCCGGGCCACCGGGGATTCGGCCGACACCAGGCCGCCGGTGAAGCCCTTGCCGCCGACCAGCGCGAGAGCCTTCTCCGCCTCCCGGCTCTCCCGGGCCATGTCGTTGGTGAGCTTCTGCTGCTCGCGCACCTCGCCGTCGAGCTCCAGCTTGGCCCGCTCGGCGCGGGTCTTGGCGGAGGTGACCTCGCTCAGCTTCTGCGCGTTGACCATGTTCAGCTCGTCCAGCGCGGAGGCCCGCTTGAGGAACGTGTCCGGCGCCTTGCTGTCCAGCAGGATCGCGGCCGCGCCGATCCGCCCGGTGCGGTAGGACTGTGCGGCGATCTGGCTGACCTGGGGCCGCAGCGCCTCCAGATCCTCCTCGGCGCGGCGGATCTCCAGCGCGAATTCCCGCTGGCGCTTCTTGGACTTCTCCAGCTGCGACTTCGCCTTGGCGTACTGGCGGTTGCGCAGCTCGATGACGTCGGTGAGCAGTTCGGGCTCTTCGTCCTCCTCGTGCCCGGAGGGGGTGGGCGTCGAGGGGGCGGCGATCGCCGGGGTCGGCCCGGCGAGGATGGCCAGAGCGGTGAGCACGGCCACCGCCGGTGTCAACCAGCGGCGCAGGGGTGCCGTCACAGTGTTCCCTTCCGTCGACCGCCGACCGGGTTAGCTGACGGGTTCGGGACGGAAGTGGTCCCTACCGCTCGCGCGGATTCACCCCATGTACCTGGTTCCCCGGCTCGCCGTGCGGCGATTGGGCGGCGGCACCGCAGGCGCCGCTGCGCGCCTTCGGCGGTGACCGGCAGCGAGGTTACCCGAGAGGAGTACCGGGGATCTACGTCCAGAACCCGACTAAAAGCGTTATTTCGCAATAACGATGCGTGACCAGTGACGCGGTCGACAACCGCCGCACCGGCGGCGGTTGCGCTGAGGAGTGTCACCATGCGGTGTCCGTGTTCCTTTCCGGTTCGGGCCACCCCGCGGGGGTCGGGGTGGACGGTGGGCCGTGGCGTGGCGCGCTGAGCGCCTCCAGTGCCGCGTCCCGGTCGGCCGGGGGCCGGGGCGTGGGCGTCGGGCGGTCGGCCGGCGGGGCGTCGCCGGCCGGGCCGCGTCCGGCGGTGGTGACCAGCGCGGCCAGCCCGGTGGTCAGGGGTACGGCGGCCACCAGGCCGAGGGTCGCCACCGCGCTCCGGACGATCTCCTGGGCCAGGAACTCGCTGGTGAGGATCTCGCCGACCGCCCGGCTGTCGGCGGTCAGCAGGAGCAGCAGCGGCAGCGAGGCGCCCGCGTACGCCAGCACGATGGTGTTGACCGTGGAGGCGATGTGCGCCCGGCCGACCCGGGTAGCGGCCCGGTAGAGCTGCAACCGGGACAGGCTCGGGTTGGCGTGGGCGAGTTCGGTGACGGTGGCCGCCTGGGTGACGGTGACGTCGTCCAGCACGCCGAGCGAGCCGATGATGATCCCGGCGAGCAGCAGGCCGTGCAGGTCGACGTCGCGTTGGTACAGCGACAGCGTGGTGGCCTCCTCGCTGCCGAAGCCCGTCAGGTGGGTGGCGGCGGTGGCCAGGCTGCCGAGGAGACCGGTCAGCACCAGGCTGCCCAGGGTGCCGAGCACCGCCACCGACGTCTGCGCGGTGATCCCGTGGGTCAGGTACAGCACCACGAACATGATCAGGGCGGCGCCGGTGATCGCGATCAGCAGCGGTGAGCCGCCCGCCGAGATGCCGGGCACCACGAAGGTGAGCAGGATGGCGAAGCTCGCGCCCAGCCCGGCCAGCGCCGCCAGGCCCCGCCAGCGTCCGAAGGCCACGATCGCCGCCGCGAAGAGGGCGACCAGCCAGACGAGCGGCTTGCCGCGCTGGTGCTCGGCGATGTTGTAGCTGCTGGACGTCGGGTCCGCCGGGTCGGTGAGCTTCACCAGCACGATCTCGTCGTCCACCGCCACCGTCGGGGCGCCCGGGCCGGACGGCACCGGCGTCTGGACCTCCCGGCCGGTGTCCGGGCCCTGCTCCACCCGGACGGTCACCGTGCCGCACGGGCCGTCGGCCGCCCCCGGTGTGCCCTCCGGCAGTTCCGGCGTCGGTGGGCAGGGCTCGGTCAGCACCCGGGTCACCGTGCCGTGGTAACGCGGCACGTCACCCCCGCTGTTCGCCTCCCGGCCGTCCCGGGGCCAGAGCACCAGCGCGGCGAGCACGGTCACGACGAAGAGCGGGACCACCGTCACGACGAGGAGCCGTCGCACTCCCGGTGGAGTGGACGGAGCGGGACGGGTGTGGTCGGCGCCCATTGCTGTTCTCCCAACGATCCAGAGTGGGGTACGGGTCAGCGGGCCGGCGGGTTCACCGGCGGGACACGCCGACCGGAAGACTGCCCCCGGGGTCACCCCGGGCGAGCGCCGCCGTCACCCACGGCGAGCAGGCGCCCCGGCGGCGTCGCGGCGCCGGGAGGGACGACCACGCTCCCGCCCACCGCGCCCGGCCCCGACGCGGTGCGCGGGGCGGTGTCGGCTCGGTGCGGACGGTCATCGCCGGAGAATGGTAGCGAGAGACCAGGTCCGCCCGCCCGGCTCGCCGTCCGCGCCCGGCTCCGAGACCGCAGGGCGAGCCGACCGTCACGAAGTGTGGCGGCATCCGTGGCGTACGGGGCTGGCGCGGACCGGCCGGGTTAGCGTGGTGGCGTGCGGACGGCGAGCGCGGTTCCGACCGGGTGGTGGCCCCGGCTCCTGCTGCTCACCTGCACCCTGCTCGGCCTGGCCGCCATGCACACGATCGGCCACGGCGCGCACGTCGGCCCCGGTCATCCGATCGGCTCCGGCGTCGCCGGTACGCCGTCCGGCCCCCTCCACCACGACGAGCCCGCCCGGGCCGCCCCGAGCCGCCCGGGTGGACACGGAGCCGCCGCCCCGGACCGGCCGGGTGGACACGGAGCCGCAGCCGCGGAGCCGGCCGTCGCGACCCGCGACCACGCCGCCGTGCTGCCCGTCACGCCTCCGGACGGGGGAACGCCGCTCTGGAGCGTCTGCCTGGCGGTGCTCGGCGCGCTCGGGACGGCCGTGCTGCTGGCGCTGCGCCGGCAGCGGGGGACCCGGCCCGCGACCGCATCCGGTCGACCGGTCCGGCCGTCGTCCGGGTCACGGGGACCGCCCCGGCGCGCGCTCGGGCTCCGCCTCGCCACGGTGTCGGTGCTGCGCAGATAGGTCGGCCCGGCGCGGTTTCCGCCGCGCCTGCCGGTCCGCTGCCCGTCCACCGCACACCGAAAGGTCTGACCGTGTCCACTCGTACCATCGCGCGCCGTGCCGCCCTGGCCGGCGCCACCCTCACCGCCGCTCTCGCCCTGGCCGCCTGCGGCGGCGGCCACTCGGCCGGCTCCGGCCACGACATGCCGGGCACGGGCGCCCCGGCCTCCGCCAGCCCGGGCGCGTCCGCCTCCTTCGGCGACGCGGACGTGATGTTCGCCCAGATGATGATCCCGCACCACCAGCAGGCGGTACGGATGTCCGAGCTGGCGGAGAGCCGGGCCGGCGACGCCGAGGTCCGGAAGCTGGCGACGCAGATCAAGGCCGCCCAGGCCCCGGAGATCGCCACCATGACCGGCTGGCTCACCGCCTGGGGTCGGCCCGTCCCGTCGGGCGGCCCGTCCGGCGGGCACCTGCCCGGGATGGACCACGGCATGCCGGGCATGATGTCCGACGCCGACATGGCGAAGCTCGCGGCGGCCTCCGGCAGGGAGTTCGACCGGCAGTTCCTGACCATGATGATCGCCCATCACGAGGGCGCGATCACCATGGCGAAGCAGGAGATCGCCGGCGGCGCCAACGCCGACGCCAAGGCCATGGCGCAGCAGATCGTCACCGCTCAGCGGAGCGAGATCGACACCATGAGGAAGATCCTCGGGCGGCTCTGAGCGGCCCGGGGTCCGCAGGGGGTGTCCGGTGTGCCGGGCACCCCCGCTCGGCCCAGCGGCGCGGAGGCCGGCCCGGCCGCCGGCTGCGGACGGGTCAGCCGCGCTTCATCAGGCGGCCGACGGCGGCCATCATCTCGTCGGCCACCTCGTCGGCGCGACCCTCGGCCGCGCCCTCGTGCATGCAGTGCCGGGCGTGGCCGTCGAGCAGGCCGAGGGCGACCTTGTCCAGGGCGGCCTGGATGGCCGAGATCTGGGTGAGCACGTCGATGCAGTACCGGTCGTCGTCGACCATCTTCTCCACGCCGCGGACCTGGCCCTCGACGCGGCGCAGCCGCGCGAGCAGTTGGTCCTTGCTGGCGGTGTAGCCCCGGATCGGGGTGCCCGGTGTGGTCATGACGGCAAGGATAGCGTACCCCTGGGGGGTATGCTACGGTCCCAGGGCGACCTACCCCAGGGGGGTATAGGATGGACGGGAGAGGAGAACTGCCATGGTCACCACCACGTACCAGGTGCAGGGCATGACCTGCGGGCACTGCGTCAACTCGGTCAGCACCGAGGTGAGCGCGATCGAGGGCGTCCGCGACGTCCAGGTGGACCTGGCCACCGGCCGGGTCACCGTCACCAGCGAAGGCCCGTTGGACACCGGATCCGTGCGCGCCGCGGTCGACGAGGCCGGCTACGACCTCGTCGAGGCGTGACGGGTCACCCACCCGGAAATCGAGGTAGCACCATGAACACGGCGACGAAGCTGAGCGGTTTCGCCCTCGGCCTCGCGGCGGTGTTCGGCGCGGCGTACGGGGTCGGCCACCTGACCGACCCCGTCACCCCCGCCGCCGAGAGCCGCCACGACTCCACCGGTACCGACCACGGCGCCACCGACGACGGGCACGGCGGCGCAGCCGACGCGGCCACCCACCTGCCCGGCGGGCTGCTCGTCTCCGACCGCGGCTACACGATGCAACCGGTGGACGCGCCCGCCGGGCAGTTCGCCTTCCGGATCAGCGGCCCCGACGGCGCGCCGGTGACCCGCTACGACGTGGCACACGACAAGCGGATGCACCTGATCGTCGCCCGGCGCGACCTCTCCGGCTTCCGCCACGTCCACCCCGAGCTGGACGCCGACGGCACCTGGCGGGTCGAGTCGCCGCTGGGCGGGCCCGGCCTCTGGCGCGCCTTCGCCGACTTCACCCCCACCGGGGGTCAGCCGCTCACCCTCGGCGTCGACGTGGCCGTCCCCGGCCGGCTCGACCCCCGGCCGCTGCCGGCGCCGGCCACCAGCACCACGGTCGACGGCTACACGGTCACCCTCACCGGCACGCCCGAGCCGGGACGCACCAGCCGGCTGACCCTGACCGTCAGCCGGGACGGGAAGCCGGTCACCGACCTCCAGCCCTACCTCGGGGCGTACGGGCACCTGGTGGCGCTGCGCCAGGGCGACCTGGCGTACCTGCACGTGCACCCGGAGGGCACGCCCGGCGACGGGCGGACCTCGGCCGGGCCGGCGGTGACCTTCGCCGCCGAGGTGCCCTCGGCCGGCGCCTACCGGCTCTACCTGGACTTCCGGCACGGCGGGGCGGTGCACACGGCGGAGTTCACCGTCTTCGCCGGCACCCCCGGGCCGACCACCGGGGCGGCTCCGGCGGCCCCGACGGTCGCCCCGGCCGCCCCCACCCCGACCGGCGACGCCGGACACGGCGCGCCCGGTCACGGGCACAACTGACAGGAGGTGCCGCGATGACATCGACCACGGAGTCCCTGCCGGTCGCCCCGAACCGGATCGAACTCGCGATCGGCGGCATGACCTGCGCGTCCTGCGCCGCCCGGATCGAGAAGAAGCTCAACCGGATGGAGGGCGTGCAGGCCACCGTCAACTACGCCACGGAGAAGGCCACCGTCCGGTACGCCGACGAGGTCAGCCCGGACGACCTGATCGCCACCGTGGAGAAGACCGGCTACACCGCCGTCCTGCCGCCCCCGCCCAACCCGGCGGGCGCGTCGGAGCCGGCCGGTGAGCCGGTCGACGAGCTGCGCGGACTGCGTACCCGGTTGTGGGTGTCGGTGGCGCTGACCGTCCCGGTGATCCTGCTCGCCATGGTGCCGGCCTGGCAGTTCACCTACTGGCAGTGGCTGTCGCTGACCCTGGCCGCCCCGGTCGTCGTCTACGGCGGCCTGCCGTTCCACCGGGCCGCCTGGATCAACCTGCGGCACGGCGCGGCGACCATGGACACCCTGGTCTCGCTGGGCACCCTGGCCGCGTTCGGCTGGTCGCTCTGGGCCCTCTTCCTCGGTGACGCCGGGGTGCCCGGGATGACCCACCCGTTCCGCCTCGACATCACCCGCACCGACGGCGCCGGCAACATCTACCTGGAGGCGGCCGCCGGAGTGACCGTCTTCATCCTCGCCGGCCGATACTTCGAGGCCCGCTCCAAGCGGACCGCCGGCGCGGCCCTGCGCGCCCTGCTGGAGCTGGGCGCCCGGGACGTCGCGGTGCTGCGCGGCGGGGCCGAGACCCGGATCCCGGTCGACCAGCTCGCGGTGGGGGACCGGTTCGTGGTCCGCCCGGGCGAGAAGATCGCCACCGACGGGGTGGTCGACGAGGGCACCTCGGCGGTCGACGCCAGCATGCTCACCGGCGAGTCCGTGCCGGTCGAGGTCACCCCGGGCGACCCGGTGGTCGGCGCGACGGTCAACGCCGGCGGCCGGCTGGTGGTCACCGCCACCCGGATCGGCGCGGACACCCAGCTCGCCCAGATGGCGAAGCTGGTCGAGGAGGCGCAGACCGGCAAGGCGGCCGTGCAGCGGCTCGCCGACCGGATCTCCGGCGTCTTCGTCCCGATCGTGATCGCGCTCGCCGTCGGCACGCTGGGCTGGTGGCTCGGCGTCGGGGCCGGCCCGACCGCCGCCTTCACCGCCGCGGTCGCCGTGCTGATCATCGCGTGCCCGTGCGCGCTCGGCCTGGCCACCCCGACGGCGCTGCTCGTCGGCACCGGGCGGGGCGCCCAGCTCGGCATCCTGATCAAGGGCCCGGAGGTGCTGGAGTCCACCCGCCAGGTCGACACCGTCGTGCTCGACAAGACCGGCACCGTCACCACCGGCCGGATGACCCTGGTCGACGTGCTCCCCGCCGAGGGTGGCGACGCCGCCGAGCTGCTCCGGTTCGCCGGGGCGCTGGAGGCCGGCTCCGAGCACCCGATCGCCCGCACGGTCGCGGCCGGCGCCGCCGAGGCCGGGGAGGTCCTCCCGGTCACCGGCTTCGCCAACGTCGAGGGACTGGGCGTCACCGGCGTGGTCGACGGCCGCGAGGTGGTGGTCGGCCGGCTGCGGCTGCTGCGCGAGCGGGGTCTCGACGTACCTGACGGGGTCGTGCGGGCGGTGACCGACGCGGAGGCCGCCGGCCGGACGGCGGTGGTGGCCGGCTGGGACGGCCGGGCCCGGGGGGTCCTCGCGGTCGCCGACGTGGTCCGGCCGACCAGCCGGGCGGCCGTCGCCGGCCTGCGCGGGCTGGGCCTGTCCCCGGTGCTGCTCACCGGGGACAACGCCACGGTCGCCCGCGCGGTCGCCGCCGAGGTGGGCATCGACGAGGTGATCGCCGAGGTGCTGCCCACCGAAAAGGTCGACGTGGTCCGGCGGCTCCAGGCCGAGGGGAGGACCGTGGCGATGGTCGGTGACGGGGTCAACGACGCCGCCGCCCTCGCCCGGGCCGACCTGGGCCTGGCCATGGGCACCGGTACGGACGCGGCGATCGAGGCGTCCGACCTGACCCTGGTCCGGGGCGACCTGACCGCCGCGGTGGACGCCATCCGGCTCTCCCGCCGCACCCTCGCCGTCATCAAGGGCAACCTGTTCTGGGCCTTCGCCTACAACGTCGCCGCCCTGCCACTGGCCGCCGGCGGGCTGCTCAACCCGATGATCGCCGGGGCCGCGATGGCGTTCTCGTCGGTCTTCGTGGTCGCCAACAGTCTCCGGCTGCGCCGCTTCCGTCCGGTCGCCGAACAGCCTCGGTGATCACTTTCAGTGATCCTGCGCCGAGGGTCGGGTTTCCCCCGTTCGACGCGGGGGTACATCGGAGGCGTCGGAGGAACTGCAATCTGGAGGTTCGCATGGGTATCGACGACAAGATCAACAACGCGTCCGAGAACACCGCCGGCAAGGTCAAGGAAGGGCTCGGCCGGGCGACCGACGACGAGCGCCTCGAGGCCGAGGGCCGCAACGACCAGGCCAAGTCGAACCTCAAGCAGGCCGGCGAGAAGATCAAGGACGCCTTCAAGAGCTGACTCGCGCAGCCGCGACGCCGGGCCGACGACACGTCGGCCCGGCGCGCTGCGTACGGGCCGGGTGCCGGTCGCGGAGGGGACGGCGTGGCGGCCCACCGCCCCACCCGCGATACCGCAGAGTCATGATGGTGCCGCCGAGGTGTCGGGGCGCGAGGAGACCACGTCGCCACGGACCATGACCGCGCCGTCCCACCCGGACGGCCCACCACCGAACGGGGAAGTCGATGTACCGCAGGACCGCCGGCCCGCTCACCCTGCTGGCCGTCGCCGCGCTCACGGCCGGATGCCAGAGCTCCGGGGGCGACCGGGCGCCGACCGCCCCGGCCACCGCCGGCGCCACCGCCCCGGCCGGCGGCACGCCGACCGCCGCCGCCGAGCCCACCGCGGCCGCCACCCCGACCACCGCCAGCGCCGCCAACACCCTCGCCGTCTGCCAGGCCGTCGACAAGCTCATCGTCGACGCCAGCCGGGACATCGCCCGCGACTCGGCATCGGCCACCCAGCGGGAGCTGACCCCGGAGCAGCTCAACGGTCAGCTCAAGGGCAACCTGGCCGAGCTCGCCGACGACGTGCGCGACCAGGCCGCCCGGGCCGAGGACCCGCGGGTCAGGGCGGTGGTGACCGACGTCGCCGAGCAGATCGACGGCGGCGTCGCGGCGAAGAGCCCGGCGACGTGGATGACGACCAACTTCGTCGACATCCCCCCGCGGCTCACCCGCGACTGCCACGTCTGATCCGCCGCCCGGTCAGCCGGTCGTGGTCGTCGGGCCGCCACCGCTGCCCCGGTCGTCGAGCACGAGCGGGGCGCGACCGCGCACCACGTAACGGATGTGGGTGACCTGCGGCGTGTGGATGACCCGGGTCGGTTCCAGCTCGACGGCCTCCTTCTCACCCAGCTCGAGGTCCGCGTCGAACAGTCGTAGGCCGGTGCCGAGCACCACCGGCACGACGTGCAGCTCCAACTCGTCGAGCAGACCGGCCTTCAGCACCTGCCGCACCAGGCTGCCGCCCCCGGCCACGGCGACGTCCCGGCCGCCCGCCGCGGCGCGCGCCTGCTCGACGGCGCTGGCCACCCCCGCGGTGACGTAGGTGAAGCTGGTGCCGCCCCCGCGCACCAGGGTCGGGCGGGGACGGTTCGTGACGACGAAGACCGGCGCCCGGAAGGGCGGCTCCTCGCCCCAGGGCACCTCACCTCCGTCGGCCATCCGCCGTCCCATCACGTACGCGCCGGCCGCCCCGAACGACTCGGCGACCACGTCGGAGTTCACGTCCTGTTCCCCGCCGGTGAAGCCCTGCCGCTCGCGCCACGCCATCGCGTCGGTCACCCAGCGGGTGACCCGGAAGAATCCCGCGCTCTCGGCCGACTCCATCCAGTCGCCGTCGCCGGTGTGCCGCGGGCCGGCGTAGAAGCCGTCCAACGACACCGACAGCTGTGCGGTCACCTTCGTCATCTCGCGTCGTCCCCTCCGTCGGGCGGCACCCCGCGTGCCGCTCACCGGTGGATCGGCGCCGACCCGGGTACGCCGACAAGGCGATGCTGTGACGCCAGTCACATCAGGCGGTTGGGCGTCGCACCCGGTAGGTCACGTGGGTGACGGTCGGACCGGCCACCACCGACACCTGCTCCAGCGACAGGTCGGCCACCCCGTCGAAGAGCCGTTCGCCGCCCCCCAGCAGGATCGGCACGATGTGCAGCTGGAGGGTGTCCAGCAGCCCGGCCGCCAGGAACTGCCGGACGGTGCTCGCCCCACCGGCCACCGCGACCGCCCGGTCGCCGGCCACCTCCCGGGCCCGCCGCAGCGCCGCCTCCACCCCGTCGGTGACGAAGTGGAACTCCGTGCCGCCCCGCATCAGCAGCGGCTCACGCGGGTGGTGGCTGAGCACGAAGACCGGGGTGCGCCACGGCGGCTCCTCACCCCACCAGCCCTGCCAGTCCGGATCCCACGGCCCCGCGTAATTGCCGAACATGCGGCGCCCCATGACGTACGCGCCGACGCCCTCGGTCATCCGCTCGACCACCTCGGCGTCGACGTCGCGTCCACCGCCGGGCGGCCCGGGCCGTTCCCGCCCGGCGTCCAGCGCGAAGAACCACTCGTGCAGGCGCAGCCCACCCCGGCCCAGCGGATCCTGCCGGCTCTGCTCCGGCCCCGCCACGTACCCGTCCAACGACATCGAGATCTGACACGTCACCGTACCCATGCGGGGTCGACTTCCCGCACGGCCGGAACTCATCGGCGGGCGGCGAGCCGCGCGGCCCGGAGTTCGAGGTACCGCTGCTCGGGCCGGCTGGTGGTGCGCCGGGCGGCCAGCAGGTACGCCTCCCGCGCCGCCGCCGGCTCCCCGGCCAGCTCCAGCAGGTGGGCGCGGACGGCGGCCAGCCGGTGATGGCCGGCGACCCGCTCGTCGGCGTCGAGCGGGGCGAGCAGGTCGAGCCCGGCGCGCGGTCCGTCCACCATGGCCACCGCCGCGGCCTGGTTCAGGGCGACCATCGGGTTCGGGGCGACCACCGCCAGCACCCGGTACAGGGCGACGATCTGCCGCCAGTCGGTCTCCTCCGCCGAGGGCGCCTCCGCGTGCACCGCGGCGATCGCCGCCTGGAGCTGGTACGGCCCCGGCGGCGACCAGGTCAGCGCCTCGGTCACCAGCGCCACCCCCTCGGCGGTCGCCGCCCGGTCCCACCGGCTCCGGTCCTGCTCGGCGAGGGGGACCAGCTCCCCACCGGGGCCGGTACGCGCCGCCCGGTGCGCGTCGGTGAGCAGCATCAGCGCGAGCAGCCCGGTCACCTCGCCGTCGTCCGGCAGCAGCCGGCGCAGCTGGCGGGTCAGCCGGATCGCCTCCGCGGTCAGCTCGGTCCGGTGCAGGTCGCCGCCGCTGCTGGCGGTGTAACCCTCGTTGAAGATCAGGTAGAGCACCTGGCACACGGCGCGCAGCCGGTCGTCCCGCTCGCCCGACGCCGGCAGGACGAACCGCGCCCCGGCCGCTTCGATCCGCTGCTTGGCGCGGCGGATGCGCTGGCTCATCGTCGGCTCCGGGATCAGGAACGCGGCGGCGATCTGCGCCGTGCTCAGCCCGCCGACCGCGCGCAGGGTCAGCGCGACCTGCGCCGAGCGGGACAGCGCCGGGTGGCAGCAGAGGAAGAGCAGGGTGAGGCTGTCGTCCGTGGCGCGCGGCTCCTCGTCGGCGGGCGGGGCGGCGCCCGCGTACGCCGGTTCCCGGAGCGCGACCGCGACCTCGCGGTCCCGGCGGGCCCGCTCGCTGCGCCACTCGTCGGTCAGCCGCCGGCCGGCGACGGTGAGCAGCCACGCCTTCGGGTGCTCCGGCACGCCCCGCTCCGGCCAGCCGGTGGCGGCGGCGAGCAACGCCTCCTGCACGGCGTCCTCGCAGGCGGAGAAGTTCCCGTGGCGGCGGACCAGGACGCCGAGGACCTGCGGCGCGAGGTCGCGCAGCAGGTCCTCCACCTGGCGGTCGGTCACATCTCCGTCCCGGCCTCGCCCATCACCGGCCGCACCTCCAGCACGCCGAAGCCCCGCCGTACGTCCGGCCAGCGGGCGGCGATCTCCACGGCCCGCTCCGGGCTGTCGCAGTCAACCGTCAGGTAGCCGGCGAACTGCTCCTTGCTCTCCAGGAACGGCCCGTCGGTGACCTCCGGCCGCTCCCCGGCGGACCGCACCGTGCGGGTCTGCGACGGGTCGGCCAGCGCCTCCCCGCCGACCAGCTCACCGGACGCGGTCAGCTCCCGCATGATGTCGTCGACCTCGCCGAAGAGCGCGGTGCGCTCCTGCTCGGAGAGCTCCTCGACGAAGCCGGGGCGGTTCCAGATCAGCAGCATGTACTTCACGATCGCTCCTCGGGTACGGGCCACGGCGTGGCCGCTCGGGTGGGGATCGGAGCCGGCGCGGCCGATCCGACACCCGAACCCGAGGATTTTCCCGCGCGGTCAGCGCCGGCCGGGCAGTGGACGCGCCGGGGAAGCGCCGCCGTGCAGCGCCGCCCGGTCGGCGGCGGAGGTGCCGGAGTGCCAGCCCTCGGCGTCCCGGACGGTCAGCCGCGCCCGGGTGATCCCGGGGAAGAGGGTGTCCATCCGTTCGCGGACCGCGTCGGAGCGGGCGGCGAGCACCGGCAGCAGCCGCTCCGGGCCGGCGGACTCGGCCGCCTGCCGGTCCGCCTCGTCGGTGGCGGCCCGCAGCCGTTCCCCGATCCGCAGCGCGAACGCGTTGAGGAACGACTCGTCGTACGTCCTGGTCCGCCGGCTGCTGCTCCGCTTCCGCTCGGTGCGGCCGCGCAGCATCGCGGCGGTGGCCTGCAGCAGCAGCGACGTGTAGAGCAGCTCGACCGCCTCCAGGTCGGCGGGGAAGCCGAGCACGGTGGCGAAGCCGAGGTCGTCGTTCCAGACCGACTCGCACCGGTTGGCCGCCGCCACCTCCTGCACCAGCAGCGCCTTCGCCCCCGCGTAGGGGGCCTCGGTGTCGAGCCGGACCCCGCCGGGCAGGTCCGGCCGTTCGGCGGTGGCCTCGACCAGCGCCCGGTCCAGGCTGTGCCGGGCCATCAGCTCCTGGGCCTTGCCGGTCAGCGCCTCGGCCTCCGCCGGGAAGGTGGTCGACTCCGCCTTGGCCAGCAGCGCCCGGACCCGGTCGAGCATCCGGGAGCCGGCCGGCGCGGGGCCGCCGCGCCGGGGCGTGGCCTGCGCCCCGCCACCGGGTGGCGGACGCAGCACGGCGATCGGCGGCAGGCCGTCCAGCAGGGCCAGCAACTCGACCGCCACCCGCAGCGCGGCGATCCGGTCCTCGCCGTCCCGTCCCGCCCGCCGGCTCAGCCAGCTGGCGTCGTCGTCCCACCAGATCCGGGCGTCGAGGCCGTCGAGCTGGTCGTCCCACCACTGCGGGACCGCGCCCGCCTGCGCGCGCCGCTGGGCGGCGAGCGCGTCCACCAGCATCCGGCCCGGCTGCGCGCCGAGACGGCGGGTGACGATCCGGGTCACGTCCACCGGCTGCCAGCCGCGCGGCCAGAGCCGGGCGAGGGCGCCGGCCAGGCGGTCGAGCAGGGCGGCGTCCACCACCGCCGCGCCGTCCGTGGCGCCGGTGCCGACGACGAGCCGGTCCAGCTTCCGCTCCGCGTCGCGTACGTCGGTGCCGCGCACCGCCGCGACCGCGTCGGCGATGAGGGCGTCGGCGTCCGGCACGGGGGGTCCTTCCTCGAAGATGACGCCCCGGTGGTGTCCGGATCGTCGGGAGTGTCGCCCGGCAACGGTACCTGGGTGCGGATCGGCGGTCGCGGCACTCAACCATGCGGCCGTCGTCCGCGTACTCCTGTCCGAACACGGATCGACCGGGACGGAGGCCGAGGTTGGGAAGCCTGACGGTGAGCGGGGTGGCCGAGGGCGGCCGGCACCGCGGGCGTCGCGGGGCGGCGCGCCGCGGCGCGTTGACGGTGACGCTGGTGCTGGCCGTCGGCGTGGCCGGCCTCTGGGCGGCCCGACCCGGCGGCGTCGACCTCGCCGACCTGGTCGGTGACGTGCGTCGTGGGCCCGGCGCGGCCCGCCCGGCGGTGGCCGCCGCCCCGGTCCCCGCGACCGCGGCTCCCGCGACGTCGGCCCGGCCTCAGAACTCCCCGGCGGCTCCGGCGCTGCGCTATCCCGAGCGGGGCACCGGCACCTGGCGCACCGCCACCGCCCGGGGCGCCGTCGCCGGGCGCGGCGGTGAGCTGCTGCGGTACCAGGTGGCGGTGGAGGGCGGCATCGACGAGGTGGACGAGGAGCGCTTCGGCCGGGAGGTGGCGGTGGTGCTCGCCGACCCCCGGGGCTGGACCGGCGACGGCCGGTGGCGGCTGCAACGCGTCGGCCCGGACACCCCGGCCGACTTCACCGTGCTGCTGGCCACCCCGGTCACCCGGGGACAGCTCTGCGGCGACGTCGGCGACCGCTACACCTCCTGCCGCAACGGCGACCGGGTGGTGGTCAACGTGGCCCGCTGGGCGCGGGGCGCGCCCGGCTTCCAGGGTGATCTGGTGACCTACCGGGCGTACGTGCTCAACCACGAGGTGGGGCACCGGCTGGGCCAGGGCCACGAGCTCTGCCCCGCACCCGGCGGTCCGGCGCCGGTGATGCAGCAGCAGACGCTCGGCCTGCACGGCTGCACCCCGAACGCCTGGCCCCGCGTCGACGGCGCCCCGCTCAGTGGTCCACCCGGCGAGTACGACGACCCGGTCCCCGCCGAGGACTGACCCTCAGTCCGGTGCGCCGTGCCAGCGCACCAGCAGCACGGTGGCGTCGTCGCGGAGCTGCTCGTCCTGGTACGCGAGGATCGCGTGCACCAGGCGCCGGGCGGTCTCCGGCAGCGGCAGCTCGTCGGCGATCGCCCGCACGGTGTGGTCGACCAGCCGGTCGAGGCCGAACGGGACGCCGTCGGCGGAGCGCGCCTCGGTGATGCCGTCGGTGTGGAAGAGCACGTAGTCGTCGGGCTCCAGGGACTCCTCGACGATCAGCGGCGGCCGGTGCTCACCGAGGGTGACGGGGAGCGCGGTCGGCGTCGGCAGCACCTTCGCGACCCGGCCCCGGCGCAGCACCAGCCCGCTCGGGTGCCCGGCGGAGATCACCCGCAGCCGGCCGGTGCGCTGGTCGAGTTCGGCCAGCACCCCGGTGATGAGGCCGCGCCGGTCGTGGTCGCGGACGGCGGTGTCGATGTGGTGGTAGGTGGCGATCAGGTCGAAGCCGGCCCGGCGGGCGTTGCGGTAGGCGGCCAGCGCGAGGCTGGCCAGCATCACCGCCCGCATCCCACCCTCCGACCCGTGCCCCACCGCGTCGAAGAGCGCGAGGTGGGCGATGTCGCCGTTGACCGCGTAGTCGAAGGCGTCGCCGCCGACGTCGTAGCTGGGCTCCAGGATGCCGCTGATGGTCATCGCGCCGGTGGAGAAGGTCAGCGGTGGCAGTTGGGCGCGGAGCATCTCGGCGGCCAGCCGCATCGGGGCCCGGCGGCGCACCCGCTCGACGGAGTCGCTGTAGCTGGCCCGGGTGACCACCAGCTCGGCCAGGAGTGAGCAGGCGGTCGCGAAGCTGGACACCCGGTCGGCGGGGACGGGCCCGGTGGAGACCACCTCGACCACGCCGAGCCGTTCCAGCCCGTCCAGCAGCGGCACCCAGAGCCGGGTCCCGCCCTCGGCGGCGTACGGACGCATCAGCCCGTACGCCCGGCCGGCCAGGGTGCCCTCGATGGTCAGCGACTCGCGCTCGGGTGACCCGTCGTCGCGCATCGGCAGCAGCTCGTGCTGCTCGTGGTCGACCAGGTAGAGGATCATGTCGGTCGCGCCCAGCTCGCCGGCCATCCGCCGGGCCATGCGGGGCAGGTCCTCGGGGCGGGCGTGGTGGGCCTCGTGCAGCACCCCGTGCAGCGCCTGCCACTCGCTCATCCGTACCTCCGTCACCGCCGGGCGAACGACGCCCAGATGTTCTTGGTGGTCGCGGTGGCGTACCAGCCCACGTCGAGGGAGACCGCCATGGCGATCTGCAACCCCCGGCCGCCGGCACCCATCGGCCGCATGTCGGCCAACTCCGGGACGCTGTCCAGGTTATGGTCGGCGACGTCGAGGATGAGCGAGTTCTCGGCGGCGAGCAGCCGGACGATGGTCGGCGGCCGGCCGTGCTTCAGCGCGTTCGTCGCCAGCTCGGTGGCGACCAGGACGATCAGCTCGGGGACCTCGTCCAGCCGCCCGCCGTCGCTGAGCTGCTCGCCGGTCAACTCCCGGTGCAGGGAGGCGCGCAGGCCACGTAGGTCGGTCGCCTCGGCCAGGGTCCATCGCCGCAGCTCCACGGCCTGGGGCGGAGGTGGCGAGGTACGCAGCTGTCCCATGATCCTGACGTACCCTCGGTAGCGGCTTCTTAAGCGGATCCCGGGATCGCCCGCGCCTCGTGCGGATTCTCCACCTCAGCCCGGCGCCCCTCCGCACGGTCCGCCGCCGGGCGCGGACGGACGTCCGGACCGATGATCGTGGCCGTTCCGGGGTCTCGCAGACACCGGCGGTCGCGTAAAGTCCGCAACCGGTACGGGCCATGTCGGTGACGGCAGCGCCCGGGTCGTCGCCGCCCCGGGCGGTGGGCACCCGGCGCCGGCTCGCGAGTCCACCCCGCAGGAAGAGCCGATGCCTACCAGCACCGAAGCACCCAGGATCAGCGTCGTGGTCCCGGCCTACAACTCCGGCCCGCACATCGAGAAGCTGGTCTCCTCGCTACTGGGCCAGTCGATGCCGGCCGACGAGTTCGAGGTGGTCTTCGTCGACGACGGCTCCACCGACTCCACCGGCCCCCGGCTGGACGAGCTGGCGGCGGCCCACCCGCACATCCGGGTGCTGCACACCCCCAACTCCGGTTGGCCGTCCCGGCCCCGCAACCTCGGCGTCCAGCACGCCCGCGGGGAGTACGTCTTCTTCGCCGACGACGACGACTGGTTCGGCGAGGAGGCCCTGGAGCGGCTCTACGCCTGCGCGGCCGAGCACGACGCGGACGTGGTGGTCGGCCGGATGGCCGGGCACGGCCGGTCCGTGCCCCGCGAGCTGTTCCGCCGGAACCGGTTCGACGCGACGCTGGCCAACTCGCCGCTGATCGACAGCCTCACCTCGCACAAGCTGTTCCGGCGCTCCTTCCTCAACGAGCACGAGCTGCGGTTCCCCGAGGGCAAGCGCCGCCTGGAGGACCACGTGCTGGTGGTCCGGGCGTACTTCCTGTCCCGGCGTACCTGCGTGCTGGCGGACTACGTCTGCTACCACCACCAGCGCCGTACGGACGCCGGCAACGTGACCGCCGAGCGTCTCGACCCGGCCGGCTACTTCGTCAACCTGCGCGAGGCGTTGGACATCGTCGACGCGCACACCGGCCCGGGCGAGCTGCGGGATCGGCTGCACCGGCGGTGGCTGCGCAACGAGATCGTCGCCCGGCTGCGGGGGAAGCGGCTGCTCAAGGCGCCCCCGGAGTGGGTCGAGCTGGTCGCCGGGGAGGCGCAGCGGGTGATCCGGGAGCGCTTCGCGCCGGGCGTCGCCGCCGGGCTGCCGCCGGTACAGCGGGTCGTGACCTGGCTCACCGAGCAGGGCCGGACGGCCGACCTGAGGCAGCTGGCCGGATGGGAGGCGGCCGTGCGCGCCACGGCCACCGCCGACCGGGTACGCCGCAACTCGGCGACCGTGACCGTCACCTTCTCCGGCGGGCTGCGGTCGGGCGAGCAGCCGGTCACCTTCGCCGCCGACGGCGACCGGCGTCTGCTGTCGCTGCCGGTGGCGGACGTTCCCGCCGAGCTGCGCGACTCGACGGAGCGGCTCACCCAGTCCAAGCTGGACCTGATCGCCCGCCGGCGGGAGACCGGCGAGGAGTTCTTCGTGCCCGTGGAGGGCACCGTCGAACTGGTCCCCGTCGAGGGTGGGCAACTGCGGGCCGTGCTGCGCGGCACCGCCCGGCTCGACTTCGGCGCCCTCAACCGGGGCCGGACCAAGGGAACGTGGGACCTGAAGGCCCGGATCACCAGCTGCGGCTGGGCCGAGGACGCCGG
This sequence comes from Micromonospora psammae, assembly GCF_036902725.1. NCBI lineage: Bacteria > Bacillati > Actinomycetota > Actinomycetes > Micromonosporales > Micromonosporaceae > Micromonospora > Micromonospora psammae. The sequence goes on along the minus strand of NZ_JBAKHM010000003.1, from coordinate 20,321 downwards.
GTTGTCGCTGGCCTTCCGGTGCGCCGCCGACGGCGCTCGTCCGGTGCGGCTGCCGCACCCGAAGAGCCTGCGCTCCCGGCTCCGCCGGGCGGTGGCCCGCCGCCTGCCGGAGTCGGTCCGCCGCCAGCTGCGCCGCTGACCCGGCGGCGGCGCGCGGCAGCACGCCGGGCGCCGCCACCGGGGTGCGGCGGTGGGCTGTCGCCGGCCGGTCGGTCGCGGTCACCACGCCAGCCCGGCCGCCGGGAGCAGCCCGGCCAGGGCGAGAAAAGGGCGGGAAGTCCGGTACGACCGCCGGCCTCGCCGCGCCGTCCGGTGGCCGGACATCGTGACGGTCGTCACGGAAGGTGATCGCAAACCGCCGATGGCCTCCGATCTGGCTGCTGGGCACTGTCGGCGAGTGCGCACGGTGCTATACGGTCGCGAGGTGATGGTCGAAGAGCACTGGTGGAACGGGGACGCGTCGGTACGCGGTCGCCGTGACGTGTACATCCGCACCGATGGGCGGCGTTGGGAAGTGCAGGCCCAGATCGGTGGCGCGTGTGGCCGCTCGAAGGTGCAGGAATGCCCCAGTCGTAGCTCGGCGAGCATCCTCGCCGGAGCGTGGCGCGGAGGCGACCCGTCCTGGCGCGAGCTGTCCCGCTGACCGCGGCCGTGCCCCGGGTGTCGCCGACCCCCGGGGCGCGGCCCCACCAACACCCCCGAACGGCCTGCCCCCCGACCCGGTAGCGCGCCCGCGATCCCGCCCGACGCCCGTCGTCGTCCCTCCGGCAGGAGGTCACTCCACCCACCCCGGCGCCCTCGCTGTCCGCGCCACACCGCGGCCAGCGGCGCGTACCCCAGGTCGACCGTCGCGGTGTCGTCCCCCCGGCCCCGGCGCGTCACCGGACCGGCCATCTGCCGGCCGCCATGATCGTGCTCGATCCAGGAAACAGTGGCCTCGGAGCCGCCGGAAGCCACTACTTCCCGGATTGAGCGCGATCATGGGAGCGGGCGCCGGAAACGGCCGATCGGCGCCCACCGCCGGCACCTCGCCGGTGAGCTGCGGATAGTTGCCTATTCGCAATGGTCGCGGATACACCGGAACTCGGTAACCTGCCACCGTGACCGACGAATCCGCGACATCGGAGCCGGACCGCCCGGTGCCGGGGCCGGTGTCTCCGCACGTCGTCACCCCCGCCGTGCCGCTGATGTCGCAGGAGTTCACCGCCACCACGGTCACCGCCCTCCGGCACGCCCTGCGGACGCAGGTGGCGATGGCCGGACTGACCGGGGACCTCGCCTACGACTTCGTCCTGGCCGTGCATGAGCTGGTCACCAACGCCGTGCGGCACGGTGGAGGTCGCGGCCAGATCGACCTGCGCCGCCACGACGACGTACTCATCTGCGAGATCACCGACCGAGGCGCGGCCGTCGGTGAGCTGCCGGTCCGACTTCCGACGGTCGACACCGCCGGTGGCCGCGGCCTCTGGCTGGCGCAGCAGCTGACCGACGGACTGATCCTGACCCGGCACCTCGAAGGGGTGTCCGCCACCGTCACGGTCTGCGTGCGGCCGGCCGACGACCCGGCGGTCCGGCCGACCGTCGTCGGCGGGCACGGCGCCGCCGACGACGACCAGAAGCAACGGTGACGCGGGGGCGGTGAGGGCCGCCGAGCTGGTCGCCCAGGATCTCCGGCGTCGTCGGCTTCCGTGAGGTGTTCCCCGTTCGCTTCTCGGCTCCGCTCCACGGAACTGGCATGTCGGCGCGGCACACCTGGCTACGCTCGGGGTGGTGGTTGTGGTCGGCCCAGGCGGCCGACGGGCCTCACCACCGCGACGGAGGGGACGAATCATGGCCAACGCCTCTTCGGTGAAGAGCGCTCCGACCGTGGTCCTGGTGCACGGGGCCTTCGCCGACAGTTCCGGCTGGAACGGGGTCGTCGAGCGCCTGCACGCGGCCGGCATCACGGTCCAGGCGGTGCCGAACCCGCTGCGTGGGCTCACCGAGGACGCCGCGTACGTCGCCAGCGCCTTCCAGCAGATCGAGGGCCCGGTGCTGGCCGTCGGTCACTCGTACGGCGGGGCGGTGATCACCAACGCCGCGACCCGTGCCGACAACGTCGTCGGCCTCGTCTACGTCGCCGCCTTCGCCCCGGACGAGGGCGAGACGCTGATGGGCATCGAGAGCGACTCCAAGGACAGCGTCCTCACCACGGCCCTGCTCCAGCGGCAGTACCCGACCGCGGAGGGCACCGAGACGGAGTTCCTGATCGACCCGGCGAAGTTCCACGACGCCTTCGCCGCCGACGTCCCGGAGAAGGACGCGGCCATCATGGCCGCCACCCAACGTCCGGTCTCCTCGCTGGCCTTCGCCACGCCCACCACGAACCCGGCCTGGAAGAAGCTTCCCTCCTGGGCCGCCGTCAGCAACGCCGACAAGGCCGCCGGAAGCGACGTCCTGCGGACCATGGCCCAACGCGCCGGCGCTACCACGACCGAGATCGACGGTTCCCACGTCGTCATGGTCTCCCAGCCGCAGGCCGTCACCGACGTGATCATGCAGGCGATCGACGCGGTGTCGCGGTAGGCCGGCCCGGTCCCACCCGCCGGCCGCGCTGCGGCACCCTCAGGTCCGGGCCGGGGATCCGCTCCGCCGGTGGGCCCGGGAGTGGTGGCGGCTGCCGTCAGGTGCTGATCGCGGCGGGTGGGTCACCCGCCGTACCGGAAGGATGGGACTCCCATGGACGTGTCGGAGAGCACTGCCCTGGTCACCGGCGCCAACCGTGGTTTCGGCCGCGCCATCGCCGGAGAGCTGCTCTCCCGTGGCGCCACCGTCTGGGCCGCAGCTCGGGAGACCGCGCAGATCGACCTGCCGGGCGTGCGTCCGCTGCGGCTGGACATCACCGACCCGGCGTCCGTGGCCGCCGCTGCCGAGATCGCCGCCGATGTGACCATGCTGGTGAACAACGCGGGCTCGTCGACCGGCGCGGATCTGCTCACCGGTGACATGGACCAGATCCGGCTGGACATGGAGACGCACTACTTCGGCACCCTCGCCGTCACCCGGGCCTTCGCCCCGGTGATCGAGTCCAACGGTGGGGGAGCGGTCCTCAACGTGATGTCGGTGCTCTCCTGGTTCGCCCTGCCCAGCGGCGGTGCCTACGCCGGCGCGAAGGCCGCCGAATGGGGTCTGACGAACGCGCTGCGGGTCACGCTCGCGCCGGCCGGCATCCGCGTGGTCGGACTGCACGTCGGCTTCATGGACACCGACATGGCCCGGGAGGTCGCCGCCGCCAAGCTCGCACCCGCCGAGGTGGCCCGCTACGCGGTCGACCAACTCGCCACCGGCGCCTACGAGATCCTCGCCGACGACCTCAGCCGGGACGTGCAGCGCAAGCTCTCCGGCGGCGTGGCCGCCCTCTACCCGCAGCTTCCGTAGGGGCGGCTCCATCCGCCGAAGGGGCGGATGGAGCCGCTGGTCCCGCGATCAGATCTGCTCGGTGCCGCCGTCGACGAAGAGCTCGCCGCCGGTCATATAGCTGCTCTGGTCGGAGGCGAGGAAGAGCGCGGCGTTCGCGATCTCCTCGGGGGTGCCCATGCGCTTCATGGGTACGCCGGAGGCGATGGCCTGAATCAGGCCGGTCGCCTCCTCGGGGCTGGCTGCCAGACCCGTGATGCCCGGAGTCTCGGTGGGGCCGGGGATCACCGTGTTGACCCGGATCTTGCGGTCGACCAGCTCGGCGGCCCAGGTGCGGGCGAACGAGCGGATGGCGGCCTTGGAGGCGGCGTAGACGCTGAAGGCGGGCGTGCCGTTGCTGGCCGCGGTGGAGCCGGTCAGCACGACCGACGCGCCACTGTTGAGCAGCGGCAGCGCCTTCTGCACCGTGAACAGGGTGCCGCGGACGTTGTTGTCGAACGTGGTGGTGTAGTGCTCGACGGTGATCGAGCCCAGCGGGAGGAACTCCCCACCGCCGGCGTTGGCGAACAGGACGTCCAGTCCCTTGCCGTGGGCCTGGATGGTCTCCATCACCCGGTCGAGATCGTCGAGGTTGCCCACGTCGCTGGCGATGCCGGTGGCGTTGGCGCCAATGCTGGCCACGGCCTCGTCGAGCGGACCCTGGCGGCGTCCGGTGACGAAGACGTACGCGCCTTCCGCGGCGAAGCGGCGGGCAGCGGCGAGGCCGATGCCGGTGGTGCCGCCGGTGACGAGGGCGGTCTTGCCGTCAAGCTGTCCCATGGTGGGCTGCTCCTTCTTGAGATGATCCATTGGTTCGGTCCCCGGTGCGCCCCTCGGGCGGTCGGGTTGGTCAGTTGGCCGGTGCGGCGCGGCGGAGCCCCGGCAGGAGGCCGGCGAGTTCCCGCCACTGCGGCAGCGGGAGCCCCGGACGGGCTGTCTCCGGCCGGAGGACGTGCAGCGCGACCTGGTCGGCCCCGGCGTCGAGGTGCTCCCGCACCCGCTGGCCGACGACGTCCAGGTCGCCCCAGGCGACCAGGGCGTCGATCAGCCGGTCGCTCCCGCCGGGCACCAGGTCCTCCTCCGTGAAGCCGAGCCGGGCCAGGTTGGCCCGGTAGGCCGGGAAGCCGATGAACATGCCGATGCCCGCGCGGGCGGCTGCGCGCGCCCGGTCCGCGTCCCGGTCGAGGACCACGGCCAGGTGCGGGGCGATCATGGGCTGCGGCCCCACACGTTCCCGGTGGATGGCGGTGTACTCGGGTGTGACCAGGAAGGGGTGCCATCCGGCGGTCCGGGACACGGCGAGGTCGGCCATCTTCGGCCCCACTGCCCCGAGGAAGCGGCGCTCGGGCCGGACGGGCGCGGGCGCGCCGTCCAGGGCGTCGAGGTAGCGGGCCATCGACTCGACCGGGCGGCCGTAGTCCTGCCCGACCTGCGCGGCGGAGTGGGCGTTGCTCACCCCGAAGCCGAGCAGCGTGCGGGCGCCATGGACGGCGTCGAGCGAGGCCAGCCGATCGCCGAGCGCGACCGGCTCCTGTCCCCAGATCCCCAGCACGCCCAGCGCGACGGTGGCGTGTGGTGCCGCCGTCAGCAGGTGGTCCAGGTCGTCGACGGCGCCGTTGCCGTCCAGCCCCGGGGTCCAGAGCGCCCGAAAGCCGAGTTCGTCCAGTTCGGCGGCCGCCTCCCGCACCTCCGGGCGGGCGGCGCCACGCAGCTCCATGCTCCACACGCCGACGGCCGGCAGTGAGGTACGCAGATCTTCCATCGGTCCCCCCGTGAATTACGTACCGCTCGGTACACAGCGAACGTAGCAACCGCAGGGGCCTCGCAGCAATTCCATACCGATCGGTTGTGCAGCACCTCACCTTCTGTACCAGTTGGTACGCAAGCGTGGTATGGCCCGCGGGGAGGTAAGGCTGGATCCGTGCCACCTCGCCGCTGGTGCCCCCCGACCGGCGATTACTCGGGCTGTGGCCGGGTAACCCGCCGTCCCGCCCTCGTCCGGGCGGGACGGAGGGGGGACAGACGGATGACTTTGAGTAGGGAACCAGGATCTCCGCCGTCCACGTCAGGCGGTGGTACTGCCCAGCACGCCCGTGAAGAGGCCGGACGAGTGGGCCAGGAGGCGGCGCACGCCGGTGGCCGGATCGCCCACGAGGGTGTGGAGCAGGGCCGGCACGTCGCGTCGGAGGCCCGGCAGCAGGCGTACAACCTGGTCGGGAAGACCTCCGCTCAGGCCCGGTCGCAGGCCCAGCAGCAGCAGAAACGGGCCGCCGACAGCCTGCGGGCGTTGGGCACCGAGCTGCGGTCGATGGCCGAGGGGGACGGTCAGCGTGGTCCGGGTGCGCTGGTCGTCCGTCGCGGCGCCGACGCCGTCGACCAGGCCGCCAGCTGGCTCGATGCCCGCCAGCCCGGCGACCTGGTCCGCGAGGCGCGTGAGTACGCGAGTCGGCACCCCGCCGCGTTCCTCGCCGGCGCGACGATCGCCGGTCTGCTCGCCGGCCGGCTCACGCGCGCCCTCACCGGCGGCCAGGGCGGCGGGACCGAACAGCAGTCCCGGGAGGCGCCGCCGAGCCCGGAGGACGTGGCGGGCGTCAGACCACTGCACGCACCGCCGTCTCCGACCGCCGGCGCACCGGTCCGCCACGGCCCGAGCGGCACCGAGGTGGGCCCGTGAGTACGTCATTCCCCAGCGGCACCGGTGGCCCCGACAAGAGTCAGGCCTCGGTCGGCGAGCTGCTCGCCGATGCCAGTCGGAACTTCTCCCTGCTGATGCGGCAGGAGGTCGACCTGGCCAAGGCCGAGCTGCGGGAGGAGGCGCGCACCGTCGGCACCACGGCGGGCATGTTCGCCGCCGCGGCGATCGCGGCCCTGCTGACCCTGCTGTTCGTGTCGCACGCGCTGTGGTGGGGTCTGTCCAACGTGATGGACCAGGGTTGGGCGGCGCTGATCGTGGCCGTGCTGTGGGCCGTGATCGGGGGAGTACTCGCCTCGCGGGCGCGCACGCAGCTCCGCACCATACGCACGCTGGCGCGCACCAAGGAGACGGCACGAGAAGTACCGGATGCGGTCAGGGGCCGCTGAGACGGGGGGAGAGCCATCATGTCGAACGACCCGGACAGGATCCGGCAGAACATCGAGATGACCAGAGCCGAGCTGAGCAGCGACGTCGACGCCCTGGCCCACCGAGCCAGTCCCCGCCGGATCGCCTCGGCTCAGGCGACGCGTGCTCGCGGCCGGCTCAGCCGGGCCGTCGACAGCGTCATGGGAACCGCGAGGCACACCAGGGCAGGTGCGACCCGGCGAGGCTCGGCGGCCGGTCAACACGTCTCCGACGTGGCCCACCACGGTGCTGAGGCAGCGTCGGGCGCGGCCCACCAGGCATCAGACACCGCGTCCGCCGTGGGGCAACGGGCCCACGAGTTCACCGACGCGACGCGTGAGCGTGCCCACGAGCTCACCGACGCGACGCGTGAACGTGCCCACGAGCTCACCGAGGCGACGCGTGAACGTGCCCACGCACTCACCGAGGCGACGCGTGAGCGGGCCCAGGGCAATCCGCTCGCCGCGGGCCTCATCGCCTTCGGCGTCGGTCTGCTCGCCGCGTCCCTCGTCCCGCCCAGCAGGAACGAACACGACCTCGCCGAGCGGGCGAAACAGAAGGTCATGGAACACTCGGGCCAGGTCAAGCAGGGGGCCGGCGCGATGATGCACCAGGTCCAGGAGAACCTCCGGGAACCCGCCCAGCAGGCGTCGGAAGCCGTCCGGTCCACCGCCGCGCAGGGCGTGGCCGCGGTCCGCGACACCGGTCGGGACCAGGCCACGCACGTACGGGACGACGCCCGGGACGCACCCCGGAGGGTGTAGCCACCGCCATCTCGGCCGCCCACGCCGGTGGCAGCTGCCTGGGGAGTGCCGCCTCCCACGGGCAGCTGTCTCCGTTGCCCTCGTACCACCGCAGTGGCACCTGCGAATTCACGCACCCGAGGAACCGCCGCCGCCGACACTGGAGGAATGAGAGCGCGACGACGGGTCCCCAAGAAGCGGTGGTTGCTCCTCCTGGCTCGCCGTGGCCCCTGGCCGCTGACGGCTGCGCTGGCCATCGCCGGAGCCGCCGGGGCCGCCGGGGCCGCCGCGGTGCGGCGACGCCGAGCCGCCACCGCCGGCGCCCCCGAGGCGGGCGGTCGGGGCTCCGAGTCCGACGGCACCCGCCCCTCCCCGCCGGACCACATCCCGATCCCCGACAACCTCCCGTAGGCGGGTCGGGAACACGCTGGGCTGAAGCCACCGGCGGCCCGGGCAACCCGCGGGTTGGCCGGAACCGCCGCTCGCGCCTCCCCCGAGCGGCTAGCGTCCGGAAGAGTGAGAGCTTCCGGTCCAGCCGTCGCGGTGATCGCCGCGCTCATGGCGTCGCCGATGGTCCCCACCACCACCGTCGGCACTCCCGTCGTGCCACCCGCATCCTGCCGTCCGGCACCACCCGACCCCGGGCCACCGGCGGCAGCGCTCGCCGCCTGCGCCGGGCCCGCGCCGGCCACGACGGCGTCCGCCAGGCCGCTCGCCGCGGCCTCCGGCCAGCCGCACGCCCCGGACGACTTCGTCGTGCTCTCCGACGTCGATTCCCGCATCCTGACCGACATCCGGTACGCCACCGCCCACAACTTCGTCGGCCGGCCGATCGCCGGCTACGCCGAACCGCTCTGCCTGCTCACCCGGGCGGCGGCCGACGCGCTGCGCCGGGTGCAGACCGCCGCGCTCGCCCAGGGCCGCTCCCTCAAGGTGTACGACTGCTACCGCCCGCAGCGGGCCGTCGACGACTTCGTCCGCTGGGCGAAGCAGCCCGGCGAAGAGCAGACGAAGGCGGAGTTCTACCCGCGGGTGAAGAAGTCCGCGCTGTTCGACGAGGGCTACGTCGGCGCCCCGACCGCGCACAGCAGCGGCAGCACCTTCGACCTGACCCTGGTCGCCGTGCCGCCGGCCGCCCAGCCCGCGTACACCCCGGGGCAGCCCCTCGTCGCCTGTACCGAGCCGGCGGGGCGACGCTTCGCGGACAACAGCATCGACATGGGCACCGGGTTCGACTGCTTCGACCCGTCCTCCGCCACCGACAGTCCCCGCGTCGGTGACGCCGCGCGGTCGAACCGGGCGCTGCTGCGACAGCTCATGACCGAGGCCGGTTTCACGAACTATCCCACCGAGTGGTGGCACTACCGGCTCTCCGCCGAGCCCTACCCGAAGAGGTACTTCGACTTTCCGGTGGCCCGTTCCTCGATCTGACCGGGAGGTCACGGGCGTCGCCGGCCCGACGAGAAGTTGGCAGGGCGAGGGGTGTGGCGCGCGTATGAGGGGAAACCCCATGGCCCGGCCTCCCGATGACCGGCCCAGGACCTGGCGAGGGAGGCGTCCCGGAGTTGGGTTCCGCGGCGCCCGCCGACAGTCGGGAAGGTCGATCGGCAGGTGGGCGGACCGCAGCGGATTCCTTGATGTCGCATGACGTGTCCGCTCCTGCGGAAAGTCCGAAAGGGTGCTACATGTCGGCACGTAGATTTCGCTCCTCGCTCATGACGCTGGTGTTGCTGCTCGGGGTGACGGCCGTGGTCGGGCCGGTCGGGGAGAATGCCGCCGCCCTGCCCGACACCTGCGCGAATCCGACGAGCGGCCGGGAGTCGGACGCGGTCGGCGCGGAATTCATGGTGGCGACGGCTCACCCGCTCGCGACTGAGGCCGGATGCCGGATTCTCGCCCGGGGCGGCCGCGCGGCGGATGCCGCGGTGGCCGTGCAGGCCGTGCTCGCCGTGGTGGAGCCACACGCGTCCGGGCTCGCCGGTGGCACGCTCATCAACCACTGGGACGCCGACGACGAGAAGGTCAGGTTCTTCGACGGCATGTCCCGAGCGCCGAAGGTCGTGACCGAGAACCTTCGGACCCCCACCGGGCAGGAGCGGGCGGCGCTGCGGGCGGATCGTTTCCCGTACGCCGCCTCGGCCACCGGAAGGGCGTTCGGCGTTCCGGGGACGGTGCGGGTGCTCGCCGACGTGCACGAGCTGTACGGCACCCTGCCGTGGGACGAACTGTTCGACGACGCCATCCGGCTGGCGTCGGAGGGCTTCCCGATGTCTCCCAATCTGCACGAGGGTTTCGAGGAGCGCTTCAACGGACGGAAGCGCTGCAACTACCCCGACCTGCGTCCCCGATACTGCAACGGCGACGAGCCGAAGGCGGCGGGGACGACGCTGTACAACCACGAGATCGCCGAGGTGCTGCGGGAGATCCGCAGCGGCGGCGCGGAGGCCTTCTACGACCCGAAGGGCCGGATCGCCCCGGCGATCGCGCAACATGCCGCCAAGGGCCCGATCAAGCTGAAGGGCAACACGGCGGGCCCGGTGGTGATTCCCAGTCTGATGACGGCTGATGATTTCGCCGACTACACCACGGTCGAGCGCACCGAGATCTGCCGGGACGCCTTCGGCGCGTCGGTCTGCACGTCGTCGCCACCGGCGTTCGGCGGAATCGCGGTCCTCCAGATGCTGGGTGTGCTCGAACGGGGCGAGGTGGGGAAGACCGAACCGGGCTCGCCGAACCGCATCCACCTCTCGATCGAGGCCAGCCGGCTGGCGAACATCGACCGCCGCGCCTACGTGGGTGACCCGGACTACAACGGTGTGCCGGTGGAGGGGATGCTCGAGCGGGGCTATCTCGACCAGCGCTTCTCGCTCTTCTCGCAGGACCGGGCGATCCACCCGGTGGAGCCCGGGAACCCCGTGGGAGTCACCCCGCCGCCCCCGCCGGTCGGCGACGAGCCCGCAACGGTGGACGTCGGTGACCCCACGAGCAGTGTGAGCATCGTCGACGGCGACGGCAACGCCGTTTCCATGACGACGACCAACAACAGTCATTTCGGGTCCCACCTGGAGGCCCGCGGAATGATGCTCAACAATGCCATGAACAATTTCACGGACACCGAGTCGGTCTCGCCCGGCAAGCCGGTGAACGTCATGGAGTCGCGGAAGCGACCGACGGCCTCGATGGCCCCGACGATCGTGCTGGACGCTGAGGGCAAGAAGCTGCGGATGGTGGTGGGCGCCGCGGGCGGCTCCCACATCCCCGACTACGTGGCCCAGGCGCTGGTGGGGATGCTCGTCGACGGCATGACACCGGCCCGGGCGCTGGACGAGGGTCATTTCAGCGGACAGGACCTGACCCGCAGGTGCGAGGGGCGGCGGGACGCGCCGTCGGAGGTCGAGGCGAACCGGCGGGTCGCCCTTCGCCTGGCCACTCTCATGCAGCGGGATCACCCGTGTCCCAGAGCCGTGGCGCTGGACAGCGGTTCCACCGCCATCGAGCGGAGAGGCGACCAGCTTCTCGGCGCGGCCGACAAGCGCAGGGACGGTGTCGCGGCCGGCCGTTGAGCCGGACTCCACCCCTCTGCTCGGCACGCGGGAAGCCGCCCGTGGAATGCCGCACGCTCAGGTTCATCTCCGCAGGGTGACGTCGCCTCACCCTGCGGAGACCGATGATCGGAAATGACCGTGCGGCTTCCGATGTTCGCGGAAGGAAAGGGTCGCCATGAAGGCAAATGGCAGAGGGGACAACCCTGCGCCTGGCCGGCGAATTCATGAACGGTTCAGTGGACGCGCTCCGGTCGTGACGAGGCAGGCGAACGCGCTGTCCCAGGAGCAATTGGTCACCTGGCGCCAACGGGCGCTCGACCAGCAGCTGCCGGCTGCGGGATTCCCCGCGGGCTCCGGCAAGCCGTCGCTGGTGTACCTCTGGGCGACGATGGTCCTGGCGGCGGCCATCGTGCTCGGCTTCGCCCTGAACCACCAGACGGGCGTTCCTCCGGCGGTGGTCGATTCGCAGCGGGACAACGTGGCGAAGGTCGCCGCCAGCACGCGCCTGACCATCCAGCACTCCATCGAGGACCTGGACCGGCGGGTGGCAACCCGGAATCCGGCCACGCCCGACCCCGAACTTCTCAAACAGGTGATGGGTGACGGCGCGATCTGGAACGGCGCGGCGGTCGTGGAGAACGCCACCCGTCGTCCGCTGGCGACGGCCGGTGCCGCGGTGCCGTTCGAACTCCTCCCGCCGGCGCTGCCCGGCGGCAGCACCTTCCCGATCACCACCGCCGACGGCCCCGCCCTGGTCCGCACCGTCACGCTGGACGGCGCGCGGACCCTGCTGGCGGTCCAGCCGCTGAGCGTGGACGAGATGCGGCTCAACCCCACCGCTCGGCACGGCGTCTTCGCGCTCACCCCGGACGGCAAGAGCACCCTGATGCAGGGGGTCAGCGCCGTCGACGACACCCACCTGCCGGTCGTCTTCCGCGACCTGGCCACGTCCGATTCCACCGAGGGCCACGCCATCAGGGTGACCGAATGGACGGACCGGCAACTGGTCGTCTCCTCCGCTCCCGTCGGCGAGACGGGCGTGACGCTGGCCACCATGATCGTCGCGGACGAGACCGGCGGTACCTCCACGTTTCGGGGGTTCCTGCTCGGCCTGTCCCTGCTGGCACTGGCGGTGCCGAGTTTCCTGCTGATGCGGCTGGCGCTGGTCGGTCCCGTGCGGTCGTTGCTCCGGCAGGCCAAGGCCAACGCGTGTGGAACCGTGCCGGCCAGGCGGCCGTGGTTGGGCGTCGCGGAGGCGCACCGCATCGCCCGTGCGTTGGCCCCCGCGGCCGGTGACCCTTCGTCGGCGGCCGGTTCGCGCCGCAGGTGGCGGTGGCGGTGGCGACCGACGGCGACCCAGGGCCTCGCGGTGGCCACCGTGGTGGCGCTGCTCTGGCCGGCCGCGGCCGCGGCGGCCACGCTCCGCGCGCCCGAGGCGCCGCTTCCCCAGCAGCTCGTACGCGACGAGGAGAGCCGGGCCGAAGCGGCGAGCACGCTGCTGGGCAAGGCGTTGAACAACGGTCTGCAGACGGTCATCCGGATCTCCCAGGCGGCCGAGGCCGGCGACCCGGCCCAGATGTCACCGATGCTCGACCAGGAGCTCGCGGACAAGCAGCGGTTCCGCAGCCTCTACCTGATGGACCCGAACGGGTCGGCGGTGAGTTCCGCCGGGCGTGAGCCGCTGCGGAACGAGCCGGTGAAGGGTGAGGTCGGGATCGAGCTGGACGACCGGACGGACCGTCTGCCGGTGGTCTACGCCTTCCGGGTCAGCCCCGACGGCGTCGCGACCGTCGGCGAGTTCAACATCGACTATCTGCTGGAGATCCTGCGCGCGGTCGACGGCCAGGTACGGGTCGTCGACGAGGACCTGCGGACGGTCTTCGACTCGGAGGGGTTCCGCGCCTTCCAGGAGCTGGAGGGCAGCGCGCGGGGCGCCGCGGCCGCGGCGCTCAAGGGTGGCACCGTCGGTCAGGCGGAGACGCCCGACGGGGAGCCGGCGCTGATCGCGGCGGCGGGCCTGACCAAGCCGAGCACCGTCACGTCCCTGAAGTGGTCGCTCGTGGTGGAGCAGGACCTGGCCGGGCTGCGGTTGCCGCAGAGCGACGGGCGGCGGTGGACGCTGCTGGTCGCCGGCGCGGCGACCGGTGTCGTGCTGCTCACCCAGGTCTGGCAGTACTTCGTCTTCGCCCGCCCGCTGCGGCGGCTGGCCGGCGAGGCCGACCGGATCAGCAGCGGCGCGCTCGACGTGCCCATCCCGCCGCAGCGGCACGACGACATCGGCGCGCTGGCGGTGTGCCTGGAGGTCTGCCGTCAGGTCCGGCACACCGGCTCCTCGCGGTTGGGCGGCGCGACCCGGCTACGTGGCACGGAGGACGACCCCACAGCCGTGCTCCCGCAGGTCCCCGCACGGGGTGCCGCCGACGATCCCGTCGATCGGGACGGAAGGAGCTGACATGGCGTACCTCTACATCGTCTTCGTGCTCTGCTGCCTGGCACTGCTCGTGGCCGGGATCGTCGAGCAGCGCAACCACTACCGCAATCTGGACAAGATTCCGGACCGGGTGCTGGTCAACGGGATCCGGGGCAAGAGCTCGATCACCCGGCTCTGCGCCGGTGCGCTGCGCGGCGGTGGCCGTACGGTGGTCGCCAAGACCACCGGGACCGCCGCGCGGTTCATCTTCCCGGACGCCAGCGAGGAGCCGGTGCACCGCAAGTTCGGCATCGCGAACGTGGTGGAGCAGATCGGGATCGTGCGGCGGGCCGCCGTGTACCACCCGGACGCTCTGGTCATCGAGTGCATGGCGGTGATGCCGCCGCTGCAGGAGACCAATCAGAGCAAGCTGATCCGGTCCAACATCGGCGTGCTGTGCAACGTCCGCGAGGACCATCTGACCGAGATGGGCCCCACCCTGGACGACGTCGCTCGTTCCCTGAGCAGGTCCATGCCGGTGGGAGGGGTCTGCATCACCGCCGAGCGGGACCGGCTGGCCATCATCCAGGAGGAGGCCGACCGACGGGACTGCCGGCTGATCGCGGTGGATCCCGAGTCGGTCACCGACCGGGAGATGGACGGCTTCGGCTGGATCACGTTCAAGGAGAACGTCGCCATCGCGCTGGCCGTCGCCGAGCAGCTGGGCGTCGACCGCCAGAGCGCGCTGCGGGGCATGCAGGAGGCGCCGCCCGACCCGGGTGTGCTCTCCGTGGCCCGGGTCATGCACGGCGAGAAGCGCATCCGGTTCGCCAACATCTTCGCCGCCAACGACCCGGAGTCCACCTTCATGAACATCCGGCAACTGGAGGATCAGCAGCTCATCACCCGCCCGCTGACCATGGTCATCAACTGCCGGCCGGACCGGGTCGAGCGCAACGGCCAGATGGGCGAGATGAGCGGGCAGGTGCAACCGGAGCAGATAGTCCTGATCGGTGAGCTGACCAAGAGCGCCCGGACGACGGTGCCGGCCGAACTTCAGGACCGGGTCGTCGACCTCGGCGGCAAGCTCACCCCGGATCGCCTGCTGGAAGAGGTGACGGCGGCGACGCCGGACGACTCCTCGATCATCGCCGTGGGCAACATCCACGGTCAGGGTGAGGTGTTGGTCCACGAGTTGGCGGCGCTGCCGGGCTGGAGCTGCGAGGACGGTTCCAAGTCCGCCTCGATGCTGCAAACGCCGACCGGAGAAAGGATCCAATGAGATGAACTTCGGCGGAGAACTGAGTGCACAGCTCGCCACCGCGAGCCTCGGTATCGGGCTGGTGTTCGCCCTGCTGTGCTACCTGACCACCAACCTGTCGCCCGGCGGCATGATCACGCCCGGCTGGATCGCGCTGACGCTGATCGAGGACCAGCTCCAGGCCGTGATCATCTTCGGGATGACGATTCTGACCTATCTCCTCACCCGCGTGATGCAGCGGGTGGTGATCCTTTACGGAAAGCGCCTGTTCGCGGCGATCGTGCTGCTCAGTGTGCTGCTCCAACTGACGCTCTTCGTCCTCGTCCAGCGGGACCTGCCACTGCTGTTCGCGCACCAGACGTTGGGCTTCGTCATTCCAGGACTCATCGCCTACCAGCTCGTACGTCAGCCGCCGAAGGCCACCATCCTGGCGACCGTCGTGGTCACCGGAATCACCTTCGGTCTCGCCTACAGCGGCGTCGTCGCCGGCTTCGTGCCGGTGACCTGACCGACGGCCGGGATCAAGTGGTGAGAGGAGGAACCGGCATGAACTTCCGTGCCTACTTCCGCAGATCAACCGTCCTGCTGACGATCATCGGATTCGCTCTGCTGCTGGTGGCGAGCACCATCACCTACGTCGTGGCCCGTCCGACGCCGAAGGACCAGCCGGAGCTGACCCTGGGCGTGACGACGGCGGCGGGCCAGCCGGCCCGCGGCCCGTCGGGATACAGCTACCAACGGTCGACCTCGCCCGATCGCACGGAGATCATCGACTCGTCGGGGCAACCGGTCGCGACCATGACCGACGGCGCTCGGACCGCGCACATCCACGGTCCTCCCCGCACCTTCGAGGAGCCGCACTACACCGCGGCGAAGGTCGAGACGACGTACTGGGTGCGGTTGGCGCCGCAGGCGTGGCGCGCCGGCGCCGAGCACGAGCAGTGGTTCATCGACTGGCTCGCCGCCGCCCGCAACGACCGCTCACCCGACGTGCTGGCGATCGCCATGGAATACATCTACGAAGCTCCTCCGAAGAAGGACAACCGGGGACAGCAGTACTCGGGTGACGCCTCCTTCGGGCCGCCGGATCCGCTCGACCCCGACGGTCGCTCGGAACGCTCCGATTTCTACGACTACCTGGGCATCCCGTGGATGTTCCCGGAGGGCAAGAGCGTGGAGCCCGAGCCGGCCCGCATCCTGGCCCTGGACTGCTCCGGCTACCTGCGGATGGTCTACGGCCACCGGCTGGGCTTTCCGCTGCGGGGTACCAACACCCCGGGTGAGGGTCTGCCGCGCCGGGCGTACGCCATGGCCGAGTTCGGCCCCGGCGCCCAGCTGATGCCCAACTCCGGTCAGAAGGCGCGCGGACTGGACCGCCTGCTCCCCGGCGACCTGCTGTTCTTCAACGCGGGGCCGGTGGTCGACGGTCACATCGAGCACTCCGGTATCTACCTGGGCCTCGACGACAGTGGCCACCACCGGTTCGTCTCCAGCCGGTCGCAGGCGGACGGCCCCACGATGGGTGACCTCGCCGGTGAGTCCATCCTCGACGGCGCCGGCTACTGGGCCGAGCGGTGGCGCACCGCCCGGCGGGTCTGATCCGCCATCGGAAAGGTGAGGACCTCCCGGGCGGGTGCCGAGCCACCTGGCCCGAGGGAGGTCCTCGTTGCGTCGTCGCGCTGCCCCGCGCGGACGGGGACAGGCAGTCCGTGTCCGGCCGCCGTACGTGCGAAGGCCGCTGGCCGGGACCCCTTTCGGGGTGCCCGGCCAGCGGCTTCGCCGCACCGGCGTCAGCTGGCGCAACGCGATCCGGGGCTCTCGGTCGTCGTTTACCCCTCGCCCACCCGGGCACCCGCGGAGGGGACTCCACCGGTCGCGCCGTACCTCGATCTCGTTTCTGTGACACGTGCGCCACTGTGAGTAACTTTCGTATAGCGTGGACGTGCGGGTCGCTGACCGCCGCCGCGCGGTGACGACCGCCATCGTTCGATCGGGTCCCAGGTGTTCGTGGGCGGGCCGTCCGTGCCGTCCGACCGGCTCCACGCACCCCCTGAGGAGGGATCGTGCAGGATCAGTTCGACGTACCGGGTGGTACCCGCTGGCGGCGCTTCGCCGCGATGCTGATTCCCGCCACGGCCCTCGCCGGCCTGATCGTCCTGGGGATGGCCAACGGCGCGGTCGCGGCCTCGTTCGCGGTCTCCGGCCAGACCTTCAAGGTCTCCGCCTCCGAGCTGCGCGGTCAGGGCTTCGTCCAGTACGGCGGCGTCGCCGAGGAGATCGACGGCACCCAGCACCCGGTGGCGGTGACGGGCATCCGCGAAGCGGAGCTCTTCGACCTCTGCCAGTCGGCGAAGGTCCCCGGTGCTCCCGTGGTGCTCACCATCACCGCCGGTGGGGGCGGCCGGCCCGCCACCGCGAGGGATCTCTTGATCGACGTGGAGTCGCTCGAGGGCGATGTGGTGTTCCGGAACATCAACATCGGGCAGGACGCCTCGACGCTCGAGGGCGGTCCCCCGGGCGCGCGGGGTGAGCCGAAGGGCTTCGGCCAGCAGGCGGAGGCCGTCACCATCACGAACCTCCGCCAGGTTGCCCGCTCCACCCAGGCGGGGCGGTTCAGCCTGACCGACCTGAGGCTGAAGGTGAATGTCGGTGCGGCCGCCAAGGAGTGCTTCTGACGTGGTCAGCGGCGCCGCCGTGACGGCAAGTCTCCGGTGATCGGCCTGCCCTGGGACCCCTACCCCGCAGGAGGCGTACGTGGCAACTGTCGCACCGCGGCGGGCGCAGGCGGTCCGGTTTCGCGACGGGTGGAGTGGATTCCGCCGCTGGCGGCGCACCCGGCCGTTCTGGGGCGGCCTGCTGACCGCGACGGCCGGCCTGGAGATCTTCGGCACCACCCAGATGTCGCTCCAGGGGCTGACCTTCCAGCTGGGACCGACGGGCTTCCTCTCCTGGTTGATCCCCACCATCCTGGTGACCTGCGGGCTGCTGATGTGGTTCAAGCCGCAGCAGCGGGTCTTCTACGCCGTGGTCGCCGCCGTGACCGCCCTCTTCTCCCTGGTCGGGGTGAACCTCGGCGGCTTCTTCTTCGGCGTGCTGCTCGGCACGGTGGGCGGTGCTCTCGGCTTCGCCTGGGTGCCGGGCGCTCCCTCGACCGGCGGGTCGGTGGGCGAGGTGCACGACGACGAGACGACGCCGGACAGCTCCACTGAGCCGGAGTCGGCCGCCGACGACCCGCAGCCGCACGAGCCGGCCGACGACGCGACGGTGCGGGGCGAGCAGGAGGGCCGGGAGATCGACCTGGGGTCCCCCGATCCGGGCCGCCGGGGGCCGATCGCCAAGACTCCGCCCTCGTCGACGAGCTGATGTCGCGCGGGGACGCCATCAGGCCGGACCGGGCGGCCCCGCCGGCGTTCCTCGCGTACCAGGTCGCCGATCCACCCGCCGGGTCCGGCGCACGTGAGCCGCGGCTCGTCGCCGTGCTTTTCGGGCTGCTCGGTCTCTCCGCCGCCGCGGTGCTGGCCGCCCCGGCCTCGGCGCGCGCCTGCGTGCCGGCCCCCGCGCCGCCCGAGCCGGCACCCGTCACGGCCGCGACGCCCCCGCCGACGCCTCCCGCGACCGGTTGCGCCACCCCGAGGCCCACGCCGCCTTCCACCGGCGGCAGACAGGGGACGCTGCCGCTGCTCGCCGCCGACCCGGGTCAGCCGATGGCGGCGGCGGCCCGGTCGAGGCTGACCGGGTCGAAGGTGACCATGACGGGTCTACGCCTGGAGGGCATCGTCGACCTGCCGACCACCGGGGGCACCGTGAAGGTGCTGAAGTTCAGCATGGCGGAGGCCGTGGCCGACGATCCCCTGCTCCGCGCGCCGGGGCCGGTCCGCTATTCGGCCGGCCGGTTGACGCTGCGGGGCGAGGTCACCCTGTACGCCACCCAGTTCGTCGGCCGGCTGCTCGGCATCGAGATCAGGCTGACGCCGGACCGCCCGCTGCCCGACGTCATTCCGACCGCGTCGGCCGACTCGATCACCTTCACCGACGTCGCTGTCGACCTGGCCTTCCTGGCCGGCGACCTGGTGACCGCTCGGCCGCAGCTGAGGCTGACCCTCGGCTGACGCGAGGATGCCGGCTCGCCGACGTACCGGCCGCCGCGTGGTCCGTCCGGGCATCCGGTCAGGGCTGCGCGCCCGGCCGCTCAGCCGGCGATGGTCTGGTCGGTCAGGTGGTTCAGCACGGCCCGGACGTCACCGTCGGTACGGGCCATGATCCGGCGCTGCCGGGTCGCTCCGGTGCCCTCGCGGCGTACCCGGTCGATCTCCCGCCGTGTCAGGTCGAGATCACCGTGCCGGGTCAGCGCGGGCGTGAGGGTGACCAGCAGTTCATCGACGAGATCCCAGGCGGGCCGGGCGCCTCCGCGGCGAAGGTCGATGAGGTCGCCGTCGAGACCGTCGTGGGCGGCCCGCCAGTGCGCCGCGGCGACCAGGCAGTCCCGGATCCGGGGTGCGGGTGCCCCGGCGTGGACGTGGTCGACCATGGTGGCGACCAGTGCCCGGACCAGCCCGGCGACCAGCACGGTGTCGTCCACGGTGGGGCAGACGTCGCCGACCCGGACCTCGACGGTGGGGTACGTGGCGGACGGGCGGGCGTACCAGTAGACCATCGCGCCGTCGAGCATGATCCCGGCGGCGATCAGCTCCGCGACGGTGGCGTCGTAGTCGGCGGCCGACTCGAAATGCGGGGTGGGTCCGATGCTGGGCCACCGTTCCAGCTGCATCGAGCGCCAGCTCGCGTGCCCGGTGTCGCGGCCGTCGTGCAGGGGCGAGTTCGCGGTCAGCGCCTGCACCACCGGCAGCCACGGGCGCAGGTGGTTGCAGACCTGCACGGCCAGCTCCCGGTCCGGCAAGCCGACGTGCACGTGGCAGCCACACACCGCCGGGTCGTGCGCCACCGGCCCGAACCGGCGGGACATGGCGTGGTACCGCTGCTCGTCCGGCACCGTGCGGTGCGCCTCGCACACCGGTGTGGCCCCCACCGCCACCAGCCGCGCCCCGGCGGCCTCCGCCGCGCCGGCGGCGGCGCGGCGCAGGGCGACCAGGTGCGTACGCAGCTGCGCCAGGTCGGTGCAGACGGGGGTGACCATCTCCACCATGCTGTGCCGGAACTCCTGCCGGCTCTGCTCGCGGGCGGTGCCCGACAGGGCGTTGCGCACCGGCTCGGCGACCGGCAGACTCTCCCCGGTCTCCGGGTCCAGGAGCAGGAACTCCTCCTCGACCCCGAGCGTGAGGGTGGCGGGCGCGGGTCTCGCGGGGGCGGTCACGTCTTGCCGCTTCATGGTCGAATCCGATCGTGCGGGCGGTGGTGGCCGCCGCCGGAGCTGGCCTGACGCCCGGCCTGGGCAGCGTTGCTCAGAGCAGGTCGTGGACGGCCCGCAGGGCGGCTCCCACGGCGTCCGTCGAGTTGGCGACGCGGCGGTGCAGCTCGAACGCCGTGGCTCGGCTGCGCCATGTCTCGACGGTACGAGGCCCGCCGCTCTCGGGGCGCCGTTTCCGCCGACCGGAGGCAGGCAGACCCGACTCGGTACGGCAGCGTCAGCAGTCGAAGTAGAGCGAGAACTCGTGTGGGGTCGGGCGTAGCACCATGGGCTCGACCTCGTTGGCCCGCTTCCACTCGACCCAGGTGGAGATCAGGTCGGGGGTGAAGACGCCGCCGTCGAGCAGGTAGTCGTGGTCGGCCTCGAGGAAGTCCAACGCCTGTCCGAGGGAGTTCGGGGCCTGCTTGACGTCGCCCCACTCCTCCGGGGGCAGGTCGTAGAGGTCCTTGTCGATCGGGGCCG